>CALHOU010000051.1 GCA_938035945.1 uncultured Granulosicoccaceae bacterium
TAGATCAATCGGTGCTGGTTTCGCAAATGAAGTTGGTTTCGCTTTTTTTACTTTGGCTTTAACATGCCGCGGCAGGGTGAAAGCCAAAGGGATAGCCAGTGCAGATGGTATCGCAATTATCAAGAACACATTGTTGGGCCCGACTTTGCCAACGAGCCAGGCACCCAACAACAAAGCGAAGATAGGGCCGGTGCGTTGTATTGCGAGGCCCACGCCGACTCGGGTACCTGCGCTCTCTCGCGCTTCTATTGCGTAGGATAAAGTGGCCAGTAACAATGTTGCGTAGGTTAGCCCCCAAAGAATGCGCGCGGGTAGCATGCTGGCCGGGCCTTGGGCTACGCCATACCACGCAGTTGATACCGCGCCCATCACAGCAGCTGTAATGCACATAGTGCGCACACCGTAGATTTGGGTCAGACGTGCGATGGGTCCATACACAAACACACGAACAATGCGATTAGCCGACAACATCACACCCACCCAAACCAAAGACAGGCCAAACTGTTCTGCATACGCCGGCAGCACCGCGTAGAGCAAAGCATCGCCGAGTAGCGCCAAGGACAATATCGAAGACGCGGTGATGATGGAGCGCCAGTTAGCTGTATTGGTTTGTATGGTGGAAATGGGGTGCTTTTTCCTTAAATTATTAGTGGCATTGCGGTTGTACGAAGAAGCAATCTATTGAATCCGACGCGCTATTTATGCTTACATAGGGTAACCATTGGAGGAAAGATATG
Organism: uncultured Granulosicoccaceae bacterium; assembly: GCA_938035945.1. GTDB lineage: Bacteria > Pseudomonadota > Gammaproteobacteria > Granulosicoccales > Granulosicoccaceae > Granulosicoccus. The sequence continues at coordinate 738 of CALHOU010000051.1, forward strand.
CGACCTATAAATAACAGAAGAACGATTTTGAAGGGAATCGGGGCAGCCATTGCCGCACCCGCCATACTTAGGCACACGAAAGCCTATGCGGCAAATCCAGTTATAAGGGTGGGTCATGTTAGCCCACGAACAGGTCCACTGGCTGGTTTCGCAGAAGCGGATGATTTTGTTTTAAAGGGAATTCAAGCTGCATTCGCTGGCGGTGTCGAGAACAATGGTAAGAAGTACGACATTGAAATAATCTCCAAAGACAGCCAATCAAACCCCAATCGAGCAGCTGAAGTGGCGGCTGATTTAATACTCGGTGATGAAGTCGATATTATTGTTGCCGCATCAACTCCTGATACTACGAACCCTGTCGCTGACCAAGCCGAAGTTAATGAAGTGCCTTGCATAACGACTGATTGCCCTTGGCAGCCATACTTCTTTGGTCGCAATGGTAACCCTGCTGAAGGCTTCGAATATACCTATCACTTCTTCTGGGGGTTAGAAGATGTTATCGCTTCCTTTTTAGATTTGTGGAACGTGGATGGGGTTGCTAAGAGCGTGGCTGGGTTGTTCCCTAACGATGCGGACGGAAATGCATGGGGTGATGCAGAGCTAGGTCTGCCCAAGCCCCTAGCGGCAGATGGTTATTCTTTAGTTGACCCAGGTCGATACCAACCCCTGACAGATGATTTCTCTAGTTACATATCTGCTTTTAAAGAGAACAACTGTGAGATCGTGACCGGTAATATGATTCCACCTGACTTCGCTACGTTCTGGTCACAAGCAGCTCAACAAAACTTCGCTCCCAAAATAGTCACGATAGGTAAAGCCTTATTGTTCCCATCTGTCATTGAATCTTTAGGCGATCGAGGTGATGGTTTGACCTCAGAAATATGGTGGTCACCTAATCATCCATTTTCCTCATCTTTGACGGGCGATTCTGCAAAAGCCTTGTCAGCTGGCTACTCCAAAGAGACTGGCAGGCCTTGGACGCAACCCATAGGGTTTAAGCACGCGCTGTTCGAGGTGGTGAAAGATGTTGTATCACGCGCCGAAGATTTAGAAGACCCCGCGGCAATTGTGTCTGCTATCTCATCAACAAAAATGTCAACCATTGTTGGCGATGTTGATTGGTCAAAGGGTCCGGTTAAGAACGTGACTAAAACACCGTTGGTGGCAGGGCAATGGCAAAGATCTGATGCTGGTATGGAGCTTGTGGTAACTGCTAACGCCAATGCACCGCAAATACCGGTGGGCGGAGAGTTGAAACTCTTGGGCTGATTTCTATCTACGATTTCTAGCTTGCTATGCAGCAGTTGCTATCGATACGGAACCTGTCGAAATCTTTCGGCAGTGTTCTCGTCACAAACGACATTGACTTAGATGTGCCTCAGGGGCAGTCAGTCGGCATTATCGGTCCCAATGGTGCCGGCAAATCAACGTTGTTTAATCTGATAACCGGCGTATTCCCGCCCAATTCTGGCAGCATCCAATTCAACGGTCAGGCAATAAGTTCGTTTTCCAGCGCGAAGCGTTGCCGTTTAGGTATTGCACGTTCATTTCAAATACCGCAACCTTTTAGTGGGATGTCTGTGTTTGACAACGCCTTAGTTGCATCAGCACACGGAGCTGGGCTGTCAGCAAAAGCTGCAGATGCCGCAGCAATTGATGCCATCGAAAAAACTGGCTTAATTGAAAAGGCTAACGTTCTGGCAGGCTCACTAACATTGCTGGAGAGAAAACGGCTTGAGTTAACACGCGCATTGGCATCACAGCCAAAGCTGCTTTTGTTAGATGAGATAGCCGGCGGACTGACCGACAAGGAATGTCAATCACTTATCCAAACTATAAAAGATATCAAAGCCGACGGTGTAACTATTATTTGGATTGAGCATGTTGTACATGCACTGCTTGCTGTTGTCGATAGGTTGGTTGTGTTGGATTTTGGACAAATCATCGCTGATGGCGACCCGGAAATAACGATGGCCAGTAACGAAGTGAGAGAGATATACACAGGTATCGATGCCGATGCTTAATACGCAAGGGCTGACAGGGCACTATGGTGACTTCCAAGCGTTGTTTGGTCTGGACATCACCGTTGGCAAAAACGAATCAGTTTCATTGATTGGCGCGAATGGGGCGGGTAAGACTACAACCATGCGAGCTATCGCTGGGCTTTTGTCTAGCCCAGCTCACATGATTCAATGGAAAGAGCAGTCGATCGGAAATTTACGCGCCGATCAGGTCGCGAAACTTGGCATTGCCATGGTACCTGAGGGTCGTCAATTGTTTCCTTCATTGAGCGTGGAAGAGAATTTGAAAATTGGCGCTCAATCGGCTCGTTCTGGTCCGTGGAAATTAAATTCTGTGTACGAACTCTTTCCAATGTTGACAGAACACAGGCATAAACCATCAACGTCATTGTCGGGTGGTCAACAACAGATGGTCGCCATTGGGCGGGCGCTGATGTCTAACCCAGAAATTATTCTGTTTGATGAAATCAGCTTAGGATTGGCGCCGATTGTTATAAAACAAATCTATACCGCACTACCTGAAATTGTGCGTGATGGCACCAGTGCGTTAATTGTTGAGCAAGACATCAAAAAAGCACTGCAATACACCGATCGATTTTATTGTTTATCAGAAGGCCGAGTCACGCTTAACGGAGATAGCGCAAACGCCGATCAACACGATATTGTGCAAGCCTACTTTGGGAACTAACGGATGGATTGGATTAATATCATAGTTCAAGGCATCCTCATCGGTGGCTTGTATGCGCTATTCGCAGCTGGCCTGTCATTAATATTTGGTGTTATGAGGCTTGTCAACATAGCCCATGGCGATCTCATCGTTCTAGCAGCCTTTCTTGGCCTAACGGTTACTGCCTCTATTGGCATACATCCGTTAACCGCGCTATTAATCGTTGTACCAATTATGGCGATGGTGGGATACGCGCTACAGTATTTACTACTTAATAGAACAATGGGTGATGACATTCTTCCTCCATTGTTGGTCACGTTTGGTTTATCAGTCATTATTCAAAACGCTTTGTTGGAGGTTTACAGTGCCGACCCCCAAAAGTTGCAGAGCGGTCCGTTGGAGACAGCCAGTATTTCGATTGGCTCTATCAATATTGGTGTGTTACCGCTACTGATGTTTGTTGTTGCAATTGCGGTCATTGGTGGTTTGCAATGGTTGTTCTACAAGACAGCAATAGGTCGGGCTTTTCGTGCAACGTCGGACAACGCCGATATAGCGCAGCTCATGGGCTTGAATAAAGCGCACGTGTTTGGTTTGGCGATGGCCTTGTCATTAAGTGTGGTTGCTATCGCCGGTATTTTCCTGGGTATGCGTACTGCCTTCGATCCAGCCAGTGGACCGGCTCGCTTAATCTTTGGATTTGAAGCCGTCATTATTGGTGGGCTTGGTAATTTGTGGGGAACGCTGATAGGCGGCGTGATTCTGGGTGTGGCTCAAGGTATTGGCGCGAAGATTAACCCTGGTTGGCAGCTACTGGCTGGTCACTGCGCGTTCCTTTTGGTGTTGGCGATTCGTCCGAAAGGTTTGTTCCCGAGGGTAGAGCATTGAGCGTAACTGTTACTCGGCGTTCCAACGCAAGCACCATTTTTCTCATCGTCGCTTTGCTTGCAGTCGTGTTGTTTGTTGCAGCCCCTTGGTGGGCTGGTCGCGCTGAACTTCGTTTGTTCGGTGAGTTCTTTTTGTATTTGGGCCTGGCCTGTCTTTGGAACTTGTTAGCTGGTTATGCAGGATTAGTGTCCGTCGGGCAGCAAGCCTATGTGGGGTTCGGTGGGTATTTACTGTTCGCCTTAGCTATCCACTTTAATGTTCACCCGTTATTGATCGTTCCCGTTATCGCTTTGTTGGGAGCCGCTATTTCCGTTCCGGTTGGTTTACTTGTGTTTCGGTTGCACGGCGCATATTTTGCGATTGGAACGTGGGTGGTTGCGGAAGTGTTTCGTTTGAGTGCCGCGCAAATAACTATTTTGGGTGGGGGTTCGGGAACAAGTTTACCCGTCAGTGTTGTTAAGTCGATCGCGCAAAGCCGTTCTGATAGAGAAAGCTATGTTTATTGGGCAGCGTTATTCCTCGTACTACTTATTGTGAGTATAAGTTTTGCCTTCCTGCGCTCGAGGCAAGGGCTGGCGTTAACCGCAATCCGAGATAATGAGCAAGCAGCTGAATCGTTGGGCATTAATATTAGTCGCACAAAATTTCTGGTGTATGTATTAACAGCAGCACTCACAGCAGCGCTTGGCGCACTAATCTTTTTGCAAAAACTTCGTATAAGTCCAGACGCTGCCTTTAACGTAAATGATTGGACTGCGTTTGTTATTTTTATTGTGGTAATAGGAGGAATAGGCACACTAGAAGGGCCCATTATTGGGACCCTGTTGTTCTTTCTATTGCGAGAATCACTCGCCGATTTAGGGACTTTTTATCTGATGATACTTGGCGTTGTGGCTATCGTTATAATGATCCGTGCGCCCCGGGGAATATGGGGCTTTATCAGCAATAAGTTTGGTATTGAACTGTTTCCGATAACGCGTCGTGTCTTATAGTTAGTCGCGCTCTGAATCGGCATCAGCCATGCGTTCATCGTTGTAGCGATTACCAACAACCGTTTTTTCGTTGATTAATTCGTTAAGCGTTGCCACTGTCTCTTCTGAAAGAACCACGCCCGACGCACCGGCATTCTCTTTCATATATTCAATGTGTTTAGTGCCTGGAATAGGCACGCTGCCGTCTCGGTGTAGTAACCAGGCTAGGGCGAGTTGCGCCATGGTGCAGTTGTTTTGCTCGGCAATTTCTGCGAACGGCCTTAGTAGTTTGATATTTTCAGCAAATGCATCGGGTTCAAACCGTGGACGGGCAATGGTTGTCCGCAAGTCACCGTCAACCATAGTGCTAATGTCGGTTGCTGCGCCGGTTAAAAATGCACGGCCCAATGGCGAGAACGGCACCATCGCAACACCGAGTTGATCACACACATCAAGAATGCCGCGTTCAGGAGTGCGCGACCATAGCGAGTATTCTGATTGCAGTGCGGCGATAGGATGCACTGCATGAGCTTTGCGTAGATTGGCGCTGCAAACTTCAGAGAGCCCAATCTCTCGCACTTTACCTTGCTCAACAAGTCGAGACAGAGCGCCCGTGCTTTCTTCGATAGCAATGTTGGGGTCGACACGGTGTAAATAGTATAAGTCGATTACATCTGTGCGAAGGCGGCGCAAGCTGTCCTCACAGCTTTTAATGATAAGGTCCGGGTCGCCGTTTATACCATCGCGTGATAAACCGCATTTAGTTGCGAGGATAAATTCCTTGCGTCGCGATTCTAGTGTTTTACCGATCAACTCTTCGTTATGTCCAGAGCCATAGACTAAGGCTGTATCCAAAAACGTGTACCCAACATCGAGCGCTTCGTTAAGTAATCGCGCTGATATGCTATCGTCTGCCTTGCCATAGCCCATCGACATGTTCATGCAGCCAAGGCCAATTTCAGAAACGGTGAGTGAACCGATGGTGCGAGTTTTCATGGACAAAACCTATTACTGTGTGAGTTGTATTTGAATAAGGCCAAAGCCGCTGTAGCAGTATATATTGGTAACTGCGAGCGAAACCAGCAGTTTTTACATTTGGGTTTCAAATGCTTTGAGCGCGTGCTTTAAGCCACGAGTGATATGCGTTGTGAGCACCTTTTGAAGTTTCTCACTATCTCGCTTTAGTGCTGCATTGAACATTGTCTTATGCTCTTTCACGGCTTCCGTTCCACGATTGGTTAACACCAATATTTGGTAGCGAAGGTACTTGTCAAATAGTACTGAATGCAACGACAATAGATTCGCTGAATTGCATGCGCTAATCAAGGCGTAGTGAAATTCGCAGTCATAGCGTTTCCAAAGCTCGGTATTGCCGTCGTCTCCTGCCAATATTTTGGTCTCTATGAGCTGTAACTTATGATAAGCCGCGACCAGATTTGCTTCCCATTCGGTGTCACCAAGTTCTACCGATGTTTTGAGAGCAGTGCACTCAAGCAATATGCGCAGTTCGGCAATTTCCACAAGGTCTTCTTTGGAAACTGGGGCCACAAAAAAGCCGCGTTGTTCTTCCGCGATCACAAACCCATCGCTGGCTAAGCGCGACAGGGTTTCACGAATAGTCGATACGCTGGCCTTGTATCGCGCTTTCATGTCGCCAAGCTTGAGCTTTGAATCTGGTTTCAGTACACCAAATATGATGTCTCTTTTTATCTGTTCATAAGCGGTTGCGCCCACGGTTCCAGCAAATTTAGACATAGCGGTTACACATTTATAGCCGGGTGCAAAACGATAAGAAAAAGCCCAATCAGGGAAGTCGATCTTAGCAGAGAGTAACGCAAATGCCGATTAGAGCTTCCCAAACTGGAAAATATAGGATATTTTTAACTATATCATTTATTTTGGATTTTCCTATGCCTATTAATCTCGTCTTCCACTCACGCATTGCGCCTGTGTGGAGCTCAATCAATGACTGAGCAGACACGCATAGCGGTTGTTGGCGCCGGTCTGGTAGGGGTGAGACACATTGCGGCCATTCATCAAGCTGCTGGCGTTGAGTTGGCAGCGGTCGTCGATTCCAACGACGATTCGCGAAAAATAGCCCAAGAGAACAATGCCCGTTTTTATATTTCATTAGATGAAATGTTTGGGGACCGTGCCCCAGATGGCGTGATTTTATCTACGCCAACACCGTTGCATGTAGAGCAAGGCCTAATTTGTATTGATGCTGATTGTGCGGTCCTGATCGAAAAGCCAATTGCTGTTAGCGCCATGGATGCGCATGCTTTGGTTAAGCGCGGAGAAGAGCGCGATGTTCCGATTTTGGTCGGTCATCATCGACGACACAACCCACTTATTCAAAAAGCGTACGATTTGATTGCCGACGGTGAGATTGGCGAACCACGCAGTGCACAAGGCACGTGTTGGTTATACAAACCCGACGACTATTACGATATTGCACCATGGCGAAAAAAGAAAGGTGCTGGGCCTATATCTGTCAACCTGGTTCACGATGTTGATTTAATGCGTTACTTGTTGGGTGATGTGTCACGTGTGCAGGCAGCAGCAACTAAAAGCTTAAGAGGGTTTGAAAACGAAGATGTAGCAGCGGCCGTTTTAACATTCGCCAACGGCATTGTTGGCACCATTGCTGTGTCCGATTCCATTGTTGCACCTTGGAGTTGGGAGTTAACCGCGAATGAAAACCCTGCCTATCCAGTTACCAATCAAACTTGTTTAACCATCGGTGGTAGCAAGGGCTCATTATCGATTCCTGATCTCACGGTGTGGACGCATGAGGGCGATCGAAGCTGGTGGCACCCGATCTCGGCAACGTCCTATCCGCAAGTCTCGTCCGACCCCTTAGTCAATCAAATTGAACATTTTGCACAGGTGATAGCAGGTCAAACAACACCACTGGTTTCAGGGCTTGAAGGCGTAAAAACTTTGCAAGTAGTAGAAGCTATTCAACAGTCAGCCGAGCAAAATACGGCAATAGATATTGCTCAAATCAATTAGCAACTTCAGGAATCTTGCCATGTACCCGTCTATTGCAACCGTATGTTTAAGTGGAACTCTTCGCGAAAAGGTATCGGCGATATCGCAAGCTGGTTTTAAACATATCGAGATTTTTGAAAATGATCTTGTGTCATTTGATGGCAGCATTAAAGAGGCTGCAAGCATGATTCGGGATTTTGGTTTGCAAGTTGTCACGCTACAGCCCTTTCGTGATTTTGAAGGCCTGCAGGGAAAAGATCGCCAGCTCGCATTTGATCGAGCTAAGCTAAAATTCGACCAAATGCACGAGTTAGATACCGATCTACTGATGGTGTGTAGCTCCACGCACCCAAGAGCACAAGGCGGTATTGCGCAACTCGCTGATGATTTTAATGAGCTTGGTGAACTGGCAGCAGCGCGAAACATGCGTGTGGCCTATGAAGCGTTAGCTTGGGGTAGCCATATTCATGATTATCGCGACAGTTGGGAAGTCGTCAGGCAAGCCAATCACAGTGCGGTGGGTTTGGTGTTAGATACATTCCATATTTTTAGTCGTGGAACTGAACTACATGCCATTAGCAACATACCGGGCGATAGAATATTTTTGGTACAAACCGCTGATGCGCCAAGTTTATCGATGGACCATCTTTCTTGGAGTCGCCATTATCGCTGTTTCCCTGGCCAAGGCGAACTAACCATTAACGCTTTTATGCAAGCACTAGCCAGTACTGGTTACAAGGGGCCGCTGTCACATGAAATATTCAACGATATATTCCGACGCAGTGAACCATTGCAAACAGCGCAAGATGGTTATCGTTCTTCACAGTTTTTAATGTCCATGCTGCCTGAACATAAAAACGATGTCCCCGAACCAACGCATTTAAGCGGGTTTGATTTTATCGAAATAGCCACTCAATCTAAACATCTGTCCCGTTTGCAAGCTTTGCTACAGGCCGTTGGATTTAGACGAGTCGGAACGCATCGCAATATGCAGGCTGAGCATTGGCAGTGCAATGATGTGCAATTTGTTTTGAATTCCGACCCGCACTTTGCGGATCAGTTTTTAGAAAAGCGGGGCACTGGTGTGGTGGCCTTAGGCTTAAAAGTGGATAGCACCTATGCAACCACCAAGCGTGCCAATTTTATTGGCATGCCAGTCGTTGAGCCCGAGCAAGTTAATGCCTTGCATAATATGGTGGGTATGCAAAACGTGGATGGCACAGTGTGGTATTGGGTTGATACATCAACTTCTCAACATGCTTTTGATAGCGCGTTTAACAAGCAAGATGAGAACGCAGATAGCCATAACCCATCTATCATCACTCAAATCGACCACATATCATTATCGCAGAGTTACCCAGACTTTTTAAGTACACTGCTTTCGTTCCGCAGTTTGTTTGAATTAAATATTTCGCCGGCCTTTGATGTGTTTGACCCGCAAGGCCTGATTCAAAGTCAAGTTATCTACAACAGCGATTCCAGTTTTCAATTGGCCTTTAACGCAAGCGATGCGAAAAGCACCACCAGTGCTCAGTTTATTCAAAGAGCAAAAGGTTCGGGCGTTCAACATTTGGCGCTGCGCACTGATGATATTTTTACGTGCGCACAATCTTTGGTGGATGCAGGTGTTGCGTGTATACGTATACCGGAGAACTACTATCCTGACTTGCAGGCCCGCTTTGGCTTGGAAAGCTCGGTCTGCCATAAGCTTAAGCGATATAACATTCTGTACGATGAAGACGATAAGGGTGGCTTCTATCAGCTGTATACGCAGCCCATAGATGGTCGCTTTTATTTTGAATTTGTACAACGACAGGGTTACACAGGCTTGGGCGCGGCGAACGCATGGTTGCGCGCAGCCGCACAGCAGATAAGTAACTAAGTTGTTGATATTATAGGATTAAGTCCTTTCAAGCGATCTGCAGGCTGAGTCGGACAGATTTCCGGCTCGCGCGTTGACCGAGCTGATCTGCATCTGATATATTAGTTTTGCTAACTGATATATTAATTTTAATGTCCTCGAAAGCCACATCCATCCAGTCTCTGCTCGAGCAATCCCAAACGCTGACAGGCGTACTAACGGGAGTTCAGCTCGATTCGGAAACATCGATGGTGCACCAGATCTACCGTGTGCTGTGGGATGCGATTGTTACCCTGAAAATAATGCCTGGTCAGTTGGTTTCTGAAAAAGAAATTGCTGCCGCACTGAACGCCAGTAAAACCCCCGTGCGTGAAGCACTTATTCGGCTCGAAGATGTGGGGCTCGTTACCGTTGTGCCAAAAAGTGGGACGTACGTTACCTCAATCCGAATTGAAGCCTATATCGAAGGTTGTTTCACACGATTGCAATTAGAAACCGGTGCTGTACGACGTGCGGCCGAACGAGCGGACCGTGAAGAACACGTTATGCAACTTGAATCGATCATAGAAAAACAAGCGGCGGCATTGCAAGCAGAAAACTACATAGCCTTTGCAACGCTGGATGATGCGTTACACGAAGCTTTTTTCGAAGCTGCGGGACTATCTGGTAGTTGGCATTTTTTAAAAAAGACTCAAGCGGATGTTAACCGAGTGAGGCACTTAAAACGCCTCAATGGCATACGCCGTAGCGCACAGGTTATCGAGCAGCACAATGCCATTGTTAATGCGATAAAGGACGGCAAACCAGATGCCGCTGGTGACGCGTTGGTAGCTCACATAGGTTCATTAGAATCAGAGATTGAAAAATTGGCAAAACATCCAGAATTACTTGCGTTTATAGAAAACCAAAATAGTGCTGCGGCTAAAAGGGCTATTTCTAAACGTAGCTTGCGCTCTTCACAAACTCAACCGGTTAACTAGCCCTACGATTATGTCCAACGTTCTTATTAATAAAGTAGTTAAGAGTTATGGCCGATTGGAGGTAGTGCACGGCATTGACCTAGATATTGCGCCGCAAGAATTTGTCGTATTGGTTGGACCATCAGGTTGTGGTAAGTCGACCACCTTGCGCATGATCGCAGGGCTGGAAGAGATTACCGATGGAACTATCTCCATTGATGATCGGGTGGTTAACCGAGTAGCACCGAAAGATCGCGATGTGGCGATGGTGTTTCAAAACTATGCCTTATACCCGCACTTAAACGTGGCGGATAATATCGCTTTTGGCTTGCGTATTCGAAAAGAATCTAAAGAGCATATTGCTGAATCGGTTAAAGAGGTTGGAGAGATTCTAGGCCTAACACCGTACCTAGATCGGCGCCCGGCTAATTTATCTGGTGGACAACGTCAACGTGTGGCGATGGGTCGTGCGATTGTGCGTCGTCCGAAGGTGTTTCTGTTTGATGAACCATTATCAAACCTGGATGCAAAGCTGCGAACCCAAATGCGCGCAGAAATAAAACGCTTACACAAACGCTTGGGCGCAACCAGTGTTTATGTTACCCATGATCAGGTAGAAGCTATGACGCTCGCTGATCGCATCGTGGTTATGAACGGTGGCATCATCGAACAAATTGGAACGCCAATGGAATTATTTATGAATCCTGCCAATACGTTCGTGGCAGGGTTTATCGGTTCACCACCCATGAATCAGTTGCGTGGTAACGTTCATAAAACTGCTGATGGCACCAAAGTTAAAGTGCATGATGTGCTATTTGATTTGCCAGGTTCATTAGCTGTTGAAGAAGGGCAGGAGGTGGTGGTTGGTGTTCGCCCAGAGCACATGGCCTTAACCGCTTCCGCTGACTCATTCGAAATTCCGATTTCCCTGGACTTGGTTGAACCACTAGGTTCTGAAGCTTTATTGCACGCATCAATTGGTGAAGAGCCAATTATCATCAAAGCGGAAACCCATGGCGACATTGCCCACTTATCCGGTGTGTCGAAAGTGTATGCCCCTGCCAGTTTGGTCAAGGTATTTGATGCGAAAACCGGACTTGCCATCAATGAGCAGGCTAGCTCGTGAGTGACACGCAAGACAAGCAGCATGGTCACGTTGTTGAAACAACCAAACGCAAGCGATCCGTAAAGCATAAGCTTACGTGGTTATATGATCACGTGAGAAACGAATGGCAGATTTATTTGATGCTGCTGCCAACCGTTGTTTGGATGATTCTATTCTTGTACAAACCGATGTACGGTTTGCAAATAGCGTTCAAAGATTATTCGATATTTCGCGGTGTAGCGGCTAGTCCTTGGGTAGGGTGGGAGCATTTCCAAACTTTATTCGACAATGATCAATTTATTCGTGCGATTGGCAACACCATAAAAATTAGTGCATTGAATTTAATTTTCGGATTTCCAGCTCCCATCATTTTGGCGTTAATGTTTAATGAAGTGCTGCATGCGGTCTATAAGCGAACCGCCCAAACCATCGTTTACCTTCCTCACTTTATTTCAACGGTAATCATCGCAGGCATAGTGACCACAGCGTTTTCACCAACAGCCGGTGTTGTTAACACGATTATGGGCTGGTTTGGATTGGATTCGATCTACTTTCTCACCCGTCCGGAGTGGTTCCGACCTATTTTTGTGGGCACGGGTATTTGGCAAGAAGCTGGTTTTGGTTCAATTGTATTTTTAGCTGCGATCGCCGGTGTGAACCCGTCTTTGTATGAAAGCGCAGTGGTGGATGGGGCGAGTCGATGGCAAATGATGTGGAAGATCACCATACCTTCTATATTGCCAACCATCATCATCATGCTGATTATCCGCATAGGCAACATCATGGAGGTCTCATTTGAGCTTATTATCCTGCTCTACCAGCCCGCAACCTGGTCAACAGCTGATGTGGTCAATACGTTTGTTTACCGGCAAGGCTTGCAAAGTGGGCAGTATGATGTTGCTGCCGCCGCTGGTTTGTTCAATGCAGTTGTCGCGTTTGTCTTGGTGATGACGGCTAACACATTGTCGCGACGTTATTCGCGCACGTCACTTTGGTAGTCGCGCAATGGCCATGAACATGAATTTGTACTCACGCGGCGACAAGATCTTTGCCATCGCCGTATCTATTCTCATTGGGCTGTTTACGGTGGCAACGCTGTATCCGTTTATTTATATTGCGGCGGTGTCTTTCAGTGGCGGCTTTGCCGCTGCGGCCGGTAAGGTTGTGTTAACCCCGATCGATACCACCCTAGCAGCCTATAAATACGTGCTTTCTCAGCCGAAGTTTTGGATGTCTTATCTGAACACGTTTATCTACACTATCGGTGGCACCATAACGAGTTTGCTCATCATTATTCCCGGCGCCTATGCCTTGTCCAGGCCGCAGCTTATCGGCCGTCGCTTCTGGAATCTGTTTGTTGCGTTTACGCTTTGGTTTAATGCGGGTCTCATTCCGTTTTTCCTTAATATGCGTGACCTGAATTTACTCGATAGCTATATCGGTATCATTATCGGGTTTGCCGTAAACGCGTTTAATTTAATTCTACTCAGAAATTTTTTCGAATCCTTACCACAAAGTTTTGAAGAAGCCGCTCGTATGGATGGTGCGAATGACTTTCAAATTTTGTGGAAAGTGTATATCCCGTTATCCAAGCCTGCGATTGCGACTATCACCTTGTTTTGCATCGTGTCGCGTTGGAATGGGTTCTTTTGGGCGATGGTGCTTTTACAAAGCGAAGAAAAAATACCTTTGCAAGTTTTTCTACGCCATACCATTGCATTTCTATCAGATGATCAAGAGTTCACCGCAACACTTTCGACCCAGCCGTATAGCGTTGAATCTGTTACTGGCGCAATCATAGTTTGTTCGATTATTCCAGTATTAATCGTCTATCCATTTATCCAGAAATACTTCGAAAAAGGGATACTCCTTGGCGGTGTTAAGGAGTAGTCATGACAAGAAGTAGTTATTGCAACCATTAGGAGAGTGTAAATCATGAAGCTAAAAACCTTAGTACTGGCAATGTTCGCCAGTTCAGCCATGACATCCGTCGCAATGGCTGAAGACGATTATAAAATCGTCGATAAACCACTGGAGCTCAGCATCCAGATGAACCATAAGCGCTATCCAGTTTATAAGGAAGATTGGCCGGTAGAACAGGAAGCAAGAGCGCTTACCAATATCCACCTTAAAGATGTCACTGTTGGCGCGAACATGCGCACCGATAGTGAAAATACGGGTAAGACTGAAGCGCTGAATTTGATGCTGGCATCAGGCAAAATTCCAGATATTGTTGGTTCAAGCCGCATTAAAGACTTTGTAAACCAGTATGGCCCTGAAGGTGCGTTCTTGCCATTGAACGATCTTATTGATGAGCATGCACCAAACCTAAAGAAGTTCTTCGAAGAAAAGCCACACATCAAAGCGGCCTTGTCTGCAGCTGATGGCAACATGTATTACATCCCGTACCTTCCAGATGGAAAATACGGTCGTGCTTATTTCATCCGTTATGATTGGCTGGACAAGCTAGGCTTAAAAGTACCTGAAACTGTTGATGAGTTTGAAGCAACGCTTCGCGCATTCAAAACACAAGATCCTAACGGTAACGGTGAAGCCGATGAAGTACCATACTTCGCGCGCCAGTGGCCTGAATTGATTCGTCTTGTAACCTTATGGGATGGCCGTTCATCCGGTTCAGACACCTACCACGATTTTATGGTTGAAGACGGCAAAATTGCACACCCCTATGCAGGTGAAGGTTACCGTGAAGGTATCAAGAATCTTGCACGTTGGTATGCAGAAGGCTTGGTTGATGCGGAAATTTTCACACGTGGTAGTTCCTCTCGTGAGTTTCTGCTCAGCGAAAACTTGGGTGGTGCAACGCACGATTGGTTTGCATCCACATCGGGATACAACCGATTATCGTCAGAGATCGATGGCTTCTCATTCAAAGCGTTTGCGCCTCCTGCATCACCTTCTGGTGCGCGAATCGAAGAGCACCGTCGTATCCCAATCAAGCCAGATGGTTGGGCAATTGGTGGCACTAACAAGCACCCAGTTGAAACCATCAAGTACTTTGACTTCTGGTTCACTGAGAAAGGTCGTCGTTTAGCGAATTTTGGTGCAGAAGGCAAGCAGTACGACATGGTTGATGGTAAAGCTATCTTCAAAGACTCTGTATTGAATAGTGATGAGCCAGTGAACAATCAACTGTATCAAGTTGGTTCGCAACTACAGGCGCGTGGTTACTTTCAGGACTATGACTACGAGAAGCAGTGGTCTAACAAGTTCGCATTAGAAGGTATTGCACTGTATGACGAAGGCGATTACTTGATCGATCAATTTCTAGGTGTGGCTTTCAAACCAGAAGAGCAAAAAGTGTACGACAAGCACTGGCCAACAGTGCGTGACTACATGCTCGAACGCCAACAAACTTGGATTCTTGGTACCGGTGATGTTGAGGCTGAGTGGGATGACTACATGGATCAGCTAAATAAGAAAGGTCTGCAAGATGTGTTGGATGTTATGACGACTGCTTACAAGCGCCAGTACGGCAGCTAAGTTTGAAGTTGTTCTAAGACGGAGCAAAGGGCGGGGAATTGATCTCTGCCCTTTGTTCTTCATTTTAAAGTGTTTAGTAATTTTTATATCTAACCAAGCCAATACCCATGCACATTGCCGATAATCAGAACAGTAAACTCATGCTGCTGGACGAGCCAAAATCGGGTCGACTCACGATCCAGTATTCTCCAACGGCAAAAACAGTGCTGGCTGAGAATCCGCCGCGATTTACTTGGCTACCGACCATTGAAGACGGTGCACAGTACGTATTGCGAGTATCGAGCGATAACAACTATGCGGCAAGTAATACGCATGTATTTGAAGGAATCACGCTTAATTTTTTCACCCCAAGCTCGGTACTCCCGGCAGGTGAATATGTTTGGTCATATGCAGTTTGGTCGCCTGATAATCGTGCAGCGATGAGTCATTGGAGTAGTGATCGACAATTCACGATACCGCCAGGCTTGCCGGAGACACCCCTTGTATCCCGTCGTGATCGCTTCGCTCAATCCAACAAAGACCATCCGCGGCTGTGGATGACTAAAGACGGTATTGCCGCATTTAAGCAAAGCTTAGCCAGCGACCCCAGCCATTGCACTTGGGATGTGTTTTATGAAAAGTCGGTTGCACCCTGGATGGATCGAGATGTGATGCAGGAGCCTGCGGGCTACCCAAACCATCAACGCGTGGCCAATGTTTGGCGACAGACTTATATTGATCTACAAGAACTTATCTATGCGATTCGGCATTTAGCTGTTGGTGGTGCTATTACGGAGAATGCTGAGTTAACGGCTCGTGCCAAAGACTGGCTATTAGAAGCGGCTTCCTGGAGCCCATCGGGTACAACCTCGCGCAGCTATACAGATGAGTGGGCGTTTCGAGTAAACGGCGCTTTAGCATGGGGCTACGACTGGCTGTACGACGAGCTAAGCTCAGAAGAGCGCGATCTTGTGCGTACCGCGTTGCTGGTTCGAACACGAGAAACGGCAGATCATATAATCAAACATGCAAACATTCAGTTATTTCCGTTTGATAGTCATGCGGTAAGAGCCGTCTCCGCTGTGCTAATACCAGCAGCCATCGCATTGCTTGATGACGAACCAGAAGCAGAAGAATGGCTAAACTATGCAATAGAATTTTTATCCACTGTGTATTCACCTTGGGGTGATGCACAAGGTGGGTGGGCAGAAGGGCCGCACTACTGGATGACGGGTATGGCCTACCTTATCGATGCGGTAAATTTAACCAAGAGCTATACCGGAATAGACTTATATCAACGTCCGTTTTTCCAACACACCGGTGATTTTCCTCTATACACAAAAGCACCGGACACACGACGGGCGACCTTTGGCGATGACAGCACTATGGGCGATCTGCCGTCGTTAAAGATCGGTTATAACCTACGACAGTTTGCTGGTGTTACCGGCAACGGCGCTTATCAGTGGTATTACGATGAAATCAAACGTAACGACCCCGGTACTGAAATGGCGTTCTACAACTACGGTTGGTGGGATCTTAATTTCGATGAATTGGCTTATCGTACCGATTTTCCAATAGTCGAAGCAAAACCACCGGCAGAGGGCGATACCTTGCGCTGGTTTAAAGGCGTTGGATGGGCCGCCATACAAACCAACATGACTGACCCGGCAAATCATATTCAGTTTGTGATGAAGTCATCGCCGTTCGGTTCGATTAGTCATAGCCATGGTGATCAAAACGCATTTTGTCTTGCCGGCTTCGGTGAGGATTTAGCCATTCAATCCGGCCACTACGTTGCGTTTAATAGCACCATGCACCAGAACTGGCGGCGTCAAACGCGATCTAAAAATGCGATTCTTATTGACGGTAAAGGACAATATGCTGGCAAGGATAAAACCCAAGCCATGACATCGACCGGTGAGATTGTAATCGCGGAGCAGCGTGAAGACCACATATACATACAAGGTGATGCAACGGCTGCCTATCAATCGCTAACGCCGGAAGTCACTAAAGTACTAAGAGATGTGTATTTCGTTAATAACAGCTATTTCGTCATCGTAGATGCGATCGATGCAAACAGCCCAGTCTCTATTGATTGGTTACTGCACGCAAATGCACCGATGGATTTAAGTGCGACGACTTTTCGCTATACAGGAGAAAAGGCTGGGTTCTACGGACAAATATTATGGTCTGAGGCGGGAGCTGCAAGCTTAACGCAGATGACGGATTTTCCAGATGTGGACCCTGTCGACTACGATGGCTTACCTGTGAGCACCTGTTTAACGGCACGTTACCCAAAGGCGGTTAGGCACCGTATTGCCACATTGATAGTGCCTTATGCAGCCGACAACCCGCAACGTATATTCAGCTTTCTGGATGACCAAGGGTATGATTGTGATTTGTACTTAACCGATTCTGAAGATCGCAGTTTTAAAGTCGTTGTACCAAAAACGTTCGATGTTGGTCGTTAAACCAACAAAACTAAATTATTTTCAAACACACAGCATAGGTAGAAACAAGTATGGATCTTAAAGGTAAAACGGCGATTGTGACTGGTGGTGGACGCGACATAGGTCGTGCGACAGCGATTCGCTTAGCGCAGGCCGGCGCTAATGTCGCTATCAACTATCACAGCAGCTCTGAAGGTGCGATGTCTGCGGTTGCAGAAATAGAAGCTGCTGGTGGTGCCGCCATGGCTATGCAAGGTGATATGACGAAAGAAGCAGAAGTAGCAAAGCTTGTCGATGCTGCGGCTGAAAAATTTGGCAGTGTTGATGTCATTGCGCATATCAGCGGTGGCTTGGTTGCGCGTAAGCCATTACCAGAGCTAACGCTAGATCACTGGCAAACTGTGATGGATTTGAATGCAACTTCGTTCCTGCTAATCGTTAGAGCTGCATTGCCAAAGATGACAAATGGTGGTTCGATTGTAGTCACAGCTTCTCAAGCCGGTCGTGACGGCGGTGGACCGGGAGCGATTGCTTATGCTGCGTCAAAGGGTGCAGTCGTGACTATGGTTCGTGGTATGGCTAAAGAGTTGGGCCCTAACATTCGTGTCAACTCAGTTTGCCCAGGCATGATTGATACGGATTTCCATAATACGTTCACAAAGGACGAAGTGCGTAAGAATGTAGCGAATGCAACGCCATTAAAACGCGAAGGTAAGTCAGAGGACGTGGCTAACTTGATTTGTTATTTGGCGTCTGAGGAAGCGGCGTTTGTCACAGGTACCAATGTTGATATTAACGGCGGTACTTTGTTCTCTTAAGAACTTCTCGTAAGAAGTTCTCGTGAAAACGCGGGTGATCGACTAACTTGTAACGGTCTTAACGCTAGGCCGTTACATGGTTATAAAAGGATAAACGCGATGATTTATAGAAAATCATCGCGCCTTGGTGTAAAGGTATCAATCAAAGTACCTGGTTCTAAGCACACGCAGCCGTGTTCAGCATTGCTTGGAATAACAAAACTGTCACCCGGTCCCACTTCGGTTTTCTTGCCATCTACCGAGAATATGAATCGACCAGACTTAACAAAGGTAGATTGAACATGAGGATGGTTATGCAGTTTCCCTTCAGCGCCTTCTTCATTGAAACAGAAAGCGACGACCATAAGGTCGGGGTGATCGGCCAGCACTTGGCGAGTAACGTCGGGGTCGGCATCGATAACTGGAAAAGATGTCATGTAGTCGCTCATGTTTTAATTTTTCGTTGGATGAATAATTTAACACACAGGCAAGTGAAAGTAACAACAGCCCAAACAACCAACCAGGGATATTACTCTGCCTGCGGCTATCGGAGAGCCAGTTGATGAAAATTACTGATGCGAAGGTATTTGTTGGTGGACCAGGCAAAAACTATGTCACGTTGAAGGTGATGACCGACCAAGGCGTTTATGGCCTTGGTGATGCAAGCCTAAACAATCGCGAAACGCTACCCGCTGCGTATCTTAACGATTACCTAATACCAAATCTTATCGGTCGCGACCCGCGCAACAGCGAAGACCTGTGGCAATACTTTTATCGCGGCGCCTATTTTCGCCGTGGGCCCATTGCCATGGCAGCCTTTGGGGCTGTCGATATGGCTTTGTGGGATATAAAAGCAAAGCTTGCTGGTATGCCTTTGTATCAGTTGTTCGGTGGTAAGAGTCGAGATGGTGCACTTGTTTATGCTCATGCCACAGGGTCAGATCTAGAAGATCTAATGAACTCTATAGCCCACTACCAAGCCTTGGGCTATAAAGCGGTGCGAGTGCAATGCGGTATACCGGGCATGCCCACAGCCAGTTACGGCGTGGCGGACAAGGGCTTATCCGATAAACAATTCATCACCGACTTTAGTGGCATTGTGCCCAAAGAAGAAATTTGGGATACCGATAAGTACATGCGTTTTATGCCAGACGCACTGGCGCAAATACGTGATCGCTTCGGGCCGGATCTGAAAATATTACACGATGTGCATCATCGTCTACTACCTAGAGAAGCAGCACAATTTGCCAAGGCAGTAGAGCCTGTTGGATTGTTTTGGCTAGAAGACCCAACGCCTGCCGACGATCAGGATGCGTTAAAACTTTTACGCCAACATTCAACCGTACCTATCGCCATTGGTGAGGTATTTAATTCCATTTGGGATTGTAAGCAACTCATCGAGAACGAGCTGATCGACTTTATTCGAGTAGCCGTTACATACGCCGGTGGCATCACGCATGTAAAGCGGATTGTTGATCTGTGTGCATTGCATCATGTGCGCACCGGTTTTCATGGCGCGCCAAGTCATTCGCCGATAAGCATGGCAGCACAGGCACACCTGAATGCCTGGGCGCCTAATTTTGGAATTCAAGAGTACTTAGTGTTAGGCACGCCAGAGTGCGATGCTTTGTTTCCATCCAAACACCGTTTGGAGCAGGGCATGATGATCGTCAGTGACGAGCCTGGTTTAGGTGTGGACTTCGATGAAAACGAAGCAAAGCAATACAGCTATAAACCTGGAAGCCATCCGGTCGTGCGATTAGAAGACGGCACGCTTTGGAATTATTAAGCAACTGAACACGCAACGCACAGCAAGTTCGCGCGATATTTTCAATATGGCTTGGCCAATGGCCATGCGCGCGGTGATGATGTTTTCGATTGTCATCATCGATCTTTATTTAGTGTCGTCACTGGGTGAAGAAGCGGTTGCATCTATTGGTATTGCCACGGTCATTATCGGCATGGTCATGGGCACCACGTTTGCGTTCGCGAATGCCATGCAAATAAAAGTGGCGCAAGCCTACGGCACTGAGAACCCGCTTGAACTAAAAACCGCCTTTTACTGTGGGCTAGTCATTAACCTGCTTATTGTGCTTAGCGGCATCATATTGATCGTGCTGTTTGGCTTTTGGATGGTGAATCTAATGGCCCACAACACTGAAATTGCCAATGGCGCATCGCAGTACTTGACTGTATTTATATTAGTTTTATTGGCTGAAAGTATGAGCAGTGCGTTTGCCAGTCATTTTAATGGCTGCGGGCAAACCAAGCAGGCGTTCTATAGTTTTCTTATTTCAGCACCGCTTAATGTTGGGTCGAGCATAGTTTTTATTTTTGGATTGTATGGTTTTCCGCAAATGGGTTTGGTGGGTGCGGCTTGGGGTTCATTTTTGGGAGCCCTGTTGCGCCTG
The DNA here is from genome assembly GCA_938035945.1 of uncultured Granulosicoccaceae bacterium. Classification (GTDB taxonomy): domain Bacteria; phylum Pseudomonadota; class Gammaproteobacteria; order Granulosicoccales; family Granulosicoccaceae; genus Granulosicoccus. The sequence continues at coordinate 21,342 of CALHOU010000051.1, forward strand.
ACGTATCTCGCGTTTATGTTTTATCGCACACATGGCTTATTTACTCATGTTCAAGGTTGGATACATGGTCGCTTCGTAGTAGCAATTTCACGACAATTCCAATTTTCATGGCCGATAGCGGCGACCTTTGTCAGCATGACCTTCGCGGTGCAAGCGTGTATGGCGATCTATTCAAACTTAAACGTCTATCAATTTGCGGCTATAACTTTGATCATGCCGTGGGTGAGAATAGCGGGGCAGTTAAGCTACACATGGACTCAAGCCACCGGTATTTTGGTTGCGCAAATGCTCGGAAAAGAGTTCACACCTTCAGAGCTTGATGAGTTTCTAAGCCGTGCGTGGCGTGGCGCATTTAAATGCGCAGCTGTTGCGGCCTTGGGTTATGCCTTGATAATTTTTTCAACTGGTTGGGTCTACGCCGACTTAAGCCAGGAAACCAGAGATGCACTGTTTAGCTTTCTACCAGTATTAATCCTGCTTCCATTCCCCCGGGTATCAAACGCGATTTGCGGTAACGTACTAAGAGCGTCAGGCGATACCAAGTCGTCGATGAATATATCCATGTTTGCTAACTGGGCGTTTATGGTGCCTGTAACGGCACTATTTGTATTGGTGCTAGAACTGTCCGTGACTTGGGTTTTCGCGTTGTTTTTATTCGAAGAGTTTGTGAAGTTTCCGCTGTTTCATCGTCGTATTTGGAGCAAGGAGTGGCAGGTTCGTAAAGTTTAAACGTCGCAATGCCTGCTACCTGCCACGCTAACGAATATCCCATGTTTTAAAGGGTTTAGGCAGAATTTTCTAAAGCTTTCTCAGTATTGACGCATAAATCATATACTAGTATGGTAGAGCAGTCTAAACCCAAAAACTGGGCGACAAATCCGTTCGATACTTGAGGAGAAGTGAAAATGTTTAATCCGTTTATCGCATTGCGTAAACGCCTAATAAGTAAGGTCGCACTTGCGGCTCTCATGCTTGTTGTTGGCGGTTCATCTGCACTAGCCGCATATCCTGAACGCCCAATTACCCTTATCGTGCCTTGGGGTGCTGGTGGTGGTACTGATGCAACGGGCAGAATGATTGGTACTTTGCTCGAAGCCGAGCTGGGTCAACCAGTGAATGTTGTTAATCGTACTGGCGGTAGTGGTGTTGTAGGGCACTCGGCAATAGCAACTGCAAAGCCTGATGGATATACCATCGGTGTGGCGACGGTTGAAATTGGCATGATGCACTGGGCTGGGCTTACCGAGCTTACTGGTAAAGACTACACCCCGATTGCATTGTATAACTATGATGCCGCAGGCTTTCAAGTCGCCGCAGATTCACCTTGGGAAACAGTACAAGATGCGGTTGATGCCATCAAGGCGAACCCTGGTAAACACAAAGCTTCAGGAACCGGTCAAGGTGGAATCTGGCACTTGGCTCTAGCGGGAATGTTAAACACAGCTGGAATTGCACCAGATGCTTCACCTTGGGTACCTTCTAAAGGTGCTGCACCCGGTTTGCAAGAACTCGTTGCTGGTGGTGTTGATATCGTGACTTGCTCAATCGTTGAAGCTGGTGCGCTTATCGATGCAGGTAAGGTAAAAGCGCTTGCGGTTATGGATACCGATCGCAACGGTGCTTTCCCTGATGTACCAACACTGGGTGAATCGGCGGGTCTTGATTGGCAAATGGCTGCATGGCGTGGACTTGCAGGCCCTAAAGGTATGCCAGAAGAGGCGACTGCAACCCTGACGACAGCGTTTGAGAAAGTTTGGAAGTCTGATGAATTTCAAGAGTTCATGAAGGGGCGTGGCTTTGGTTTGGTTTGGAAGCCAGGGGCTGAATTCAGTGAATGGATGGAAAACAGTGATGCTGCATTGGGTAGTGTTATGAAAGCGGTTGGACTTGCCAAGTAAGTGCAACGAGGAATAGGTGCGGAGCTGCATTGAGTGCGTTTTAACGACGCAATCATTGGTGCCGTGTTGGTTGTTTTCGCCATTGCTGAAATAGCCTACGCGCGCACCTTTCCTTCTTTATTTGGCCAGAACTACGGGCCCGATCTATTTCCGACAATCATTGGACTGGGCTTGTTAGCCTGCGGTCTTGTTTTAATCTACAGTGGTTTAGTGGCAAGGCGTTCTTCGAACGCGGTGCGTGAGCACGCTTCAATTGCGAATTGGGCGGATCTTAGTGCTATTTCGAGCTCTAACGCCGCAAGAATAAATGCCTTACTCATAGTACTTATACCCCTGGTTTATATTCTATTTTCCGACACCATTGGTTTTGCGTTGTTGTCGGTTACTTCCATTGCCCTGTTAATTTACCGCATGGGTTCATCAATTCTGGTTGCGCTCATGGTCGCTGTGTCGGCGACGGCAGTAATTCAAGTGTTGTTTGCAAAAGTTTTGTTGGTGCCATTACCTTCCGGCTGGCTTCAGGGTTTTATTTAATACGCTATGGATGTCATCCTTCAAGCCTTCGCTCTAATTCTTGATCCTTTTGTGTTGGGTGTGATGTTGCTTGCGGCGGTGTTCGGATTGTTTGTGGGCGCCATACCGGGGCTCACCGCCACTATGGCTACAGCCTTACTGGTGCCATTTACATTTTTCATGGATCCTGTCCCGGCTATCGCCTGTATTGTCACAACGGTTGCGATGGCTATTTTTGCAGGGGACATACCGGGTGCTCTGCTACGCATACCGGGCACACCTGCATCGGCTGCCTACTGCGATGAAGCTTATGCCTTAACGCGCAAAGGCAAAGCTGAACTCGCTTTGGGCATAAGCTTGGTGTGTGCTGTGATCGGTGGCGTAATCGGTTCTCTGGTGCTCGCACTCACCGCGCCTGCCTTGGCAGAATTTGCGATTAAATTTTCTTCCTATGAGTATTTCTGGTTAGCGTGCCTTGGTTTATCGTGTGCGGTCATCATTCCATCCGGTTCTACGATCAAAGGCGTGGTGTCGTTGTTTATTGGATTGTTTATCTCAACGATTGGCATTGATATAACCGCTGGGCATCCGCGATTCACTTTTGGCAGTGTAGAGATGATGGGTGGTATTAGTTTTATTCCAGCCATGATTGGCATGTTTGCTATATCCGAGCTCATTCGGTTCACGCTATCCACCAGCACCAACACAAGCGTGGTACAGCAACCCATTACCCGAGTATTTCGTGGCATTGGATCAACGCTGGTTCAATACAAACGCAATGTATTTCGTGGAGGGGTCATTGGTGCTGTGGTGGGTATCTTGCCCGGGGCGGGGGCCGACATCGCAGCCTGGATTGCGTACGCCGTTTCTAAACGTTTTTCAAAGAACAAAGAAAAGTACGGCACTGGCCACGTAGAAGGTTTGGTTGATGCAGGCACCGCTAACAATGCGGGACTCGCAGGTGCTTGGGTACCTGCCATTGTGTTCGGGATTCCTGGCGATTCAATCACGGCCATTGTGATCGGCGTACTCTACATGAAGGGCATGAACCCGGGCCCCACCGTGTTTTTAAATCAACCAGAACTTATCTACGCCGTGTTTATTGCGTTCTTTATCGCAAATCTAGCGTTACTACCACTTGGCGCATTGGCAATTCGCTTATCACGACAAATATTGCGTGTACCGCGACGCATACTCATACCAATCATTCTAATGTTTTGCATTGTTGGTTCGTTTGCGATCAACAACACGGTGTTTGGAGTGAGTATAATGCTGGTGATGGGCGTTTTGGCCTACCTGATGGAAGAGAATGGATTTCCGGTAGCGCCTACCATACTTGGCATTGTGCTTGGCACTATGCTCGAAGATAACTTTATGTCATCCATGATCAAAGCCGATGGTGATTTACTCGGCTTTTTCTCACGCCCTATTGCTGCAACACTGGGCATGTTAGTGATTGCGATTTGGCTGATTCCGATTGGCCGCGGCATTTTCAACACAGTGACTCGGCGCGCAGGTTCCTCATGAACTATCGCCGGTGATTTGTAACGGCGAACAGAATGAGCAGTACTACACCGCAACTGGCAACCTCTCGGCGCACCACGGCTGATGAAATATTTGATCAGCTCTACAGTGACATCATGGCCTTGCGTCTATTACCGGGTTCGAAGTTGTCCGAGTCAGAAATCGCGAAACAGCAAGCGGTATCACGCCAGCCAGTTCGCGAAGCGTTTATAAAACTTGACAACAAGGGGTTGCTTGACATTCGGCCGCAAAAGGCAACCTTGGTTAAAAAGATCTCGATTCAAGGTATTCGGCATGCTCGTTTTATTCGCATGGCTGTTGAAGTTGAAGTCATAAGGCAAGCTTGTAAGAACGCAAGTGAAGCCGACTTCAAACTGTTTAAAGATAATTTAAAAGCACAACGCAACGCCGCCCGTGCTGATGATGCCAATGCTTTTCATTCTCTAGACTACGACTTTCACTTCCTGATTTGTAAAGCAGCTCAGGCTGAATTTGCTTATACCACCATTGCTGAAAACAAATCTATGGCCGATAGGCTATGCATGATTTGTTTAACCGATAAGAAGCGTATGGTCGAATTGACACGTGATCATACCCAGATTTTCAATGCGATTAAAGAACGCAATATCGAACGTTCGATTGAGCTAACCCGAATCCACCTAACTCGATTGGACAGTACATTGAATACGGCTTGCAAAGAGTTTGGTGAGTATTTTGAAGAGTAGCTTGATGCAGTCTCTTTAGCCATAACCACTTTGCCGTTGTCGTAACGCTACATCCACGAGAAATTAGTGGAGGCATTAATAATATTAGCTCGACCAAGCCCCTGTACAAAGCTATCCTTGTTTTAGGGTAGTTGTTACGCGTGCCTAGCACGACTGCGTAAGTTGCTCGGAATACGCCATCGGGGGGCGGTTAATGCCAATAAATTTCTCAGACTATCAGGCTAAAGCGTCCGAGCTTTTTCCCGGAATATTGGTGTGTGTCACCATAGCTACGGCCGCACAATTTTTATCCGATCACTATTCCGCGCCGCAAATGTTATTTGCGCTACTGCTCGGATTGGCATTCCATTTTTTGTCTGAAGAATCCAAGTGCAATCAGGGTGTGGACTTTGCTGCCAGTACTGTTTTAAAAGCAGGTATTGCCTTACTGGGCTTTCGCATCACATTTAATGAAATAGGGAAGTTAGACCCGCGCATTGTATTGCTGATTGGCTTAGGTATTGTAGTCACCATCGTGGCTGGCATCGGTTTGTCTTATTTGCTCGGACGGCGTATGCGTTTTGGCGTGTTAACTGGGGTAGCCGTATCCATATGCGGTGCGTCAGCGGCACTGGCTATATCAGCTGTGCTACCCAATTCACCGACCAAAGAGCGCGATACACTGTTCACGGTAGTGACAGTAACCACGTTCAGTACCATTGCCATGATCGTGTATCCGATAATTGCATCCGCCATTGGCATGGCTGATGATGTGGCCGGTGTTTTTATGGGCGCCACTATTCACGATGTTGCGCAAGTTGTGGGGGCTGGTTATTCAATATCGCCAGAAGCCGGAGATGCGGCCACGGTATTCAAGTTGTTTCGTGTTGCTTTATTGGTACCCGTTGTATTGTTTTTTATGATCATGTTCAAAAGTGAAAACACAGGCGGTTCGCTTCCGGCTTTTCCACTTTTTGTAACCGGGTTCTGTATCAGTGTATTGCTTAATAGCTTGAATGTACTACCAGCTGTGGTAACCGAGCAACTGGTTGTGCTATCACGCTGGTGTTTGGTAACTGGGATTGTGGCCTTAGGAGTGAAAACCTCGTTGAAGATGTTAGGCAGTATTGGGTATACCGCATTAGTATTGATAGCTGCTGAAACTTTGTTTATAGCGGCATGGATGCTGGCTGGTTTGTATCTCATTGGCTTGGTTTGAGCAAGTGTTAGCGCTAACGCTGAACGTGAACTAAGCTAGTCTACTTTCTACACAGTGTTTTCTAAATAAACATACCCATCGATGATGATGCACTCTGGTGTTAGTTGATGTTCCTCTAGAAGTTTTTTAATACACGGCAGCTCTCGTTTGTAGAATTCACCAGACTGGTATTCAGCTACATATTCCAGGTGCGAAAAATAAGTATTCTTCACCGCAGAATCCTGTGTGAATTCAACACCGGCTACATGGCCTTCATTGTTGGTGTAGCAAGCATCTATGGCTAAATAAAGCACGGTGACTCGGTTCTTAGAGAAAAAATGGGCTGAGCAGGATTGTAACTGACGATCAAGTGATATGGTTCTAAACGAGTTTGGCTACAGGCCACCCAGACGGACATTATTAGGATGAATTCGCATCAAGCGCTTGCACTTGAAATAGTGAGCCGCTTAAATGAAAGCTTGGTCTCTTGCGACTTTCTCGCCAAAGGAGCGACGTGCGAAGCTTTCAAGCTCACCACGAATGTGCGCGAGTATGTATTACGCATCTCCACCCCTAACAAAGGTAAATCGTCTAATTTTGAATCTAACTTTGCGCTACGCCAGTCTTTAAGCGCGCTATCAAAAAAAGTGGCGCTCCCGATTGCGACCAATCTAGATTTCGACGGCTCAGCTCAAGGTTCAGACTGGGCTCTAGATTCCTATTGCGAAGGTGGTTTCGTGTCACGCGGTGAAATTCCACAAGATGTGTCACGGCAACTTGGCCGTGTGCTTAAACACCTGCATAGCTTGCCCTGTAAGGGACATGGCGCTTTAAAAAACTCACGGGGGCTATTTTTGGGTTCATGTGCCGATACTGTAAATGGGCTTTTATCACGATTCGAAAAGCCCTGGCCGTTTTGTGACTACCAGCTAAGTGTGCATCCATCGGTTCAAGTGGCACCCGCACTTTTGGACAAATTGGTTAAACTCGAAGATGAATTTCGGCGATTCGCCAGTGGCGGTGGTGTGTCCGTTCTCCACGGTGACCTGCACGAGCAACAATTTCTAGTGCATAAGAACCAACTTGTTGCACTGCTTGATTTTAATGAATCGTTCATTGGTCGGTGCGAGTGGGATTTTGGTTCGTATTTGTACTTTCACGGCGAGCGATGCCTAGCCGAGTTGCTTGATGGTTATTGCGAAGACGCAGCAGAAAAAGAAGCCTACGAGCGTGGTGCCTGGTTGGCATCCCTTCTGATTGCACTACACCATGGAAATAGAGCTGTGGTATTGTCTCGCCCGCACAGACTGGATGCATCGGTGGAACATCTAAAAAAAGCGCTTTTGCTCGAACAGCACGGCTGTTAGGCTCTTTGTGGAAGTCTGCCATTTTTCTTTGGATTAGCGCTCCGGTAAACCGTAGGATACTACCGTTCATATGAGTACTCACTCAAACAAAGTCGCACTAAGGGCTTACTGCAACGCCTATCGATCAGCCGATCTGGGTGTGATGAAACAGGCGGTTGCTTCGTTTTATGCTCGCGATGCCATAATCAATATTGTGCATCCGTTTAACGAACAACAAGGCACCGAGCACTATATTGAACAGTTTCTAGCGCCATTAACGCATAGTCTGGAATCATTACGCCGAACTGAATACATCGCCATTGGCGGATCGTTTGATGACTGTGATTGGCTTGCGTGTACAGGTTATTACAATGGAAACTTTGTAAAGGATTGGATTGGGATTAAATCCACCAACGCACTAGCGTATATACGTTTTGGTGAATTTCATCGTATGCAAGATGGTAAAGCTGTTGAGTCTTATATCTATTTGGACATCCCAGCGTTGATGATGGCAGCGGGTGTTTGGCCAATCAAACACACTGTTGCAAAACATGGAGGGTATACAGGTTATCTTCCAGGTCCTGCAAGCAATGATGGATTGCTCTGGGAGAACAGTAACCCAGAAAGCGCACAAAAAACCTTACAGTTAACTGAGCGCATGCTGCTGAACCTAGCAACCGTTGATGAAAAGTGGCGATCGGATTGGCACGACGATATGACGTGGTATGGTCCTGCCGTGTTTGGCGCTTTTCAGGGAAAAGAAGAATTCGCCGGATTTCAAACGCCATTCGAAACCACGTTTAGCGAATGGATAAGCGGCATCATGCCGGGCAGTGTCACCAAGCACTTTATACGCATGGCAGATGGCGAGTACAGCTGCTTAGGAGGTTGGCCTTCTTTGAACATGATTCAGGTAAAGCCATTTTTAGGATTACTTCCAACCGATAAGCGGGTGTTCATGAGAGTGTGTGACTTTTGGCGTCGTGACGGTGACCTATTGGCTGAGAATTGGGTTTTTGTGGATGCGCTGCATTTTCTACTTCAATTAGACTACGACGTTTTAAACGAAATTACTGATTAAACATGCCCTCTATCGAAACCCTGGTCGCGTTCGTGTTGGCGACAGCAGTATTTGCATATATGCCTGGGCCGGCAATGCTATATGCGACCGCACAAACGATTGCGCGTGGTAGGAAGGGTGGTCTGCAAGCGGCATTTGGCATTCATATCGGTGGATATGTCCATGTGGTCGCGGCTGCGCTGGGCTTGGCGGTGCTCTTCATGGCGGTGCCTTTATTGTATGGTCTGCTGAAAATGCTCGGCGCAGCCTATCTTATCTACTTAGGTATTCGATTTATTTTAAACAAACAAACGCTGCAAAATGAGTTGCAACTTGATCACTCGCAGCATTCCAAAAGTCGCGCGTTTTTGGAGAGCGTGATGGTAGAAGTTTTAAATCCAAAAACGGCGCTGTTCTACCTAGCCTTTCTTCCGCAATTTACTGACCCTACAGCGCTGTTTCCCCTGTGGTTGCAGTTGCTCCTATTAGGTACCATCGTTAACTTGATGTTTTCCAGTGCAGACCTGTTGTGCGTATTGCTTGCGCACCGCATTACCTCCGCATTCCAACATTCAAGTAGATTCCTATCTTGGGCAACTAGATTAGGTGGCGGCGTCTTGATTGGTTTGGGCGTTAATCTGGCCGTCTCTAAGTGAGACGCTTATCACGACCCGTTGTTGTGCCGTACATCTGGTCGCCAATCATTATAATTTGAACGCAGAATAGTCAACTTAGCTCCGCACGATATGTCCCCTCGTTTGCCATGCTGGTTGTGTGGAGCCATTGGATCTTAAATACGGGGACAGTTTACTTATATCGTTATTCTAAATAATTGGGTTATAAAACAACCGAATCTAAGTGTTTCTTTGTTTTCTATCTAAGGCGGTGTGCGATATTCATTAGCCCTTGAACAACTGTATTGTGCTCAGAAAGTAAGGTATTCTTACGATTATTAGCAAACACCGCTCTCAAGCGACAGGATAATACCCATGGCTCATGACCCCGCCTCATCCGTACTCGACAACGTACGTGTGCTGGACCTAACGCGCGTTCGGTCCGGTCCTACTGCTGTACGTCAGTTGGCTGATTGGGGTGCTGATGTTATCCGCATAGAGCAACCCGAATCCATTGAGCCCGATGGCGCCCTGGGTGCAGCCAGGCACACCGCTGACTTTCAGAACCTTCAACGCAATAAACGTAGCATCACGCTGAATTTAAAAACCGATGAAGGGATGGCGATTTTTCGCAAACTTGCCGATACGGCCGATGTGATTGTTGAAAACTTTCGTCCGGATGTAAAAGAACGATTGTCCATAGACTACGACACCTTATCCAAAACCAATCGGCGACTCATCTACGCCAGTATCTCAGGCTTTGGCCAAACCGGGCCCTATGCAAAGCGCCCAGGTTTTGATCAGGTAGCCCAAGGCATGGGCGGGCTGATGTCGATTACGGGTGCGCCGGGTGAGGGTCCGATGCGAGTAGGGATTCCGATTGCGGACTTGTGTGCCGGTCACTTTTGCGCTCAAGGTATTTTATTGGCATTGTATGAGCGTGAACGTTCGGGTAAGGGGCAATGGCTTCACACCTCCTTATTACAAGCCATGATTGCCATGCTGGATTTTCAAGCTGCGCGTTGGACAGTAAGCGAGCAAGTGCCAACACAGGCAGGTAATAACCATCCAACCAGTATTCCTACTGGCGTGTTCGAGACCAAAGATGGGTATATCAATATAGCTGTAGCGGGCGAAGCAACATGGGCGCGTTTTTGTAGATCTGTAGATAGAGAACAATGGCTGGATGATCCTGACTATAACAACGCCAAACAACGTTCTGCTAATAGAGACCAATTAAATGCATTGATTAGCGAGATTACTAAAACACGCAGCAGCGAAGAGTGGATTAACTTGTTTGAAGAAACCGGCGTACCCAGCGGGCCCATTTATACCATTGATAAAACGTTTGATGATGCGCAAGTCAAGCACCTTGATATGAGTACAACGGTGTCAACACCAGTGATGGGAGATATAGCGCTAATCAATCAGCCTGTCATTTTAGACAGAACCCCTAGCAGCATTAAAGTAGCGCCGCCTGAGCGCGGGAACGCCACTGAAGAAATTCTGCAAGAGCTGGGCGTGGATATATCACAACTCGACCGGATGCGTGACGAACAAATCGTTTGATCGATTCCACTTCTTTAATTTAACTCAACGGATTGCACCGCCATGAAAAAGCAGCAGCGTACCGCGTTGATCACCGGCTCTGGTAAAAACATAGGCCGCGCTGTAGCCATCGAATTGGCTCACTGTGGTTTTAATATTATTCTCAACGGCTCATCCGATCGAGGCGCATGTGAATCGGTAGCTAATGAAATCAAAGCCACCGGTTCGAACACGGTAGTCGCTATGGGAGATGTTGGTGTTCGTGAAGAGGCTTTAGACATTGCCAAGCAGGGTATTCAAGAATTTGGTTGTATTGATGTGCTGGTAAACAATGCAGCCATTCGTCCGTCGTTTAATTTACTCAACGATGATGAGGCTGACTTCCAGCGAATCATGAATACCAATTTCTATGCCGCTTGGTGGTTAAGTCGTGCTTGCCTTCCGGGTATGGTTAAAAACGGCTGGGGTCGTGTTGTGAATTTTACTGGTATGAATGCGCAACAGGGTTATAGCGGAAAGTCGGCAGTGAGTATTTCAAAACACGCAGCGTGGGGGCTGACGAAATCGATTGCGAAGGAATACGGCAAAGAGGGAATCACGGCCAACATTATTTCGCCCGGTACCATTAAAGCCGATGATCAAATGGAATTAAGCGACCAGTTTAAAAACCTGGAACGGCAAAACCCGACAGGAAGGTTAGGTGAACCCTTAGACATTGCAAAAATGGTTAGCCATTTGGTAAGTGAACATGCTGGATTTATTAATGGACAGTTGTTGCAAGTGAATGGCGGGGTTGTTGTTTAGTCATTTACCCTTCCACGCAATCTTGTGTACACTGTTAGATGAGTGTTCACAATCGTTTATCTCGATTTAAGCTTGTACTCGTTCCGTAACGTTACCCTATGGCCTCGTGATTGCATCCTTAAACCCAAATGGACCTGTTCTATTGCGGGATTGAAAGCGTGTTGCGAAAACTAGGCTATATAGAGAGGCCTGCCGAACATAACGTGTAGTTCGCTTTAGGTCGGTGATCATCTTAATGATTTAACAAAACCTCAAAGGAGAGGCAGTATGGATTTAATGAAAATGGGTCAGCAATTGTTAGCAGATAAACTGGGCGACAATGCTGGTGGCATGATGGAAGCTCTATCTGGTTTAACGGGTGGCAACCTTGATATGGGTTCGCTTATGGGTAAGCTCACCGAAGGCGGCCTTGGTGATCAAGTTCAATCCTGGATGGGTGATGGCGAGAATACCCCTGTATCAGCGGACGACATCAAGTCTGCTCTAGGTGAAGATCAAATCGCTGCTGCATCTGAAAAGATGGGTGTTGATGCTGATACAGCTGCGCAGCAGTTGTCTGATGCGCTTCCAGATTTGGCTGATAAATTCAGTGGTGGTGGCTCATTGCTAGATGCCTCTAGCTTAATGGAAAAGCTTGGTGGCGCATCCGGTGCGTTGGATATGGCCAAAGGTTTGTTCAAGAAGTAATATTTTCAAATGGGCACGCGCAGTCAATATAGATTGCGCGTGCTTGCTTACAGTGATCTTAGCTTATAGCAAGCTTCCTACTTACCTTTAAATTCAGGTTTACGTTTTTCCATAAACGCTTGGCGCCCTTCAATATAATCTTCTGAAGCAAAACAGGCTGCAACCATTGCATCGCAGCGATCTAAATCACGCTTAGCTGGGTCGTCCTGCATCACTTGCGTGGCGATAAACTTCATGGCTTGTATGGTCAATGGTGCGTTGTCGGATATGTTTTCGGCCAGTTCGTTAACACGTTCAACCAATGCATCTTCCTCCACGACTTCTTGTATCAAACCCGCGCTTAGTGCTGTAGTTGCGTCGATCGGCTTTGCCGTGAACATCATCTTTTTTGCGGTAGCAAAACCTACAGCATTGACCAAACGGCGAATTGCATCAAACGGATAGCCCAAGGCGAGCTTGGCTGCCGGCATCGCAAATCGTGACTTAGCTGAAGCTATACGAAAATCCGTGCACGCTGCCAAATTCAATCCACCACCAATACAATGTCCGTTAATCATGGCAATGGTTGGTTTGGGAAAATTTTCTATAAGCTTGTACACGATGCCTAGCCGCGCGTTGTAGTGATCGGTCGCATCCTTAGAGCCACGCTCTTTTTCAAACTTGGAAATATCTGCACCCGATACAAATGCTTTGCCACCAGTGCCAGAGAGGACGACCACTCTAACG
>CALHOU010000052.1 GCA_938035945.1 uncultured Granulosicoccaceae bacterium
AACCAAGTTATCGAGCGCTTTGTAATAAGCTTCAGTTTTAATACTCCAGCCATTATCAAGAAAACGCTGTAAACCCACCTGAGCATGCACGGCGTTTTCGTATTCAATATCTGGATTTCCAAAAACCGAGTCCGATTCTAGGAAGTCGGGGGCTTGGTTGTACTGACCAAACCCTGCACTCACTATCGTATTATCGCTAACCGCATACTCAAGCGCAAAACGTGGCTCTAAAAACTGTTGGTCTAATATGTCTTCCGATTGAAACGCAAGCCCGGGATACAAGGTTAACTTATCGTTTACGTACCAATTGTCTTTTATAAAGGCGGTTGTACTTGAATAGCTAATCTTCTTCACCGTGCTCAATCGCTCTGTACCAGTAAATATACAACCAGGATCAAATTCACTGCACGCAGGTACATTTAATGCCAACTGCACATCAGCCTTCCCCTTGGTGAACTGCACACCGACCTCTGGATCGTGGCGATCGTTTAGCGTGAAGGCGCTTTTGTTTTTTAACGCATACTCTTCGTAGTCGACATCGAAGTTGCCAATGCCACCAAACTGACCATCCGAATCTGAAAAACCATGCGACACCATTGTTTTGATCGTAAGCTTGTCGTTGGCTTTATGATCCCATACCAAAGATTGCGCATGGAACGATTCGTTTAGTCGGGTTATACCGGCAAAAATTGGGTCTGTCTCTACGTCTTCAGCATCTTCGGCAATATTGATTTGGGCTTCGTCCCTTGCGCCATTAAACTGTAAGGTGAGTTTGTTATCATCGCTTGGCTTCCAAACATACTTACCTTGATAGTCCGAGTATTTTGGAAATTGATCAATGCGAATACCGTCCTCTTCCTCGATTTGATCGGCTAGCAACAAATCCAAATAACTAGTTCGTGTGGCTAGATAAAAGGATTGCGTGTCGGTGATTGGACCTTCGATCAGCGCACCCGCCTGGAAAATACTGATATCAAGCGTTGTCCTGAAACGATCTGTTTCTGGTTCGCGTAGTTTTACATCGAACACCCCACCCGTTACACCCGTGAATTCTGGCCCATAAGAAGACTGATAAATTTCAAATGATTCGACTAAGTCTGCATTGAATACGCTAAGCAGGCCATCAAAATGAAAAAGATAATCAACGGGTGCGAAATCAGCTTGAAAGTAATTATCACCAGGGCGAGAACCTCGCACAGCTGGGAGGGCTTCTTGGTCATCAGTGAATGTCATGCCAGGCAATGTTTGCAGCGTTCGGACGGGGTCGCCTCCAGAGCCGGGTGCTGAAATCAGCGTTTTACCGCTCATTCCGGTGCCAAGGGGTAAACTTGGCTCGGGCTCACCTGCCTCTTCGACAATTATTTCTTCTAATTCGGTGACACCATCAGAATTTGATTGCGCCACAGCGTGAGTCGCATGCAGATTGAGTAATACAAGCGATGCGATAGCTGTCGTAAGAAGAAATCTACGGCTGGGGATTATTCCCCGCATGGATGGATTTAACGCAAATCTTGCCGGAGAAGATTTCATAGAAACAGGCCAAACCCTTAATCACACTGTAATGGCTAATGCACGATGTTAAGTGCGTTGTAGAGATGCCATTTATAGATGATTAAGTATCGATAGGTCTGTTTCGGTTTGTAACCCAGGTGCGTACCTAGCGTTTGCTACTTGATCGGCGTATAAAAATCAGGGACAACAGCGTCATCAATAACAATATGGGGTCGAGGCGGCCACTATCGTTAGCACTCACACTGCAGCCACTGCCTTCGCCATCGGTGCCGGTGCGAATAACACCTTCATCATCTAGAGGCTGCGCAAAACTTGACTGTTTAACATCGGGTATACCATCGCCATCGGTGTCAGGCCAGTTAACACCGGGAGCACCGTCAGCAATGCCTGTGGTGGCAAAGCCATTGCCATTATTGTCAAGATCGTACCGATTGATTATGCCATCCGCATCTTCATCCAGGTCTCGCGCGTAAAAGTCTGCGTCACCGATATCATCGATGCCATCACCATCTGAATCCGCACCGAGCGTTTGGTCAACATCCACAATATCTGGAATACGGTCGGCATCAGTGTCTTTCTGGCCATCGACAGTCCCATCACCATCGTTATCCTGACCATTAACTTCAGTCAAATCAAAAATGCCATCGCCGTCACTGTCCAAGTCCAGATGATCGGCAATACCATCATTGTCGATATCTTCTGGATAAACCGGCATTGTGTCGATAGCATCATCAACACCGTTTCGGTTCACGTCGATAAAGTTATCGATGAAGCCATCGGCATCTTGATCGTAAGCAATTCCTAGCGCTTCGGCTATATCACTCAAGCCATCATTATCACTGTCGTTGTCGAGAAAATCGGGATAACCATCTGCATCTGAATCTTTGCCAGTGTAGAGGGTAAAGCCAAATTCGTATTCATCTAAAATGGCATCATTGTCGCTATCAAGATCACTTTTATTAGGCAGGCCATCGCTGTCATGGTCACCCTCACCTTCTAACCGATCTGGAATGCCATCGCCGTCACTATCAATAAGCTGCGTTAGTATTGGAATTTCAGCTTGCATAGAGGCGGCGGGACCGGCTTCTAAACGGTCCGCAACACCATCGCCATCAGCATCGAACTCCGGAGGAGATAACAAATCAATTTGGTCCGAAATGCCGTCTCTATTGTCGTCTATAAAACTGTCAATCAATCCATCACCATTGGCATCGGTTCGTCCCGACTCCAACACATCACTTATGCCATCATTGTCGCTATCGAGATCAAGGTGATCAGGTAGGCCGTCTAAATCAGAATCCACACTACCTTCTACAAAATCAGGTACACCATCGTTATCACTATCAAGATCGAGCCTGTCTTCAATACCATCGCCATCTGAATCCAGCTTCACCGTGGGTGTTACACCAGCCTCGATGGAATCAGCAATGCCGTCGCCGTCGGAATCAGTGTCATGATAGTTCGGTACACCATCACTATCGGTATCGACAAATCCATCGATACCATCGGGAATGCCATCATTGTCGTTGTCGGAATCATGAATATCATGAATACCATCAGAATCAGTGTCACGGCTGTGCTCTAACAAATCATTGATGCCATTGCCGTTGCCATCACTGTCAATGTAGTTTGGCAATCCGTCACCATCACTATCTTCAGCAAGCTCAGATGCATCCTTAATGCTATCATTATCGCTATCAGTGTCGATATAATTTGGCAGACCATCCCGATCAGAATCTAGCGGTGTATTGCTCGCGCCCAAGCTTGTGTTTGAATTTGTGCCTCGCTCGAGCGTATCACTCAAACCATCGTTGTCTGAATCATTATCAATAAAGTTGGGTAGACCATCCTGGTCTGAATCAATCCCTTTGTGCCCCAAAACGGTTGAAGTAGTGCCTTGATCACTGCCATTAATTAATACGTCAGTATTATCTGTTGAGCCTTCAATTTGGTCGCTAATACCATCGTTATCAGAATCGTTATCATGACGGTTGACGACACCATCACCGTCACTATCAATATGTAGTTCGATTGCATCGCTGATACCATCGTTATCTGAATCTGTATCGCGAAAATCCAGAATCGTGTCATTGTCAAAGTCCAACAAGCCTTCAATAGCGTCGAGTACACCATCGTTATCTGAATCGGGATCGATGTAATCAGGTTGCGCATCACCGTCAGAATCGAGCGGGATACTGGCTGGATTGGTGCTAGCAGTGGCTCGAACAGCTTCGATTAAATCTGGAATGCCATCGTTGTCAGAATCAAGATCAAACATATCCGCAATTCCATCGCCATCAGAGTCGCGCGCGCCAGCGAGTGACGTTGCTGGGTTGCTTTGTCCACTTTCAATCGCATTTAGAATGCCATCGCCATCGCTATCCTCAGGCGTTACATTGTGCATAAGACCGAACAGTCTTTCACTACCGACAGTCGATGCCGCGATGCGATCGGCTACGCCATCGCCGTTGTTATCGCCAGCGCCTTGCTGCTGATCGGGCGTGCCGTCATCGTTCGAGTCCGCATCGATGTAGTCAGCAGCGCCATCACTATCCGAATCAATAAAACCTTCCACCGAATCAGAAATACCATCATTGTCACTGTCGCTATCAAGCATGTCAGGGATCGAATCAGAATCAGAATCTGTTGGTACAGCCGGGTTTGCACCCGCCTCTAAGCTATCCGATAAGCCATCATTGTCTGAATCCTTATCCTGAAAATCGGGTGTTCCATCAGCATCGCTATCGAGCCCATGGGCATCATTGGTATCACCGTTAGCGCCAAACTCAATCGCATCTGGTACACCGTCGCCATCGGAATCAGTACTTAAAAAATCGGGTATAGAATCATTGTTTGAGTCAATGCCGCTAAGCGCATCGCCACGTTCAACCGCGTCACGAATACCATCGTCGTCACTATCGGTATCGCGAAAGTTTGGTATTGCGTCGTTGTCAAAATCCAGACTAGATTCAAATGCATCCACAATACCGTCGTCGTCTGAATCTATGTCAAGTCGATCAGGTAAACCATCCGCATCACGATCCCCTAAACCTTCAAGCTGATCGGCCAAACCATCGTTATCAGAATCCACATCAAGGTAATCGACAATGCCATCATTGTCGCTATCAACAGGTCTTAAGTTAACCGAGTTTGCATCGTTATCCGAGCTTTCATTGCCTTGGGTATCGCCATTCGCACTTTGTACCTGCACATTCGCACCAAACTCTATTGCATCAGGTACCCCGTCATTGTCGGAATCCAAGTCGTGTAGATCAGGAATGCCATCACCGTCCGAGTCAAGCACTTGAGAATAGTTAAAGCCCATGGTTGCTGGCGCATTCGACGCCACATTAAACGGGTTGTAAAATGGGTCGTCCGTGACCAAGGATTGGCTATCGACAACTCTGGTCCCGATAACCAACCCTGCTTCCATCCCATCACCGATGCCATCGTTGTCTGCATCAGTATCACGAAAATCCGGTATACCATCATTATCTATGTCTGATGCAATATTATCGGATATACGCACTTCTATAAAATCTGGTATGCCATCGTTATCTGCATCGGTATCGGCAGTATCAGGTTCACCATCATTATCTGTATCGATCACGCTCAAGCCCGTTTGACCCAGGCCATCGTGACCACCGTTGTTATCCTGATCGCTAAAGCCATCGACTTTTCCATCAGCGTTCATGTCGCCGCCACCTGCCTCTTCGAGGTCGCTCAAGGTGTCGCCATCTGAATCGAGATCGAGATGATCAGGAAATCCATCGCCATCTGAATCGAGTAGATTTGCCGTCGTCAGCCGATCATCGATGCCGTCTTTGTTTTGGTCTGGACCGAGCGTGACGTCAGCGTCAAACACATTGCTTATTCCATCTCTATCGGCATCACCGACTATCGACTCGGCTTCAAAGCGATCATGCAATCCATCGTTATCTGAATCTATATCTCTGTAGTCGGGAATGCCGTCGCCATCGAAATCGATAAATCGATACTCCAGCGCATCGGGTAATCCGTCGTTATCAGAATCCCGATCGTACACATCTGGTTGCCCATCACCGTCTGCATCGGGCAATGTAAAAACACCGGCACTCGGGAAGTTATAGGCCATTCGTTTATCGTCAATGCCATCGTTGTTAACATCCACAAAGGCATCCAGTTGGTGATCGTTGTCTGCATCACCACTTCGGCTTTCGAACGCATCACTTAATCCATCATTGTCGCTATCAACATCGTTTGGATTGCTAATGCCATCACCATCTGTGTCGAACATTCCAATACGCAGTGCACGATCATCAATGCCATCCGCGTTTCTATCGTTTTGCAGCTGACTAACAGATATCAAGTTGGCAACAGCTACGCGCGTATCAACATCAAATAGGTTATCGATTCCATCACCGTCATCATCTAAACCAGTGATACCGAACTCGACGCCATCGGCGATACCATCATTGTCCGAGTCTAAGTCAAGCTGTACGGGCAGACCGTCTTGATCGGAGTCGATAGTGCTTGCATAAAATAGTTCTATGACATCCGGCACACCGTCAGCATCGCTATCGAAATCGTGCGTATCAGGAATACCATCGTTATCCGCATCACCTACTGTCACAGATTGAATATCCACGCCGTCGTGTACGCCGTCTGCATTGTTATCAATGAAATTATCAATTTGCCCGTCACCGTTTACATCGACGCCACCATACTCTTCAAGGTCAGCCAGTCCGTCGTTGTCTGAGTCGTCGTCGATATAGTCGGGTACACCATCACCATCACGGTCAATCAGCTCAAGATTATCATCAACGTCATCGGCATTTGCATCGACGCCAGACGTATTGGTCGCGTCAAATTGATTGGCAATTCCATCGCCATCAGAATCATTGGAAACTGAACCTATAACGCGCGCTTCTAAACTGTCTGATAATCCATCATTATCACTATCAAGGTCGATGTAGTTTGGCACTCCATCGCCATCACTATCCGCTGCGTACTCAGCATGTGTGAAAGGTTCTGTGTTGCTTGGAACTGAAGCTGCACCGTATTCAAAGCTATCGGGTATTCCGTCGTTATCGGAATCAACATCTTGATAGTCCGTCAAACCATCGTTATCGCTATCACGCATGCCCCATAAAAATATATCGGCAATGCGACTCTGCGAACCGGTACCGCTACCATTACTGTTATCTGCAATGTCAGTAGACGGCTGCGTGGCATCAGCCGAATTGGGTTCTGGCAGTGAAGTCAGTGTATCGACATTTACCCTCGCTTCTATACCATCCGTGATACCATCATTGTCAGAATCGGTATCAAGATAATTGGGTAAGCCATCACTATCGGTATCAACAAACCCGGATAGTCCATTCGAGCCGAATTCAAAAATGTCTAAAATACCGTCACCATCGGCGTCTCCACTGGACAAGCCAATATCCACAGTCAGGTTGGAAAAGTCATCATTGGTGCTAACACCATCCAAGCCAAACAAATTATCACCCAAAGGCTCTTTGCCAAACGGTGCATCAGTTGGCGTAAGTGCAAGACTTGCAGATACACTTATTTGATCGGTTCTTACTCCACTAACAGCTGCACTGCCCTCAACAAAACCCGAATGATCTTGATCGTGGTTGGCATCTGCATCCGATGCTTGCCCATTCGGCGCAGCACCCCAGTTACGCAATGGTCTATGGGCAGCAAATTCTGTTGCCGGAATAACAACGTAGTAGTCACCGTCGCCTAGTCGGTTAAAAATGAATGTGCCACCTTGAGTTTTTGTGGCAGCGACAAGCTCATCATCTATAGATCGACGCAATTCGACACTAATGCCATCAGGTGCAATAACGTCAACTTGCTTTGTGTATTTCCCATCACCATTGACATCAACGAAAATAAAATCACCTATTGAGTGAGAGGCAATCGTCACGGTTGCGGCGCGACTACGAATCACCTGACCGGTTGGCAAGTCACTCGACGTTAAACCAAAGGCGTTGGTGTACCCATCGCCCGGTTCATTCTGTTGAGCGCTGAGCGTGTACTCAAGCTGCTGACCACGCCGTGAATGGCCCAATGGTTCAAGATCGTAATTGGCTACAAACTTTATACCGCTCACCTCGGCAAACGTGGTCGGACATGCGCCTGTAAAAGAGCTCACCGAAGAAAATTGACCGTTGCTATACCTGCACCAATAACTGGTATTTAATGCCGGGTTATCTGAAATGGATTCGGCATTGTCGCTTGTATAGTACAAATCTCCAATGGCCCTTTCTGATGTATGCGGGACAGTGCCATTGGCGAAACTTGCAACCGGCTCGGATAGTAAACGCAAGGTGCCGGCATATTGCGACGCGGGATCACGTTGTGATAACCCCTGATTATCGCCGACATACGGCAATACATTAATCATCACAGGACTTGCGATGGCGGTAGTTTCCGAAAAATTTAACCATTTCAACGTATGCACTTGCGTGTCATTAATCGAATCCAGTTGCACATCGATTGCTGCTGCCGTTCGAATCTCACCTGTTTGCCCCAAGGCAATGGCTTGCTCAGTGGGTACTGATGCTGTGGCGTTATCGGCCTGCGCGAAGGCTTTGGTTATACGCACCGTGCCCTCGTCAGCAAAGGGGTCGGTACTGGCACAAAATAGGATAGGACGAACGGTATCCGTGGTATGTACATCGCCGATATCCCAATACAACGTTTGCTTACCGGCACTGGGTGTGTTGTAGCGAACTGAATTTGGGATAGAGCCTTGGTTTAATTGCGCTGTACAATCTGCGTTGTAAGCTGACCCCATCGGCAACTCGCTAACAATACGCAAAGCCTTGGCAATACCACCATCAGGCAACTTCGAATTAACGCCCACACTAATCTCCCACACAACATCATTACCGGCTAACACCGACTTGGTAATGCCAGCGGCGGCCTGAGGCATCCGCGTGGAGATAACGGCGTTAAGACCAATCTTGGTAAACGTAACTCGCTCCCCATCGCCTTGACTTGATTCGGGCGATGGCGTGTATTGCACTGGGCGCCAACGTGGATAAAACTGATCGGTCCGAAAACTACTCATGGCCGCAGCCACAGTCCCGACCGGAATAGCTTGGCCATCATTTGCGCCACCAGCAAATGTTTCGCGCATCTCCAAAGGTAAAAAAGCTTTGAACACTTGACCGGGTTCAATGGATGCAGAATCGGCGCGCTTTACGAAACGAACAACATTAACGCTATCTATGCCAATTTCATTAGGGTTACGAACCCATTGCGGCGCAATATCCTCATTGCATACGGCAGTTCGCATGGTCTCCCAGCTGCCCTCATAACGACCCGTTGTCGCATCAAAATCATCGACACCGTCTGCGTTTTTATCCAGTGGTGAATCAACCCCATAGTCAGCTTGGCCATAGAGCACTTGCCAACGCGATCGATCAAACTGCGCACTGGTGTCATTCGCAATAAATGCATACTGACCATTGCTTGCACCGACATGAGCGGCATCCACAAGTTTTGAAACTGTACTATCGAATCGAAAACAGGCTTGAAAGTTATCTAAGGCCGTGCTGCCGGTGTTGGAAAATGTTTCCATATGCGCGTAGCGCGTTGTGCTTTCAACCGCTGTCGCACCACTGTGGTCTGTATCAATCAGCGGTGCAATGGTGTAATCGCCTTCATCCGTTGCGGTTGACACCAGTCGATGATTGAACCCGCCTGCGCTAGAGAGTTGTAAGGTTAACGGCCCTGTACAGTTATTGCTGCCGGTTCCATCGGGCATGGCTTCACCATTAAAACCAGGCTCTACACCGGATGCATAGTTAGACACTCCCGTACTGCTGGTGGGGTCGAATTCACTCAAGCAAGTACTTAAATTTATAGCGCCACCATTACCACTAGTGTCATCATCGGAAGCCTCGATTGCGGAAAATGGAACAAAGAAACCAATTTGATAGGATGCAACATAGAACGGACCTGTTGCTAACGACTGCCCTGTGATGGTTTCGGTTGGGTAACGATTACCTTGGGAGTCAATACCTTTTAAAGTAAATTGATGTCCATTGATAGCATCACCTGAAAAGGAGCACGTACCTGAGTCCACAACCTTAGCGTTCAGCGATTTTTTACTAGCCAGCTTTTCATTTCCATACACGGTTCCAGGCCAGGGCGTAGAATTTGGGGCGCACTCCAACATTTTGTATGGGATAGTGATCGGTGTTACACCATCTTTGTTTGTGGCTTTGATTTGCGCTTTAAACGTGACCAAATCGTTTAAGGCTTCAGAGCCTTTACCTTTGCGCAAGGCATCAGCGGCTATTTGCGCGTTGAGATAAACCATGTAACCAGGCTCTGGACCTACACCTAAACCTAAGTCTTCGACTACGCGCGTACCTTTATACATATCCTTGCGGTCAGCGATAAGATCAAATGCTGGGGCAGCCGACACTTGATAAATCGTACTATCGAGATGCTCTACATCAGCCACTATTTTTTGCTGTTGATGGTTTAGTGCATAAACCTTTTGATTTGACCTGAAAGTGGAATTGTCGTGCGAATTAGCACTCGGTCGTACAGGAATGGAAAATGACTTCTGTTCGCCTTCGCCCATCTCGCCTAAATTACATATCAGAGTATGCGAACCGTCATTGTTCAGCGTTAACGATGACGTAGGGTTATCGCCACCTGGGCCTGCAGGATGGGCAAGACATACTGTGGGTACGCGATCAAAACGGACGATGGCATCAGCGCTTGCAGTGATCGTTTGTTCGAAAATGACGGCGGGTATTTCAGCTTCGCCGGGTGCGAAATCATTGGCTGCGATGGACCAACTAAATTGGATTAAATCGCCAGTACGAACACGATTATCATCGTTGCCACAATCATCGCCCGATTCATGGCACTTACCACTGGTATTAAATGGTTCTGTACCGCTATAAACGCCTTGACCAAACGGACCGAGGCTTAAACTACTCGCGTGCGCAGCGTGACTAAAAGTAAGGAGTGAAAGAAAAAAAACACTATATTTAACAGCCACAATGCAGCCGCGACAGGCAGCTACGCTTAGCGCGGTTAAAAACTTTGTGTTCAATTAACTGTTGCTCCATTAAAAACATATCCTTTCGATAGAACAGCACCATGCTTGGCATGGCATTGCTGTGATCATTCTCAATCCAAGAACAACAATCACACATCGAGCGTGTTCACAACGATTGACGGTGCTGACTAACACGCACTATCAAAACTGATATCCGACCTTGGTGAACACCCTATCTCGTGCCAGAACCGTGCCCGAAGGTGGGTAGAGGAAATGCTATAACGAAGTATTAGCGGGGGCTGCAGATAAAACAGGTTTTATCTTGCCGTTTTAAGTGAAGTGAGGACCCAATGATGATGATTGGGCGTTTGCTATGATGCGACAAAGGTCACAATTTAACTTTTGAGCATGCGGGAATGACGAAACCATTGCAGCGCAATGATACTGATCGCATTGCAAATCGAACCGCTCTCCAGCATGGCAAAGGCATCGGCCGTATCGACAACATGAAGCAAGATATCTTCTCCCTCTTCGTCTAAACCAAACACGCCTGACGCATTGGACAAATCTGCTTCGCCGTAAAAAATGAATACTTCTTCCGTACTCGAACCCGGACTCGCCAAATAACGCATGACTTGTTTGACGTCGCGCAGCTCAATGCCGGCTTCTTCATAAGTTTCCCGCACGGCAACCGCTTGTGGCTCTTCGGAGGGTTCGATCATGCCGGCTATAACCTCGATGAGCCACGGGTGATCAGCCCGGTTTCTAGCACCAATCCGAAACTGTTCTACTAGGGCAATTTTATCGAGTTTGGGATCGTGCGCTATCACGCCGACCACATTGCCGCGTACAAATTGTTCGCGATCTACCAAGCCGGAATGACCGCCGTTGAACAAGGCATGCTGAAATTCGAGCTTCTCGACTTTGTAAAATCCGTTATAAACAGACTCGCTTCCCGTCACTTTCCAATCACGGCTAGGTACAGTTTTTGGCTCTGACTTTTTCATGCGTGGTATCCAATGCATTATTTGCGTGTAGATTAAAAGTGTTGCTTTAACAGTGCTTCAATGGCCGGAACATCGTCGGGATGGTCAACCCCGGCCGCCGCTTCACTGACATCGCCAACATGAATGCGCCCACCATTAAATAACACGCGCAATTGCTCAAGTTGTTCTTGTTGTTCAATGTAGGCAGGCGCCATCGCAGTAAACTGTTTGAGAAAGCGACAACGATAAGCATACAGACCTACGTGGATAAACGACTCAGGGAAATCTGTAGCACCATGATCATCGCGCCTAGCAGGTATCGAAGCTCGGCTAAAATACAAAGCCATATTGCGCTGATCACGCACCACTTTGACTCTGTGCGTGTTGCGGTATTGCTCAACGCTTGTTACCGGTATACAAAAGCTGGCCATATTCGCATCATCGTGCGTTTTTAAGTTAGCCGCTAGTTCGTTTAACATAGCGGCAGGTGTTGCCGGCTCATCACCTTGCAGACCGACAATGATGCACTCATCTGCCCAGCCGCGCCGAGTGGCTACTTCTGCGATACGATCGGTTCCACTGATATGGGCAACATCTGTCATTTCCACATCGGCACCGGCTTCAGTGCACACCTGGGCAATGCGCTCATCGTCGGTCGCAACCACAATCTGATCAGCATCTGATTCGCGCGCTCGATCGATCACATGCAACACCATCGCTTTGCCATTCAATGGATGGAGTGGTTTTCCGGGAAAGCGGCTCGAACCAAAACGGCTCGGGATAACAATATTAAATTC
This sequence comes from uncultured Granulosicoccaceae bacterium, assembly GCA_938035945.1. Classification (GTDB taxonomy): domain Bacteria; phylum Pseudomonadota; class Gammaproteobacteria; order Granulosicoccales; family Granulosicoccaceae; genus Granulosicoccus. The sequence goes on from CALHOU010000052.1 coordinate 12,315, forward strand.
CATATCAGTCATAGACAAACATACATGCTTTTTAGTTTATTCACAAAATACGCTTCATTATTTCATCAATGGCCACGTTTAATGGCTCATCAAGCTTAGCCTCCACCATCACTTCAAATACTCGGCTTAGGTTGATATCCAAATCACGAATTTTGACCGCGTCTTTGGATGTCACCAAAATGGGGTGTTGGTCACCAAAGTTTAAATCATCGGCCGTATAACGATGATGATCGGGCATAGCATGCGTTTGCACGTGTAAGCCCTGCACTTGTAAGGACGAAAAAAAACGCTGGGGGTTTCCCAGCCCGGCAACCGCATGTACTGGCTTGTTATGCCAAGTGCTCAGCGCAAATGTTTGTTCATCAGCAAGGCTCTTAACCCCCGTTATCGCAAGATGAAAGTGCGCAGCCTTAGTTTTCAACTTCAATTTTTCGATAACCGCGCGGCGCTGTTCATCGGTAGCGTCGGCTGCTTGCTGTATGGCAATAAGATCAACCTGGGATAATCGTTTGGGTGGTTCGCGAAGCGGGCCTGCCGGTACTAACCAGCCATTGCCCAGTAAACGCTGCCCATCCACTACCGCCAGTTCCACATCGCGGTGCATTGCATAATGCTGCATGCCATCATCACTGATCACCACATCAAGCTTATTATTCTCAAGCAGGTGTGTAACAGCTAAACTGCGATCAGTGCAAATACACACCGGTACGCCTGTGGATTGAGCTAATAATAATGGCTCGTCACCGGCCAAGTGAGCGGGCGTGTCGGCAAACACATCGCGGGGCAGATTTGCCGTTTGCGCTCCATAACCTCGGCTAACAATACCAGGCTTAAAACCTGCAGCTTTCAATTTGTTGACAACAGCTGTAACTATCGGCGTTTTGCCGGTACCGCCAACGCTTATATTACCGACAACAATAACGGGTACGTCAAACTTATTGGTTTTGAGTAGACCTAAGTTGTAGAGTGTTGTTCGAAGCTTAACTACACAGGAGAAGATAAAAGCAATTGGCGTAAGAATACGTGCTCGCCATCCTCGGCTGGCCCAAATCGGTTTCAAGGCTTGTCCGAATGTAATTGGTGTAAACGTCGATAATGTGTATCGGAGGCCATCAGTTCTGTATGCGTGCCGGTCTCAACAACATTGCCTTTGTCCATTACCACAATCATGTTAGCGCGCTCTATGGTCGAGAGCCTATGGGCGACAACTAATGTGGTTCTGGTTTGCATCAAGGCTTCCAAACCTTCTTGTACTTTTCTCTCGGACTCAGTATCAAGCGCAGACGTTGCTTCGTCAAGAACGAGGATCGGTGCATTTTTTAATATAGCCCGAGCAATAGCCACACGCTGTCGTTGCCCGCCAGAGAGCATCACGCCATTTTCACCCACCATGGTCTCGTACTGATCGGGAAACTGCATGATAAAGTCATGCGCATGCGCCGTTTTGCACGCCTCTATCAATGTCGCTTCATCCACAGCACTGGCACTACCGTAGGCTATGTTATTGGCAATGCTCTCATTAAACAACATTACATCCTGACTGACATAGGCAATAGACTCTCGCAGCGATGCCAGCGTGTAATCGGTAATTGGCACACCGTTAATTAAAATCTCACCTTCATTCATTTCATATAAACGCGGCAATAGATTAACTAAAGATGTCTTACCACTGCCTGACTCACCAACAAACGCAACGGTTTCGCCTGCGTTTATATTTAAGCTAACGTTGTTCAACACCGCTGGCTTGTCGTGAATGTATTGCAGGCCGACATTTTTGTACTCAATCGTGTTAATTGGTTTTAACAACGTTTGCGTACCTAAGTCCTGTTCAGACGCCAAATCTAATGTGGCAAACAAGGTTTCGCCAGCCGCTATGCCATTTTGGATTTGACTGTTTAAGGACGTGAGACGGCGCAAGGGTTGAAACAGCAATAACATGGCAGTAACAAACGACATAAACTCACCTACCGATAATCTATCGGTGATACCACCACTTGATGCAACGTACACAATGATAGCCAACGCTATAGCCACTAACATTTGAATGACCGGTACATTCAATGCGCGGATAGCGGTTTCGCGCATATTAAATTCACGATTGCGTTCATTCACTAATTCAAATTGGTTTTCCTCAGTCTCTTGGCCGCCAAAAATTTTAATCACACGACTACCATCCACCGCTTCTTGGATAACGTGACTAACCTCACCCATGGAATCCTGGATGTTTCGACTAACCGCACGAAACTGACGACTCACACGATCAACAATGAGACCGATGATTGGCCCAATAATGAGAAAACACAAGGATAGTTGCCAGCTTTGATAAAACATCAACGCCAGTAAGCCAATCGCTGTTAGTGAATCTCGCACCATGATGGTGAGCGTGGTACTGGCCGCTTGTGCTACACGCTGCGAATTAAACGTAATGCGAGAAATGAGTTCGCCTGAAGAGGCGTTATCGTAAAACTGAGTAGGCAGGGTTAAGTACTTATTAAACACTTCTTTGCGCAATTGCTTAATCACGCTCCAGCCAATCCAGGACATATAGTAAGTGGATGCAAAGCCTGCAACACCTCGCACTACAAAAATAAGAATAATAATGATCGGCACTAATAGAATGGCTTGCCGGTCTTGTTCAACAAAACTGCCATCAAGCAATGGCTTCATTAGGGCGGCAAAGCTTGCTTCAGTGATGGCATAGCCGATCATGCCAGCAATGGCATAAGCAAACTGTTTTTTGAACGGCTTTATATAAGACAGCAGGCGCTTGTAGGTGGTAGACGCTGATGGCTCTGCGTGATCGCTGCTAGTCATAACAACCAAGGTGCTCGCTTAATTTACACAACAAGCGAAACAGATTTTCTAAGCGAAAATCTATTCAGGAGTTTGCGATGTTGCAATTGACATACGCAACATGCCAAGTTGCCCGGCTGCATCCATTGCAGTGACCACAGACTGATGTGGCGTTTGCGCATCAGCGCGAATGGTTAGCGGAATGTCGCGATTGCCATCAATCAACTTGTATAGAGCAGCTTGTAAAGACTCAGCATCCGATTTTACTAACTCTTGATCGTTAACAAAGAACCGTCCTGCCGCATTGATAACCACTTCTATGTTGTCTGTGTTCGATTCCGAAGACGACTCGCTCGCCTTCGGCAACTGCAAGGAGATTTCTGACTCTTTTTGAAAGGTGGTAGACACCATAAAAAAGATCAGAAGCAGAAACACCACGTCTATCAATGGCGTAAGATTTAACTCTAATTCTTCTCGCTGTTGACGCTTAAATTTCACTGTTGTACTCGGGCTTTAGATTGGCGCTTTTGCAATACATCAACAAGTTTTAGCGACTCTTTTTCCATATCGATAACCAAGCCATCGACTCGACCACGAAAGTAGCGATAAAACATAAGCGCTGGTATCGCGACCATCAGTCCGCTGGCTGTGGTGATAAGAGCGGTGGAAATACCGCCAGCCAACTGTGCAGGGTTGCCAACACCTACGCTAGTAATATTTGTGAACACCTTGATCATGCCGATGACCGTACCCAACAAACCAAGCAAGGGTGTGACCGCCGCGATGGTGCCTAAAGCGTTCAGGTATCTTTCTAGTTCGTGAGCTACATGACCACCCACCTCTTCAATGGATGCTTTCATTGAATCGCGTTCCTGAGTCCGGGTCAGGAGCCCCGCCGCTAACACGCGGCCCAGTGGGGATTCTTGCTGGATTTCTCGCACTTTTTCATCGGTCAGCTGCTTTGTGCTGGCCATGCGCCAAACTTCGGCCACCAGATTCGACGGAATGATTTTTTCTTGCTTAAGAGTCCAAAAACGTTCGCCAATAATGGCCAGGGCCACTATCGAACAAATTACAATCGGCAGCATCAATAAGCCGCCAGCACTGACTATTTCCCACACGGTATTTGGTCCTTATAAAAAGGCTTGTCTGCCACCGCAGACAAATTGTGCCGTAAACACGCACGGCTGACGCCGATCATCTACGATCTGTTTTTTATTTACTCAATATTTTATAGCGCATTTGTTTGCAAGCGTGCGGAAATTCAGCGCTCTGAGCCAATTTACAACAATTCAAAATCCAAATAGGTCAATGCTTGACCAGATAACAACTACGCAGCGCCAAGTTTATGGCGACCCGGTAATGCACACCGCATTCACTCGTGTCGGTAGCGCCGACGTTTGTTCCAAAACTGCTCAACCGGTTTGACCAGACCCGATTTATCGAACCGCATAGATACGGCACCGCCGGTACCGGTAATATAAGAGTGTGCGCCAATCGCTTGGTATTTCTGCACGACTTGCCCATGCGGAAACCCAAATTTATTACCCTCACCCGCGGCATACACAACATGCTCTGGCAAGAACAATTCAACGAACTCATCTGTTGATGATGATTGACTTCCATGATGCGGTGCCACCAGGGCAGTGAGTTCGAGCGTTTGCCCTACCCGAGCAACCAACAGTTTTTCCGATTCCGATTCGATATCGCCGGCGATAAGGATTCGGCTTTGCCCATAATGAACCAGTAACACGCAGGAAGAATTGTTGCGCGACCCAAAATCCAAACCGCTCGGGTGCAAAAAGCTGAATGTAACCCCATCCAGCACAAACGAATGCCCTGCTACACATTTGCGCGCCGCGTGCTCTGTGATGTGTTCTTCCTCGCTGCTGTACAGAACGGTGTTAGGAAAACCGCGTAATAAGGTATTTAAGCCACCGGCATGATCATCGTCGGCATGAGAGATAATGGTGACATCGACGCCGCGCCGACCTTGTGATACCAGAAACGGTTGAAGCACGCGCTCAACCATGTCGGTATGACGTCCAATTTGTTTGCCGGTATCGAAAACAACCGTGTGATTGGCTGTGAATAAAGTGGCTGATAACCCTTGACCGACGTCCAACACATGCAGCTCGAGCCCAGCCACCGGTTTACCCAAGGCATTCACCAAAAAAATACAGGCAAACATGGGAACAGCCATCCAACGACTGCGCAAACCTCGCGGTGAAAACAACAAGACTAAACCCAGCAAAGCGAAAATTAAAAACCACGGACTGGGCAAAAACAGCGGTACATTCGCTGCCGAAAGCGTTAACAACCATTCCAGAAAAGCGAGCAGACGTTCTAGCACCCATTGAACTGCGATTAACAATACATTGGCAAGTGACGGCCAACTCGATGCAAGCAACGCAATGAAAAAGGATGCCGGAACTACAATTAGTCCGACAACAGGTACGGCGATCGCGTTTGCCAGCGGTGCCACCAATGCACCTTGTTGAAAAAACCAGGCACTTGCCGGCAATAAAACAATGCCAAGCTTCAGATGCACGTGCAGTGCACTACCTAATTTGCCAGTTTTAGTTAAGCGGCCGTTGTGTAAATAGAAAAGCGCTGCGACCGTGCCAAACGACAACCAAAAGCCAACCGATAAAACACTGAGAGGGTCAAGTACCAGCACAATTAACAAGGCAAACAACAATGCACTTCCTGGTGGCCAAACCCGACGTAGCATGGTGGTCAATGTAAACACACTCAACATGATTAATGCGCGTTGAGTTGGCAAGGAAAATCCGGCTAAGGCTGCATACACGCAAGCACTCATCCAACTAATGCACACGGCGAAAACAGGTTTTGGGCAACGCCAATAAGTTTGCCTGTAATTTAACAAACTCAAGAGTTTCCATAACGCACCGGCAACGCAAAAAAACCACGCGCTGATTAGTCCGATATGCAACCCCGAGATCGCCAGCAAATGCACTGTGCCAGAGCGGCGCAATGCATCCCAATGTTCGACGGTTACATTGCCAGTAACACCAACCGTTAAGCCCTGTACCAGTGCAGCAAATTCATTCGCATCGGGTAATGCGCTAATAGTTTGCGCTATAGATTCTCGTGTGGCATGTAATTTAAACGCATGTCTATGCAACAATTTCGGTTCTGGGCTGTCTCTTATGTAGCCGGTTGCATGAATGCGATTTTGAAATAACCAACGCTCATAATTAAATCCACCAGGATTACCCAAAGAGCCCGGTGATTTTAAGCGCGCTACGAATTGCCATTGGTCGCCAGCGCGCAATTTATGTCGACCCGGCCCATACCAGCTTAGGCGTAAACGTTTGAATGCTGCTTGATTTTCGTGCTGCGGTTTTTGTGCATCTGCCCCGCCAGGCACAGAATTAACGAGTCGGTCGACGCGAAACATAAAGCTTGTAGCACGCTCGTCATGCTTTGGCACACTGACGACCGAACCGATCAGTGCGAAATCGTGACCCGATTGAGCAACTGGCAACTGGTGCGCCAACTGGAGCATGAGAGCCCCTTGTCCCAACAGACCGCCGACACAAATGCCCACAACCATTAAACGAAATGTGCGAGACAAAACCGGTATGCTGATCAACCCGCAAATGGCAATAACGCCAAGCGCCAGGGCAAAATTTGCACTCATCCACAAAAGACACGCCAGCGAAGCTGAAAATCCAACTGTAAAACTGCGCACAACAACTATTGTTTAACTAGGCATTTTTCACACTCTGTACTCAAAAACGTCGTGACAAAGACGTTACTTTCTAAAGCTACACTTAAAACCGGAACAAAACGCTCAACATGCCTCGTCGCTGGCTCCAGAAAAAACTGCCATCTAATCAACAATTGCACCAGCAATTGGGGATGGATGCGGCCGGAAACGAAAATCAGTCGCGGTTTATGGTGTGGATCAAAACCAAGCTCTCTGACCCAATGCTGTGGCATTTGAATCGCCGCTCGGTGGCGGGTGCGGTGGCTGTAGGTTTGTTTGTGGGCTGGCTGCCCTTGCCAATGCAGATGTTGTTTGCTGCCCTGCTTGCAGCTAGCTTGCGCGTCCATGTGCCAGTCTCCGTTGTTCTGGTGTGGTTTAGTAATCCAATTACGTTCCCTGCCCTACTCTATGCCGCTTGGTATGTTGGGTCAACCATTCTCGGCACGCCCATGATCGATGCACCCTTATCAATGAACGTGTCGACATTGCTCAAAGCCACGGCAAATGCGTGGCCTGTGATTTTGTTTGGGAGTATTTTTTGTGCAACGGCCAGTGCCGTGCTCGGGTTCTTTCTAACCAATATCGTTTGGCGGTACGGCGCGTTGCGACGCTGGCGCGCAAGACTCTCCCGAACCTAAAGACCTTGCGCTAAGGTACCGTGCGTTAACGTCAGCACAGTGTCCATCCGAGACGCTAATTTTGTATCGTGAGTCACAATCAAAAAACTGGTGGAGGATTCTTGATTTAACTCCAACAGCAACTCATACACTTTGTCGGCGGTTCCCTCATCCAGGTTACCCGTCGGCTCATCTGCTAATACAACTTTTGGGTCGGTCACCAAAGCGCGCGCGATAGCTGCACGTTGTCGCTCGCCACCGGATAGTTCAGACGGCTTATGCCGCAATCGGTCGCCCAGACCAACCCGCTCCAAAAGGGATGCCGACTTTTCAGTGGCTTGTTTTACCGAATCTTTGCGAATCAACAACGGCATAGCCACATTTTCCAGCGCAGAAAATTCAGGTAGCAGATGATGAAACTGATACACAAAACCCATGTTCTTATTACGCAGCACACCACGTGCTCGTTGACTTAATTTCGATAAGTCTTGACCGGCCAAAACCACCGAACCACTGGTGGGTTTATCTAAACCACCGAGTAGATGCAACAGTGTGCTTTTACCACTACCCGATGAACCAACGATACCAATGCGATCACCACGATTAATGGTTAAGCTTAGTTGCTTGAGCACATCGACACTTAAATCACCTTGCGAGTAACGGCGGCTTATATCGGTTGCTACCAATACAGGCTCTTGCTCTGGTGCACTTACAGCTGGATTTGAATTCATATCGTTTACTCGTATGCCAGTGCGGATGCAGGGTCGGTTCGCGACGCTCGCCATGCCGGATACAAGGTTGCTAAAACAGATAAACCAAACGACATTGCCGCTATGCGTGCAACGTTCGGCCATTGCAAATCGGATGGCATTTTATCAATGTAGTACACCTCAGGGTTTAGCACAGGCCCGGTAAAGCGCTCAATAAAAGGCACAACCACATCGATATTGGATGCCAGCAACACACCGCCAAGTACGCCGAACACAGTACCTACCACACCAATCAACGTGCCTTGGATTAGAAAGATCGCCATGATCGCACCAGGTGATGCCCCTTGGGTGCGCATGATAGCAATATCGGCTTGTTTGTCTTGCACCATCATGACAAGCGTGGACACAATGTTAAAAGCCGCGACCGCGACGATCATCGATAAGATGATAAACATCATGGTCTTTTCCATTTTCACGGCCAGAAAATAATTCGCGTTTTGTTGTGTCCAATCACTCACGTAGTAATTGAAGCCAACCTTATTTTTTATATCGCGCGCTACAAACGGCGCCCGCCCCGTGTCCTCAAGCTTTAGTCGAACACCCGAATAACCGCCACCCATTTTGAGTAGCTTGGCCGAGTCTTGCGCATGCATAACCGCTAAGTTGCGATCAAATTGAAACATGCCAAAACGAAACAATCCGGTGACAGTGAACCTTTTGATACGCGGCACGAATCCGACTGGGGTCACACTCGCCTCTGGCGTGATGACCATAACTTTGTCGCCCACAATAGCGCCAAGGTAGGCGGCTAAATCCGCACCTAGAATGATGCCGTACTCACCCGGCTTCAATGCCACATCTAATGATTCGGTAAATTCCAATTTATCGGCCAACTCAGAAACCGCGCTTTCTTGATCGGGTTCGATGCCACGAATGAGTGCTCCGGTCGATCGGCCATCGGCAACTAACATCACTTGCCCTTCAACATAGGGGGCAGCGCCGAGCACTTCAGGATGGGTGTTTACTGTTTCAACAACTGACTGCCAGTCCTGCATTGGTTCACCGAAGGCGGTGACGGTGGCATGGGATGATGCGCCAACAATCCTTTCTCGCATCTCTTTTTCAAAGCCACTCATCACTGAGGTGACCGTTATCAGCGCAGTCACGCCAAGAAAAATACCGACGATCGATATCAGCGATATGAAGGAGATAAAGTGATTGCGCCGTTTGGCCCCTGTGTAGCGGAGCCCGACGAAAAATTGATACGGTTGAAACATGTAATGTTCTAGGTCCTGACCCTTGTCTTCGACAACCACTGAGCGAAAGGTTCGCCAACCACCATTTTGTTGCCAAAAAGGGGTTTCAGCCGTTCGAGTATCAGTATAGGAAATATGGGACAATTAGTTACGCAAAAGTCCTACCGATCTAAAGAATAATCGATTCACCATGCCCCCAAATGACGTGAACGTAACCCTCCTGCCATTGGCCAAAAGCAGCCAAAAGCGCTGGGGCCAGCTGTATGGTTCAGCCGAATCATTAGCGATTGCGGAATTTGCAGCCCAATCGGAATCACTCGTGGTTGTAGTGGCAGCAAATACGCCCGATTTACTGCATTTAGAAGCCGAACTGGGGTTTTACTGCCACGAAGGCACCCCGTTGCAAACATTTAGCGACTGGGAGACCTTGACCTACGATCGCGTTTCACCGCATCAAGACATCATCTCCCAGCGCATTCGCACCCTCTATGCTCTGCCGAAACAGCAAAAAGGCATTGTGCTGATTACCGCATCCGCACTGATGCAACGCTTGCCTCCGCGCACATTTCTGGAGCAACACGCGCTAATTATCAATGCTGGTGAAAATCTGCAAATTGATCAATTTCGAGAGCGCTTGGTCGATGCGGGCTACCGCAATGTGTCTCAAGTGGAAGAGCGCGGTGAATTTGCCATGCGCGGCTCTATCCTCGATTTATTCCCAATGAGTAGCTCGCTGCCGTATCGGGTGGAGTTCTTTGACGACGAAATCGATACCATTCGAACCTTCGATCCAGACACGCAACGCGGCTTGGATAAAGCATCGAGGATCGAGCTGCTACCCGCGCATGAGTTTCCGCTCAATGAAGATGGCATTGCTTTATTTCGTCGGCAATTTAGAAATGCATTCGAAGCAGAAAGTAAAAACAGCCCCATCTATGAAGCTGTGTCAGAAGGTCATGCGCCGTCGGGCATTGAATATTATTTGCCTTTATTTTTCGAACAGATGTCCGACATCTTTGACTACTTACCCAGTAACGCAATCTTTATTCAAGTAGACAAGGCCGAAGATGGCATTCAAACGTTTTGGGACACAACCGCTGAGCGCTATGAACAACGTCGCCACGATGTAGAGCGCCCAATTTTAAGTCCTGAGCATTTGTTTATTGAACCTAAAGAAATGGGCAAACGCTTAAAAACGTTTAATTGCATTTCAACCCAACGCTTTGAAATTGAACAAACCGCGCGCAGTGGCTTGAACTTTCCTACCAAAGTGCCCGATATCTACCCGGTTGATGCGCGCGCCGAAAGGCCCATGGGTGCGCTGCAAGATTTTATAAAAGACTTTAAAGGCCGCATCTTGTTTGTGGCTGAATCCAACGGTAGACGAGAAGCCTTGCTTGATCAATTGGTCGGCAATCGTTTAACGCCTGAAACCGTCGATAGCTGGAACGGATTTCTAAGCAGCGAACGTGAACTGTGTTTAACCACCGCTCCGCTTGATCGTGGTGTATTTATCCCCGACGCAAAAGTTGCCATTATTGTTGAGTCCCAACTTGGCGCTAGCCGGGTTAAGCGCCGAGAGCGTCGCCGCCCCACGCGCGATTCAGACGCGATTATTGCCAACTTAACCGACTTATCGTTCGGCGCACCCGTTGTGCATCTTGATCACGGCGTTGGTCGGTATCAAGGTTTAACCAGCATGAATGTGGGTGGCATGGAGAACGAGTACGTCACTATTCACTATGCAGGTGAGGACAAACTGTATGTGCCGGTATCATCGCTACATTTAATCTCGCGCTACACCGGTGCCAGTGAAGACACCGCACCTCTGCATAAACTGGGCAGTGATGCTTGGCAAAAAGCCAAACGCAAAGCCGCCGAAAAAGCCTACGATGTGGCCGCCGAGCTACTCGAAATTCATGCCCGTCGGGCCGCACGCAAAGGCTTTGCCTTTCCAGCCAATTCGGACAACTACACCAACTTCTCGCAAGCGTTTGCGTTTGAAGAAACACCAGATCAACTCAGTGCCATTGAAAGTGTGGTGAAAGACTTACGTTCTAACCAACCCACTGATCGCGTAGTTTGTGGCGATGTGGGTTTTGGTAAAACCGAAGTGGCCATGCGCGCTGCATTTGTTGCAGTCGATGCTGGCAAACAGGTCGCCGTATTAGTGCCCACTACGCTGTTGGCAAAACAACACCATCAAAATTTTCTCGATCGTTTTGCTGATTGGCCAATTCAAATCGAATCTCTATCGCGCTTTGTTAAAACCAAAGACCAAAAAGCCATCTTGGAAAAACTGGCAAGCGGTGGCATCGATATCATTATTGGTACGCACAAGCTAATTCAAAAAGATGTGAAGTATAAAAACCTGGGCTTGGTGATTATTGACGAGGAACACCGTTTCGGTGTGCGGCACAAAGAACATATGAAGGCCTTGCGTTCCGAAATCGATATCGTCACGCTTACCGCAACACCGATACCGCGAACCTTAAACATGGGTTTAGCGGGTATGCGTGATCTTTCTATTATTGCAACACCGCCGCAGCACCGACATGCGATTAAAACATTTGTCGGCGAATGGTCGGATGTGCAAATTCGTGAAGCTTGTGAACGAGAACTAACGCGCGGAGGCCAAATCTACTTTTTGCACAATGAAGTGGCAACCATCGAGCGCATTACCCGCACGTTAGAAGAGATTGTTCCAAATGCGAAAGTGCAATTCGCACACGGGCAAATGCGCGAAGCAGACTTAGAATCCGTGATGAACGACTTTTATCATCAGCGATTTAATATCTTAGTCAGCACAACCATTATCGAAAGTGGCATTGATGTGCCGAGTGCAAATACGATTATTATTAATCGCGCCGACAAACTGGGACTTGCGCAACTGCACCAGCTACGCGGTCGTGTGGGACGTTCGCATCACCGAGCATATGCATATTTAATCACCCCACCTAAAGGCGTGATGTCATCCGATGCGGAGAAGCGTTTAACCGCCATTGAATCTTTAGAAGATTTAGGTGTGGGTTTTACCTTAGCGACCCACGATTTGGAAATTCGTGGCGCGGGTGAACTGTTGGGTGAAGGACAGAGCGGGCAGATACAAGAGATCGGTTTTACGCTCTATACCGAATTGCTTGAACGTGCGGTTAAAGCATTAAAGTCTGGGCAACTGCCCGACTACGATACGCCGCTGGCGCAAGGCACTGAAGTCGATCTCGGCGTGCCTGCCTTGCTGCCACAGGATTATGTACCCGATGTACATCACCGTCTAATATTGTACAAACGCATCGCCGCGGCCAAATCGGAGAGCGAATTAAAAGAGCTAAAGATCGAACTTATCGATCGCTTTGGTTTATTGCCTGAGCAAACCAGCAACCTGTTTACCGTTATGCAAATGAAGCAGCGTTGTACCGAACTGGGGATTGAGCGCCTGGAAATGAATGCACATGGGGGTCGAATCCAGTTCAACAAGGCGCCGAAGATTGATTCAATGAAGCTTATCGAATTAATTCAGAAAAGCGCCTCAACCTATCGCTTTGATGGGCAGCAAATGCTGCGGATAAGCCAAGAGTTTGATGATGTTGATCAAACGCGCGAGTTTCTTGACACATTGCTTGACAAACTGGCAATCAAAGAGAGCGCGATTGTTTCGTAGTTTCAGGATTAGCCCGTATAATGAACCTATGGCATTAACCCGTTACTCAGGTGAAGCATGAAAACTACCGTATTGCCCAAGCGAACAACTGGCCGCCCATTCTTTATAGCGTGTATGTTGGCTTTCGCCAGTGTGCTCACTGGCAGCCATGCTTATGCGCAAGATAAAAACTATCTGGTTGAAGTTGTGGTGTTTGAAAACATCGCCGAGGCGAAAAAAGCCACAGCTGGTAGTCTGTATTTTCCGCGCATCAATTCAGCCATTGGACTCAACAGCGATCAAGCGGCCGCGGCAGGTTTCGCCCTACTCGATGAAGCCTTAACGCTTGATGATGCTGCACAAAAAATACGTAATAGCGGTAACTACCGCTTACTTAAACATTTCGCCTGGCGCCAACCCGGATTGGATTCAAAGAATGCCAAAGCCATCCGAATTAATTTAGGCAGCACCATGCCTATCTATATTCCTGAAGACGTAAAGCCATATAAGAAGTTTATTCCAGCTTCTGCCCAACCCGATCCTGGACGTACACGCAAAATCACCACCACAACGGTGACCGGTTATCTTAAAGTGCGGTTGCAGCGATTTTTGCACCTCGATGCACGATTGGTATTCACTGACACTGAAAACCAGAGAAGTTACCGTCTTTCACAAAGTCGTAAAATGCGCAGCGGTGAATTTCACTATATCGACAACCCCCGATTTGGACTGCTGGTCAAAATCCTCCCGCTGGAAGCTGCTACCAATTAGACCCAAAACAAGCGTTTATCGTGCGCTGGTTTGCATTCTGGGCTATTTTGCCACGGTGTAGACCCCAACAGGACGCTATTCAGGATACGTTCAGTCGGGCACCAGTAGAGTGTTCGCAACGTCAACGCACGACGTTGCCAATACAAAGCGAGGCTTAACATGAAACAAATTATTGCAGCAACAGTGCTGGTCGGCATCAGCAACTTAGCCATAGCAGCAGACACTCCGCAATTGCGTCACCGCTTCACCGAATATGCAAACGTTATTGATGTACAACCGGTATTTAAGCGGGTTCGTTATGAGAAACCACAGCGAGAATGTTGGATTGAACAAGAAGAACATGTGGTCATTCGAGAAGGTTCAAATCAATCCTTCGGCTCAAGCAGTCAATCATCACGCACCTACAGTGGTGGCGATGCCATTATCGGCGGTTTAATCGGTGGCGTGATTGGCAACCAAATCGGTAAACGTGGTAGCCGTGGCGCGCGCAATGGTGCAACCGTTGCCGGTGCTATTGTCGGCTCGGTACTGGCCAATGAGGCGCGTGGTTCTGATGTCGCTCGACACCGTCGCCATCGCCAAAGCAACAACCAGCGGTTCGAGACTCGTCAACCTCAGCGTGTTGTGACCACACGCCCTGTTGAACGCTGCCGCGAAACAACCCATACTTCGTATGAGAACCGCGTCCAAGCCTATGATGTGACTTATGAGTATCGTGGGCAATCATTCACAACACGCATGAAACGCGACCCTGGTGATCGCATCGAATTGCAAGTGAACGTAAAGCCTGCACGCCAATAGGCGTTGCAGGAAGTCTTAACAAGAGATTTTGTACGTTATTAATATGAAGCTTCAAACGCACAAGCTTATGACAACACGATCGGTCAAACGGTTTCGTTTGGCTGGTCTGCTGCCCATGCTCGTTTTGAGCATGCTGTTAAGCCTAGGCCACCCCACACAAGCATTTGCTGATAGCCATCAGCGCACCCGCGCCGAAGCTATTGAGATTGCAAAATCACGCAGCGCTGATGGTCGCGTGCTTGGTGTGAAAAAGAAGACAGACAAAAACGGCAATTCAGTGTTTGCGGTTAAAATAATTTCCAATGGCCGAGTGAAAGTCTACGCCATTCGCGAATTCACTAACTAAGGTTTAGTAGCATGCGCGCATTGGTTGTTGAAGATGAACAAACGCTTCGCGAGCAAATCGAATCAACCTTAAGAGATCACGAGTTCGCGATTGACTCCGCCGCCGACGGTGACGAAGGCTTATACCTTGCCACAACGATGCCAATTGATATCGCTATTATCGATCTTGGCCTACCTGGTATCGATGGTCTTAGCCTGATTCGAAAACTGCGAAAAAAAGAATGTACCTATCCCGTTTTAATTCTTACAGCCAGAGACAACTGGCAAGATAAAGTAGAAGGCTTAGAAGCTGGTGCTGATGACTATCTGGCCAAGCCGTTTCACTTAGAAGAATTGATGGCACGCTTGCGAGCACTGTTGCGACGTTCTGGTGGCTGGTCTGAATCACAACTACGATTCGGCCGATTAACAATTGATACCCGCACACAAAAAGTCAGCGTCGACAATAAAGATGTCGAACTCACCGCCTATGAATATCGTGTGCTGTCCTACCTTGGAACACATGCTGGTAGTGTCATCAGTAAAAACAAATTACTCGATCATCTGTATGAAGAAGAAAGCAACCCAGATCCAAATGTGGTTGAGGTCTTTATCCGCCGCCTACGGCAAAAACTCGATAAAGATAAAACCCTGAATCCGATTGAAACCTTACGCGGGCGAGGCTACCGCCTGGCGCTCGATCGAGAACGCGAACCTGGCGATTCGACAAGCTAAGTGCGATCAATAACCTCCAGGCTGCTAACCAGCACAGCGATTGTGTTAGCCATCTTTGTTCTTCTCACCGGGCTTTCAGTGAGTTATTCCGTAAAGAAACGCGCCGAAACTGCCCTGTTTGATCGACTACAAGGCTTGGTATACGGCATTTTAGGCGCAACTGAAATAGAGGGCGACAACCCTGTGTTGGTGGTTAATGACTTGGCCCTGCCCGATCAACGTCTCAATCAGGAAACCAGCGGTTTGTTTGCCGAACTAATCGGTAACGGTGGCGCGAAAGTGTGGGAATCTAAGTCGGTTTCGTCCATGGTGCCCAAGGTGGCCTACTCGCCTATTGGTGAATGGGTATTTGAACGGGTCGATCAGGATGGCTCAAGCGATGTACACCGCATGCAGTTTGCCACTGTGTGGGAACTTGAATCTGGCGAAGAAGTGCCGTTCATTGTGCATGTAGTGGCCGATGCCCAGATCATCACAGGCCAACTGCGTCGGTTCGATCAAACCCTTTGGGCGAGCCTGTTAGCCTCAGCCATTGGGTTACTGTTACTGCAGCTTTGGATTCTAAATCGTTCTTTGCAACCACTGCACGAGATTGGGCAAGAGCTAAATGAGATTGAAAAAGGCACGCGAGAAAAACTAGACGAGGCTGTGCCCGGTGAACTAAAACCATTAGCCAATAGCATTAATACACTTTTGGTGAGTGAAAAAAACCGGCACCAACAATACCGGCACTTGCTCGATGACCTTGCGCACAGTTTAAAAACGCCTTTGTCGGTGCTTAAAAACGTAAGCAACACGGGCAATAAAAGCACCGCTGACAACCAGGTAATTGATGAACAAACCGGGCAAATGCAAGCAACCATCGAACACTATTTGCAACGCGCAGCCATGCGTGCTCCACAATATTTATCCAAGCCCGTTTCACCACTGCCAGTGATTAACAAACTGTGTGATTCGCTAACCAAGATCTATCACGAGCCCTCACCTGAGTTTAATATTGACGTGGATGAATCGTTCAAGGTCCGTTTGGCGGATGTGGATTTGTTCGAAATATTGGGCAACGTACTCGATAATGCCTGTAAATATGGCGCTAAGCATATTCAGATCAGTGTTGATGACGCCGGCAGGGCTTTACTGATTGACGATGATGGTCCGGGGTTTCCGACCAAGCTTGGCTCAACCCTTCTCGAACGCGGAGCGCGTGCAGATACAGCGATAGAAGGACAAGGGCTTGGACTGGCTGCCAGCGCAGAAATGCTGCAAAGCTACGGTGGTGAATTAAAGCTGGACGCAAGCCCCAGAGGCGGGGCTCGCGTTGTACTGCGGTTCTCGTAAAGCTCTAAGGACGGGCTACGATGTAACCCAACCAACATGCGTAGTCTTCCGCATCGTCGGTGGCAATGTATTCATCTAGCGCTTCATCAGTTTCTGGATCGAACTCCTGACGGTACACGATCGCTTCTTTAAAACCCGCTTCTTCCAAGATTTCACGCAGCTCTTTAGCACCCCATACCCGCCAGGTGTAACTGAATGCTTTTTTAAGCTTAGACTTATCGGGGAAGTGAAAGTGGATGTGGCACTTCAATTCGTTGGTTACTGCATTAAATTCGGCTTGTTCCCAAATGTATTTAAAGCCATCGAGTTTGCGCTTTTCTTTCTGTGTTTGGTAGCACTCGGAGCCACCAAAGACGTCAAGAAACAGAATGCCATCGTCGACCAGGGCTTCGCGTGTGCGGCGAAAATAGTCGAGCATGATTTTACGTTCCTGGAAAAACCAGTAGCTGAAGTTGTAGGCTTGAATGACGTCGACTTTTTCGGTGGTAACTTCAAGCACATCGGCTTCGACCAACTCTAAGCGTTTTTTCTGATCAGGCTTTAGCCTGGACACATTGTGCTTCTCACCCCAACCTAATACTTCAGGGTCGAAATCAACGCCAATGGCGGTGTTGGTGTCGCGACGCTCTACCCATTCGACGGAGCTGATGGCCGTACCACAAAAATCTTCACGCATGGAACTGGCCACGCGGCCGGTGAGTTCTTTGAACGTGTCGTCGATGAAATCAAGTTCAAATTCGGAGTTTTGAACCGACTCTTGATAAAGCGCATGGCGATCTGCTAGCTGTGCCATGGTTGGCGGTTTTTGCGCCGCTTTCTTCTCTAACCGAGCCTTTCTTTTAGGCGGTTTTTTCGTCGCTGTTGTCATGTTGCAGAATGTCTTCGAAAAATGTGTAAGTTTAGTGTTGGGATTAGGCTTTAATTCCAACGCCGCGATTAAGCAGTGTCATGGCTATAGCGCCAAGTATAGCGATGAGCACAATAATCACAGCAAAGCTGTGCCAAAGCGGGATGTCGCTAACCCCTAGTATCCCATATCGGAAGCCGTTAATCATATAGAGCACAGGGTTAAACAATGAAAGCTTTTGTGCCAGTGGTGGCAACATACTTATGGAATAGAAAATGCCGCCAAGATACGTTAAAGGCGTGAGTACAAAGTTTGGAACGATGGAACATTCATCAAACGTTTTCGCATAGACCGCATTAATAAAGCCACCGAGTGAAAACATGATGGATGTCAGCACCACAATAGCGATAGTGGTCAATGGATGAACAGGTTTTAGATCGGTAAAGAACAACGCCACCACCGACACAATCACCCCCACCGCAGCACCGCGCGCGACACCACCGGTAACGTAGCCTGCCAATATGGTCGAATTACTAACCGGTGAGACCAGCATCTCTTCAATGTGTTTTTGCAGTTTAGTGCCGAAAAACGATGACACGACATTGCCATAGGAATTGGTAATGATGCCCATCATGATGATGCCAGGCACTAGGTAGTCGATGTAGGCAAAGCCATCGACTTCGCGAATGCGCGAGCCAATCAGGCCACCGAATATCAACATGTACAGCACCGCATTAACAGCCGGCGGCGTAATGGTTTGCACCCAAATGCGAGTAAAGCGACGAATCTCCTTACGTACGATGGTGCAGTAAGCGACCCATTGCAACTTCCAATAGCTCATGTGTTCGACCCTTCGTTCTGGGCGACCAGGCGTAGGAAAAATTCTTCCAATCGATTGGACTTCGTACGGATGCTACCCACAACAATACCTTGCTCTTTTAAGGCGCTGATCATGTCCGTTACCGATTGCCCTTTTGGCACATCCACTTCTAACTGATTAGGCTCGGAACGCAGGCGCGTGGCAAAGGGTTCGATGCTCGGTGCCTGGGTTATATCTTGATACAGGTTCAACACAAAGGTTTCTTGCACGGCTTGGCTAAGCAGTGCAGACACTGATCCGTTCTCGATAATTTCCCCGTGGTCGATAATCGCAACGTTGCGACACAGTGCTTCGGCTTCTTCTAAATAGTGCGTGGTAAGAATAATGGTGGTGCCCTGCTCAGCGTTGATCTCTGATAAGTAGTCCCACATAGAGCGACGTATTTCGATATCAACGCCCGCGGTAGGTTCATCGAGAATAAGCATTCTTGGCTCATGCACCAAGGCTCTAGCTATCATCAAACGCCGCTTCATACCACCGGATAATTCTCGCCCTGCGGCGCGGCGTTTGTCCCACAAGTCGAGTCGTTTTAGATAGTGTTCCGCGCGTATCTTGGCCTCTCGTTGTGGAATGCCGTTGTAACCTGCCACATTGGTGACAATGTTAAAGATCGGTTCAAATCCGTTGAAATTAAATTCTTGCGGCACCAAACCTATGCAGGCTTTGGTCGCGACCACATCATTGTCGAGATCATGGCCGAACACGCATACTTTGCCAGACGTTTTATTGACCAATGAACTGACAATACCAATGGCGGTAGACTTGCCAGCGCCATTAGGCCCGAGCAGTGCAAAGAAGTCGCCCTCGTCCACGCGAAGATCAATACCGCGTAAGGCATAAGTGCCTTCACCATATACTTTAATCAGATTCTGAATGTCGAGCGCTGGCATGCAAGAAGAGTTTTACCAGGGTGATGAAATACATAAGCGCGCAAGCGCGTGTCTAAGAACACTATTTTAGCAGGAATTAGACAAACAAGAGCCCTTGCTGTGCGCAGGGGGATTTATGCTGAGTTTACTGGTATTCGTTTAATGCGTTAACGAATCGCGTGGTTGCAACATAGCCGCGATAAAAATACATCACGTCTTGCACGTAGTTTTGGGTTTCAGCAAACGGTGGGATGCCTTTGTAACGATTTACGTTGCCAGGGCCTGCGTTGTAAGCCGCAAGCGCAAGCTCGTTACTACCGAAACGCTTTCGCAGCTGCGCCAGGTAACGAACGCCTGCAGCCAAGTTTTGCTCTGGGTTTTCTGGCTGCTTAACCTTAAGCCATTTTGCCGTGGCTGGCATTAACTGCATCAGGCCAATAGCCCCAACGTGTGAGCGAGCCTTCGGGTTATAGCAAGACTCTTTAGCAATAACCGCCTTTACTAAGCTTGCACTTACATTGTGCTTAACCGCCAATTCAAAAATCTTTGCATCGTATTTCTTCGCGCGCTTAGCCACAGCTTCTGGTGATAAACCCATGCACTTGATGTGCGGCACAATCACGCCATCTTTATTGCTACTAAAACTAACCAATTGCTTGTAAGGCTTGTAACGGTTCGCATCAGAACGCGAATTGGTTTCAATGTGTGGAAAACCAACACCTGCAAAGTGGTTATTTTGCCATGGTTGATTAGAATCTAGAAACACCGAACTATTAAACTCACCATGAAACGGTTGCATTTGCAGTTCGGCTAATTGTGATTGATTGCTGACGCGTGCGGAAAGTAGAAAGGTATTCACATTTACTGCTTCATCTTGTAGGCGTTCTTGCATGCGCATCGATGCCGCTTGAAAGTCTTCCTCAGATGGGTAGTAGTCTGGCAAGGTACGCAACATGACCAACGCCTTCTGCTTAAGCTGTTCTGGGCTTAACTCAATCGATGCCGCATCTCCAGTGAGCCTAACGATGGCTTGCGAACCAGTTGATGTTGGGCTTAATGTATTCGCAGAAACCATGACAGCTACACCTGCCATTAAAACGGCTGCGAAACTTGCAAACATTAGTCGAAATACGGCGGCTTCAGTTTCTACAACTTCGGGCTTAGATACCCCAGACTTTTGTAGGTCGTTTCTGGTTGCGGCAGATGCGTTGGATTTACTACTCACTATCAAAAAAAGCCTTTATTATAGTTATTTTTGAAGAATCACTATGTTATCAGTGACTCCATGGCTTGTCTAAATTCGTCGGGAACGGTCACTGGTTTTTCAGTTCGTGCATCAACGAAGACGTCCACTATAAACCCGGTCGCGCAAACTGTATCGCTGCCTTTTTTAAATATGCCAAGCTCGTAACGAACGCTCGAGTTGCCTATTCGAGAAATGCGAAGTGCGCCCTCTAATTCGTCTGGATACCGCACTGCATCGTGATATTGGCACCCATTTTCAGCTGTGAAACAGCGCACACTTTCATTGTCGACATTAAATCCATGTTCAACTTCCAACCACGTCATCACCACGTTTTCAAACACGCTGTAATACACCGCGTTATTCATATGGCCATATTTGTCGTTGTCCCGCCAACGTGTGGGCATGGATAAAATCCACTTAAAATCGTCGCGTTTAAGCTCTTTATTGCTCATGCTTATGTGTCCTTTTTGATCTCTAAATCGATGGTTGGGCGATCTTTTTGCCATAGGACTTCCGAACCACCCTCCTGCCGTGCAACCACACGGGCGATTACAAAGAGTAAATCAGAGAGTCGGTTCAGGTACTTCATGCTAAACGGTGGCACTTCTTCCTCACGTTTGAGCGACACAATCAGGCGTTCAGCGCGGCGGCACACGGTACGACCCAGATGGCAGGTGGCAGCGGCTTGACTGCCGCCAGGCAGGATAAAATCTTTTAAAGGTGGCAAGGATTCGTTGAAATGATCTAGCGCGTTTTCAAGCCATGTCACGTGTGAATCCTGAATCGCCTGATGGCCTGGAATACACAGCTCGCCGCCAAGATCGAACAGGTGATGCTGGATTTCATTGAGCACCTTTCTCACCTGCTCGGGCAGTGGCTGGGCCAGCACCATGCCGATGATGGAATTGAGCTCATCGGTGGTGCCATAGGCCGATACGCGCAAGCCGTCTTTTTCAGTTCTGCTGCCATCGCCAAGCCCAGTTGTACCGTCGTCGCCTGTACGGGTGTATATCTTAGATAACCTGTTGCCCATAGCTTTGCCTATGCCTTTTGATTATGAAAATGGATGGTTTATGAATACGGCGCCAGCTTACACGTATAATTAGCCCACAACCATATGAGATCGAGCAACGTGGCAACAGAAACCCTATTCAGCAAAATCATCAGCAAAGAGCTGCCGTCAGACATGTTGTATCAAGATGAATTGGTCACCGCTTTTCGAGACATCAGCCCTGCTCGGCCAACGCACATTCTGATTGTGCCAAACGAACCCATTCCCAGTAGCGCCGATGTTAACCCGGAGCACGAAGCCGCCATGGGGCGGATGCACACAGTGGCCAGAAAGTTAGCCGAGGACGAAGGCATTGCGGCGGATGGTTATCGCTTGATCATTAATTGTGGTGAGCATGGTCGGCAGGAAGTGCCACATTTACACATGCACCTACTCGGCGGCGAAGATGTTGGTCCAATGCTAATGAGAAACAAACCCGCATGAGCACACCTGACTACATAATTACCGATGAGCTGCAACAGGCCGTTGATGCCGCGCTAGCGCTTGAACGCCCACTGCTGATTAAAGGCGAGCCAGGTACGGGTAAAACACAATTGGCCATCGAAGTCGCTGACCGACTCGATGCACCATTGTTTCAGTGGCACGTCAAGTCAACCACACGAGCACATCAGGGTTTGTATGAATATGATGCTGTGTCGCGATTACGTGATTCGCAATTGGGGGATGAGCGCGTTAAGGATATTGGCAATTATATTTTGCACGGTGTGCTTTGGGATGCGTTTACGTCAGATCAGCGTGCAGTTGTGCTCATTGATGAGATCGACAAAGCCGATATTGAATTTCCAAACGACTTACTGCAAGAACTGGATCGTATGTCTTTTAACGTGTACGAGACGCGCGAAACCATTACTGCAAAACTACGCCCTTTAGTAATCATTACCAGTAACAATGAAAAGGAACTACCCGATGCATTCTTGCGGCGTTGCTTTTTTCACTATATCGAATTCCCCGATAAAGAGACCATGGGTAACATCGTTAATGCGCACTACCCTACCGTTAAACAGGATTTATTAAAATCCGCCATGGATGTGTTTTTTGATTTGCGTGAAGTACCGGGTTTAAAGAAAAAACCGTCAACCTCTGAACTGCTGGATTGGTTAAAGCTACTGATTGCCGATGATCTGCCGGCTGACGCTTTAGGTTCTGATGAGCTTCGAACCGTGCTGCCAAAAATGCACGGTGCCTTATTAAAAAACGAACAAGATGTGCACTTGTTTGAGCGCTTAATCTTCCTGCACAAGCAACGTCAACGCTAATGCTACTCGATTTTTTTCAACACTTACGAAAAGCCGGTTTACCGGTTTCTACCACTGAGCATTTGGTGCTGCTCGAAGGTTTGAGTAAAGATGTGGGTGTGTTGGATTTAAATCGATTTTATTTATTCAGTCGCTTGTGCTTAATTAAAGATGAATCTTTATATGACCGCTTTGATCAAGTGTTCAAGGACTACTGGGCCGGGCGCGAAGCGGCGTTTGATTTAAACATCGACAACATCCCGGATGATTGGTTAAAGCTTGCGAATAAAGATGCGCTAACCGAGGAACAAAAAGCCATGGTTGAAGCCATGGGCGGTTGGGACAAGCTGATGGAGACGCTGGCTAAGCGCTTGGAAGAACAGACTGAGGAACACCATGGCGGTAGCAAATGGATTGGTACGCGCGGCACCTCCCCCTTCGGCCATGGTGGTTTTAATCCAGAAGGCGTTCGCATCGGTGGGCCAGGTGGCCAAGGTCGCGCAGTCAAAGTGTGGGAACAGCGAAAGTACAAAGATCTTGATGGCACGCGCGAATTGGGCACGCGTGATTTTAAAATCGCTTTGCGTAGTTTGCGCAAACTCACACGCGATGGGCGGCAGGATTCTTTGGACTTAGATGGCACTATACGAGCAACAGCGCAAAATGCCGGCATGCTCGATATAAAAATGCGCGCTGAGCGTCGCAATACGGTAAACGTGTTGCTATTGCTGGATGTGGGTGGTTCGATGGATTACCACACCGCCCTGTGCGAACAATTGTTTTCTGCCGCGCGCACTGAGTTTAAGCATCTTGAGCATTTTTATTTTCATAATTTTATCTACGAAAAGGTATGGCGTGCAAACAATCGACGCCACAATGATACGGTTTCGGTGCCCGAGCTTATTCGCACCTATGCAAAGAACTACCGGGTGATATTTGTTGGCGATGCCACGATGAGTCCATACGAGGTGATTGCCGAAGGTGGCAGTGTAGAGCACTGGAACAAAGAACCGGGGGCTGTGTGGATGCAACGCATGCAGCAACACTTTGCGCATTGCGTTTGGTTAAACCCTGAAAAAAACGATTATTGGGATACGACACCGTCAATTCGAATTATTCGGCAACTCATGCAAGACAGAATGTTTACTTTAAGTGTCAACGGCATTCAGGATGCCATTGACACATTGAAAACACCGATCAGCCCTATCCAACTTAACAACGGTGCCGATACCTAACCTACTCAAAGATGGTTCAGAAAACGAATTCTGCCACGTTTAGTACCACAACGGCTGCATTGCCTTTTACTGTTGTTGAAGAGTTGTACCGGGCTAAGTATACATCTTCTGTTACAAAGTCATGCTCTGCCATCAAGGCTTTTATGTTATCGGGGAATTGAAATTCGCCATCATCGCTGAGCGTGCAAGCAATGAAAACCTCTTGATACTCGTTGGTGGCGTCATGTACCAAGGTGGGTACATCAGTCTCCAAAGTTAACCGAACAGCTCCAGAAGCATTGACTTGCATGGATCTGGACCAGGTCAATCCGGTCGATGCGGTTAGTTTTGTATCCACGACATTGGATAGGTTTGCTTGACTAAAGCGTTCCACGGTTGGAACGGTCAGGTTTTCAAAGGCCGGAAATTCAGCACCGGGCACATGTAGCGCAGAACCTGGCGGCAAATCACCTAGCGATGAAACTTGATTTTGGAAACCATAGTAATATTCGTCATACTCCACATCCAGCACCATCTCCGACCAACTGCCGGCAGGCGTGGTGAAGCTCAATGTCTCGCCTGCACTTACAGATTTGTAGCTGGCGTCAAACGCTTGAAATTTTGCATCTCGGCCATCCTCATATGCATCGGCGGGGTCGTAGATCTCGACCTTGCAGGTATCCCTTGCTCCCGAACCGTAGGTTGCGGCAATATAGTCCGCGCTCATCACATCAGCGTAATCTGCGAATTCAGCATATCCGGTGACTATGCCCGTTGACACGCCCAATGCATCAGCTGCGTGGCCGTTAACCGATGTTAATAATACGGTACCAAGACGCGATACTTTGTCAGCCGGCAAATGAAAAAACAAGCCATCGTCGACTGGCTGCACGGATGATTCCCCAGCACCACCGCCACCATTACAGGCGCTAAGGAAAAGCGATACAGTTGACGACAACGCGAATACAAGTGCAGGCTTGCGAGAAGAATGTGACATACACCGTCCTGGGTAAAATGCTGTTTGTCTTGTTAGGACGGCGATGCGGTGTATAACTTAAGAGCTTGTGATGATAATTGCGACTTATTGGTTGATTAGGTGCTGCAAGTAATTGCGAATGAGACGCTGACCATGGTTTAGCGCCACAAAGGCGCTATGTTCGTTTGTTTTTATCGTCCCAGATCATGGGCTCCCAAAGCTCAATTTTATTGCCTTCAGGGTCGACTATCCACGCAAAAACACCGTTTTCTTCATACTGTGGGCCTTCTAAGATTGCGATGTTTGCAGCGTTGAGTTTTTCGAGCAATGCAGACATGTTGTCCACGCGGTAGTTAATCATAAACCGGGCTTTACTCGGTGCAAACCATTCGCTGTCTCTTGCGGCGATATTAAAAACGGTGGCACCTCCGTCCTCGGCGTGGTCATTTTTCCATTCCAGTACGCCACCACCCCAAGTTTCAATTGAGATTCCCAAGTGTTCTTCGTACCAATTGGATAAGCTTTTATTGTCCTTGTTGGCAAGAAAAAACACGCCGCCAATCCCAGTAACCTTGCCTTCAGAATTTTGATTAGCCATAACCCGCATCCATTGAAAAGCGCATTGATACCATAACAAACAACCAGCTCAGTGGGTTAGCACTACTAACTAGAATCGTTCAAACTGTCCACGTGGAGACAATTTTGACGCTCGCTTTTATTGGACGACCTCTACTTGCTAGTCGATTCGGGCTACGCGCTGTTGATGCGTACTTCGTTTGTTCTAATTTCGAAAGTGCGACCGTCTGCCAAGTTGAGCATGATCGTGAAAATATGCGCGACGCCGGTATCAGGAATTGCTACCAGTGCATCGTTTGTTAACGCTGGCGTAAATGTGTAGGCCCTCGATGACAATGGATCAGCTTCGATCGCCGAATAAATTGCACCGTCAGTAATAACTGGCGCAGGTGTGAGCTTAAACACTGCCGATAAATCAGAGCCTGCGGGAAACGCTTGATTTAAATCTGAGTCACTAAATATTTCTACGCTTGAAACTCTCGGCTCAAAATCTTCGTAAAACGGTGCCAGTGAACACGCATGCGCTGGTGGGATAAACCAATCCAACATCGACATGATGAATGTATTGGTCGCACGAAAGCGGTGTTCCTCCGCGGTCCATGACAGATCAACTTCGATAACCAAGTTAGAGAAGTTAGTACCGGTGAATTGATCAATTGCCTCTAGCCCCTGAGTGTCAGGATTACGTTGCAAAATGGAAGCTGCATCAATGCCGGTGATCTCAGTAATGGTATGCGTGTGGTAACCAGCAACATCGTCACAGGTATCGTGCGATTGCGTGCATGCACCAAGCACCGCAACCAGCAAAGCCATCATGGCAAAAGCTTTTGGTTTCATCGGTAACCAATCTCAATGTAGCAATATAGATCAGGCCCATTATAAGCCTGCCTGCCCGCAACCCTGGTGACAGGCACGCAATAAGTAAACTGTCCCCGTATTTCCGGACCAAATATTGCACCACAAGGTGCGTGGTGCTGGCAAAACTTCGGACATCCTCTACAGACGGCTTAAACCGAATACCTGGCTAAGCCGAAGACGCCGGCACCGCAATTCACCCTATACCTTTGTATCGTACTCAAGGCGTTGAGCAGAAGAACATTTTCTATGAACCGTAGCCGTCGCATCATTGGTATCGCCGTATTAAGTAGCGCCTTGTTTGGGTGCATGGCTCAACAGGAACTTGGCCAATCGGTTAGTCAACCACAAGACGACCAACCCGAACTTGCACCTACTGGTGCGGTACTTGGCGACGACGGATTAATCGCACCGACCTCGCCCAGTTTGTCAATTGGCACAGCACCCGGTGTTTTAAATTTCGCTTGGGTTGATAACCACAATGTGCGTGGCACCGTCACAAACACAAAGCTGTATCAATACAACTTCCGCACCGAGCAGGAATTGGAGCTATCGGTTGACATTGACGAAAGCAATCCGCGCTTCTCTCTTCCCATAACACCGCATCGCATTGCGTGGGATGCCAACAGCTACCGCGTAGAGATTTGTACACAAGACAATTGCCTAAGCTCGCAACGTGTAGCCATTAGTGACTTATTGATTAACGCAGTAACCGCAACCACACCAGCCAATCCAGATTTATCCACTTCATTTGGTGATGACATTGCGATGAATGCAACCGGCAACGTCGCCGTTGTATCAAGCCCACAGCAAGCAAGTGCTGCGGTACTGTTTAATTTAGAACAACAATGGATTCAGGCAACAACCCTGAACTCTCCGAATTTTATTGCCAGTGGGGATGCACGTATGAAAGTGGCTGCATCTGCTAGTGGCGATACTATCGCCATTGCATCCATAACAACACGCAGCAACCCAGTAATAAGCGTGTTCGACAGGCTCGGTGAGAATTGGATTGAAACAGCCTCTATCGCGGCATTTGCACCATCATTAACCGGCCAACAATGGCACACCGAATCCATGAGCCTGCAACTTTCAGCCAATGGCGATCGACTTTTGTTTGGCGCTGTTCCGGCGCTACAGAGCATTAATGATGCAAACAATCAGCTTTGTCGTCTAGTGATATTTGATCGAAACGCTAACGCATGGGCTCGCACAACGCAGCTATCGGTACCCACACAACATACGCGCCTGGCATCAACAACAGCCTCTGCAGACATCAGCACAGTGGTTGCGCTATCCAGTTTTAACAATGGTCTGTATATTCACGCCTACTCAAACAGTGGTAGTCAATGGAGTCAGGCACAAACACAGTATCTTGACAACATCACGCCAACCGCGGACACCAAACTGGCAGCTTCTGCCAATGCAACACAACTGACTCTCGCCGCATGGGAACTGAACAGCAATAACACAGCATCGGCGGTAGCGTGGAAATTAGAAAAGCGCAGCGGTGGATGGGTAGCACGCGACAGTATTAGAACGCCGCCAATGAATGACACAACGGCCAAACTGCGATTGGCAACCGATGCCGCACTGCAAAGTATAGCGGTTGGCTGGCAAGCTCAAGGCAATGCAAACCTTGCCTTCTACGAACAGATTGATAGCCGATGGGTGCACCAGTTTAGTGTGCCAGACGGATTGAATTTAAATTCCACCGTTCCACTCGTGCAAAGCCTTGCCATGAGTTCAGATAACTCAACAACCCTGATCGGAACGACCAATACAGGCAGTGGTGGTGTGGTTAGCTCTTTTCGTTAGCCGTGCTTGCATACACAGGCAACATGCGTCGAAGATCTAACAACAAGGCTTGGTTCTTAGTTCGCTGATTGACCACATCAAGACCTTGACTGGTTAGCCGCAACAATTGCGTGGCAGTTTTATCTTTATTCGATGACACGCCATACAAACAACCCGTGCAACTAATGCTGACTGACTTCTCACCGGTATCGATCGCGTTGCAGATCTGCATGATTTTTCGGGTTAGTAGAAACGCTTGCGGTTGCGTGGTATGACGCAGCAAGAACCCGTATCGATTAGCGCCTAGTCGGGCGACATGATTCTCGCGTTTATAAACGTTTTTCAACGCCGTTTCAATATCACCAGCTAAACCATCAATTTTATGACTCGGTAGCATTTCGCCTGCGCCTTCAGATGCAAACGTATCGATCAATAACAAACTGACCGATTCGGTCGAATCTTTTAACGACTCAGGATAGGCTTTTAACGCCGATACAAACGCCAAACTGCTTTGCGGAAATTGCATTGCATTGACAATATCATTCGCCGAATGGCTTACAGGATTCGTAAGCGCAGGTGTTACCGCTCCAGCCAAAACTTTAAAGTTCAGAACGATATCATTGCTCTGTTCGAGCATGATCTGACGATAAACCACATTCACCAAGCCTTGAGAAGCATCACGCCACTGTGTTCGGAATTTACCGGCAGAAGATTCGCGCAGTTTTCTAATGTCGACAATTTGCGCCGCATTTAGTCCTAATAAATTCGCCCGATTATCAAAGCCGAGCAAACTACTGGCCTGGCGACTCGCATAGCTGATGGTATCGTTAGCGCCGATCACCATCGTTGCACCAGCCAAGGTATCAACCAGTTCATCTAATCGACGTTGCTCAGCACCGAGTTTTTTACGTTGACGGACAAACCGACTCAACGCATCAATGCGCGCAAGCAGCAGTTCACTGGACTCGTTTTTAAACATGCACTCTACCGCACCGGCGCGTAAGCTGCGCTTAATGATGTGATCGGCATAGGTACCGGTCAGGATCGCACAGGCGATATTACCGGTAGACGGATCGGCAATTAATTTACGACACAGCGCATCACCAGTACCGTCTTGCAGGTAGAAATCGAGTACCCCAATATCAAACGAGCTCTGTTGAGCAGTCGCTATCGCTTCATCGTGACCACTGGCAACGCTGACTCGGTAACCTTGCAACTCAAACAGATCGCGCAACGCAAAACGAATACTGACGGAGTCGTCAACAATCAGGACATTGATATCTGAATTGTCGAATTTAGCCGAAAAAGTGTCTTGTTCATCAGTCGGCTTTTGCAGCAATTTTTGCAGTAACTCATCAACGGATTGATATTCTTTCCATTGCAGTACAGCCGTGTGCTCTCGTCCGGCCACCCACGCACGCGTTTCGGCACGCATGTCGGTCGACATAACGACCACTGGCAAGTCGGTGAAATTGGTACTTTCTAGGGTGTTGATCAAGGTATCAAAAGAATCATCGGGCACAATCGACCAGCCGAGCAATACGCCGGCAAAATCATCACCATAGGAGCGAAATTGCGAGTGCAAGGCCTCCTCGGCTTTATTGTAGTCACCAATGGCAACCACCTCGAAACCCAACGATTGCGCATAGTTCTCAAGAACGTAGCGCATCGTGGCGGATGGTTCCACCAGTAGCAATCTGCTGGTCATGAACGGAGTTCTTCGAAACTTCAGTTTATCGATGCAATATACGCACTAGGTTACCCGCGATGCGGGGTCAACCGTGCGAACCACTTGTGAATGCAGTCACACTTCCGGTATCACGGGCCCAATTAAAGACCGCTTCGCGACAAAGTCGGCGATTGGTGCCGTTCAATCCCGTCGGCTCGAGCCAGACTGTCTTCGAGCAGGCCCGTGCGAAGACAATCGACACCGCAATGGCCTACACTTTAACGATGATAACCCAAGCCATAGAATCGCGAACTTTCAGTCAAAATCCGAAAGATCCGGTTTTCTACAATGACCCCTACGCTTTCTATTCGAAATTGCACAAACTCGGCGGACCGATCTACTGGCAAGACTATGATTTGTGGTGTTTGAGTGAGTTTGACGCGGTGAACAACGCCCTGCGCGATTCGCGGTTTGCACGCTTACCGCCAGCCGGATTTGCAAAGCCTGAGCACCCTGCCCATTTAAGCGACTTTAGCAAAGTGGAAGAATATTCATTACTTGCTTTAGAACCACCACACCATACCCGCATTCGAAAAAGCGTTAACCAGGCCTTTATGAATCGGCGCATTGTGGAAATGGAAGCTGGGATGGTAACGCTTGCACATGAGCTTATTGACAGGTTTGAAGGTGATGGCCAAACAGATTTACTCAGAACCTATGCTATGCAATTACCAGTCACCGTTATCGCTCGCCTTCTGGGCGTGCCCGAAACGCAAACCGAAGCCTTGCTCGACTGGTCACACGCGATGGTGCGTGTTTATACGCTCACCCAAACCCATGAAGAAGAAATAGAAGCTAACAAAGCTGCCAGCGATTTTCGCGATTTGTTATTGGAATTGATTGGACAGCGCCGCGCACAGCCACAGGATGATTTGCTCTCACATTTGGTCCTGTTACAACCCGATGCCTTAAGCGATGATGAAATTGTGAGTACAGCCGTCCTGCTATTAAACGCAGGCCACGAAGCAACCGTTCACCAGATTGGCAATGCGGTAAAAGTATTGCTAGAAACTGACAATGATCGGAGCTGGATAGACAATGACAAACAAACCGACAACATTGTCGCAGAGGCCATGCGCTATGACGCACCACTGCACTTGTTTACCCGTTTCGCCCAAGAAGATATAGATTTACACCCGGGCGTGATCGTCGAGAAAGGTCAGGAGGTTGCGTTGCTCCTCGGTGCCGCAAATCGAGACCCTGGTCGTTTTAACAACGCAAACCAGTTTCTGCCCGATAGAAGCGATGGTGCAACTGTTGCGTTTGGTGCAGGCTTGCATTTTTGTGTGGGTGCTATTTTGGCCAAGCTTGAAATGCGTGTGGCTATCAATACCCTATTCAAACGATTACCAAATTTGCACCTTGGCACACAACCCGAATACGCAAACAGTTTTCATTTTCACGGGCTCGAATCACTACAATTACGCTGGTAAGTGGGCGATATCCTATGCCCACTGAACAGCTCTTTCTCAATCTGCTCACCGGAGACGAGCAACCTTATACTCGATCAGATAGTCAAAACCACCACCGCTATCTTGGCGGTAAAATCCTAACTGAGGTAAGTGCCTATGACCATTGAGGAAGTTCGTGTATTCACAACACCACTACCTGCAAAGCAGTCGTACACCATGTCAAATTCTGCTGTGGCGACACCCTACTCCACGGTCGTAGAGATACTTGATTCATCCGGGCACAAAGGCTTCGGAGAGGTGTGCCTTGCCAGTCCACAATATCAACCTGCGCACAACGATGGCATACGGGCATCGCTGGCATTGTTAGCCCCTGCAATCATTGGTTGCGACCCAATCACGTTGAACACCATAAATTGGGCCATGAATGAAGCCTTAGATGGTCATACCGAAGGCAAAGCTGCGCTCGATATCGCCTGTTGGGATTTGAGCGGGAAAATTTTTGATCGGTCGGTTACTGACTTACTCGGAGGTCGACGCCAAGAGAACATTTTAACCTATCACGTTATTGGAATAGGTACACCAGAATTCGCCGCTGAAGAAGCTAAACGACTACAAAGCCAAGGCATAACACGAATTCAACTCAAAGCGGGCGGCCGTGATATTCATGAGGATATAGCGTGCATACACGCGGTTAGTGCGGCGCTGCTGCCTGATACAGATTTAGCCGTAGACACAAACAGAGGCTGGACAACCGCACAAGCAATACAAGTCTCCAACGCTTGCGCCGATTTAAACTTTTCCATGGAACAGCCCTGTAGTTCTGAAGCTGAGCTATCCCAACTAAAACAACAAATCAGCCACCCAATCATTGTCGATGAAAATTCAACTGATCTACGCGCCATTGCACGCATGATTTCAAGCGGCCTTGCCGACGGCTTTGGTTTAAAAATTTCCCGCCTTGGTGGTTTGACCAACATGCGTGCCGTGCGTGATCTGTGCATGGCAACACGCACACCCATCAGTACCGATGATGCCTGGGGTGGCGATATTATTGCAGCTGCTGGCATAGCGCTCGGTGCAACCGTTGAGCCGCAATTTAGTCGCGGTGCATGGCTAGCGCATCCTTACCACCAAACACACTACGACGAAATAAACGGACCACGCATAGAAAACGGGTTTGCAACGCTGCCACAAGGTGGACCAGGGCTTGGATTAATCATAGAAGATGGGAAATTTGGTGAGCCGATAGCCGTCTATAAGTAAACGTGCACCAACAAAATCCAAGTTTATCCAGACACCAAATCTATGGATTACTTTTTTTACCCTCAAACCGATTCTGGAGAATAAATGAACCTCGAATTTGGCAACGCAGCAAATCTTGATACTGAAAAGACCGGCTGGATTATCGGCTTCAGTGATTGGACAAAATCAGACAAAGAGGCCGGTATCAATTTGCGACACGTACCTTTGAATAGCGACATCTCAAATATATGCGTGAAATGGATGCATCATTTGGCCGGTGAATTCAGTTTAACCAACAAACCCATCAGCACCGGTCGCACTATTTCAATATTGGTTAATGATTCAGGTGCCTTTCGATTAACCTTCTCGGTTAATCCAAACTTTCAAGATGCCACCGACGAAAGTTTCGTGCTTAAAAAACGCGGTGATTTCGTTATGTGGGGCGATGGCGTTTATCACAAAGCCAAAACTGAAAAAGACAGCACGATTTTAACTATTCGTTGGGCCTGACAAATATGCAAGCCTTTGAGCTCGAGAATACTTAACCAAACAAGCCACGAAATGGCTGCACTTCCACTGTATCACCAGGATTAACACCTGCCACATCGGCTGCAATCACGATTAAACAATTAGCGGCGCTCATGGAGCTAATACGCCCCGCCCCTTGTTTGCCAGTAGAGGTTACCGTCAGATTGCCATGTTCGTCATTACCCAATAGGCCGCGTTGAAATTCTACACGTCCAGCCGACTTTCGTAATTTGGATAAGCAGGTAGCGTTGATCGTGTACGGCGCTGACTTTTTCAAGCCCATCATTTGCTTGATGGCTGGTTGCACGAACTGTAGGAAGGTAACCATCACCGCCACCGGGTTCCCCGGCAAGCCAAAGAAAAACGCATCGCCGATTTCACCAAAAGCTAAGGGTCTGCCTGGTCGCATAGCCAGCTTCCAAAAACTAACCTGCCCAAGCTCATGAAAAACTTGAGTCACAAAATCGGCATCACCTGCTGACACGCCACCCGAAGT
>CALHOU010000053.1 GCA_938035945.1 uncultured Granulosicoccaceae bacterium
GGTTCGAGAAGTTCAGTTTCAATAAAGGCACACTCAAATTCATTTCCGTTAATGACATCATGCCGAACACCGGCCTTGCGAAAATAGGGTACGCCTTTGCGTAGTTGTGATACCAGCTTTTCACCGTCATCCATTTCAATCTCTAACACGCCATCAAACAGTGGAACCACAATGTAGTCGTAGCCATGCTGATGCCATCCAGTATTATCTCCTTTACTAGGGAATCGCCATTCGGTCACCCGCACACGTTCATTGTCGATGAGAACGGTACCAACTGCACTGCCCTTTGTATCCATAGCTTAGTTCTCCGTGAACAGTTGTTCGTATTGATCTACCATGTGTTGCATATCAAAATGCTGAAGCGCATGGGATTGTGCGAATGCGCCCATGTTCGTTATTGCGTCTTTAGTGTTCGCCATATTCACCACAGCCTCGGCCAAAGCCTGCGCGTCTTGATTGACCAACACACCACCGTGCTGATCGTTGTCGGTTGCGATCGCATCAGCCGAGCCTCCAGCTCTGGTTAATATGACTGGTGTACCAGCAGCTTGGGCTTCTAAAGCGGTGAGTGGGTGCCCTTCCCGATCTGATGACAGGATGAATATATCTAAGGCTGCTAACACATCAGGAATATCAGAACGCGCACCCGCTAAAATGACCTGACTATGTAATGACTTTGCTTCAACCGCTGCCTCTACTTTCGCTCGCAGTTCACCGTCACCGACAAGCACCAATTTAAACGCAGGCATTGTCTCTTTTAGTAGAACGGCCATCTCGAGTAATCGAATATGGTTTTTAGCGGGCACCATTCTACCGACAGTGCCGAGCAGTAATTCGTTGTTTGGCGCCCAGAGTTTACGTATCTTAGCGCCATCGCCTGCCGCATAACGTTGTGTGTCCACACCGTTGTTAATCACACTCACTAACTTGTCTGGAATACGTATCTCGCTGGTATAGAAGTCAGCTGTATCGTTCGAGACGGCAACCAGTTTATAAGTTCGTTTTGCCAATAGTCGATCTATAAAACGATAATGTTTAGCTTTCCATGTATCCCGACTGTGCTCCGTCACCACCACACGCGTGGGCTCGCGGAACATGGCGATGCGCGTCCACAGGTTCGCAGTCCATAGATGGCTATTGATCGCCACCGGCGCAATACCTTGTACCAAAGCGCGAAGACGTTTGGGTAGTTGCCAATCAACGCCGGACTTTTTGTTAAGTACATGCAAATTGACCTGATCATCAAGACGATCAGCCAACTCACCAGCCTTGGTCAGGCAAATCATATGCACATCCCAACCCCTTGCAACAAATTGGTTGGCCATAGCCACAAGCATTTGCTCGGCACCGCCAACGGTTAGAGCTTCTATACAAAATACAATGGACTTGTTGATTTTATTCACAGGTAGCTAATGCGTTTTAAATAACTTTACCAGGCACATAACGTTCAAACAAAGCAATGAGTTCATCGATGTTTTTTTGTTGATCGAACAACCGCCCAACCTTTTTAAAGCCTGCATCGCTAATGGACTTTGCCAATAGCTCATCATTGGCAAGTTCTGCAATGGCTTTGGCAAAGCCTTCTACATCATCCACTTCAACTAATTGCCCGGTCTTGCCGGTTTCAAGTAATTCGGGGATAGCGCTGACACGCGTGCTGACCACGGGTACGCGCAAGGCCATGGCTTCAGCAATAACGTTAGGAATACCATCGGGCGGATGACCCGGAATTAACCGCGGTGCCAAGCAAAACATATCAGCCTGCTCTAAGGTGCTAAGCACATCCTCAAAGGCCAGACCACCTCTAAAAACAACTTCCTCACTCACGTTTTGAGTTTGCGCCAAGGTTTTAAGTTCTTCATCAATAGGCCCAGAACCAATTAATTGCAACTCAAATTTTAAGTCGTATTGCGACTTTAAAAGCGCACAAGCTCTTATTAAAACATCGTGGCCTTTGGTTGGCACCAAACGGCCAATGCTGACAAGCTTAATTGCCTGATCTTTTGCGCGGGCATTGAAGCTACGCTCGGTTGAACGAAGCATAACGCGTGGATCAAGGCCATGGTAATTTAAGTGCACATCTGCAGGACGGTGCAATCCCAGTTCCGTTTGTAGGTGATTGCAAAAGTAGCCGCTGCAAACAACACTGAATGCAGCAGCATCAAGCTTATGACTTAGAAACTGGTTTGGAGAAAATATATCCTCACCGTGAATGGCTGCTGACCACGAGTCGCCATAAATTTTATGCAAATACCAACACGCCGTTGTTGGTACATTGGCCCAATGCCCATGCCAGTGTTTAATGCCACGCGCTGTGCCCAGCTGATAAAACTGCAGCGTTAGCGGCAGGATAGCTAAGTTTTTTACGACATCTTTTGGACGCTTACGACCTTGCCAAACCACACTGCCCATGGCGGATAATGTTTTAAGCGGTTTTGTAAACAAGGTTTTCGCAAAGGCTAATAAACTGCTTGCGCTAATGAGCTTTGCATAAGTGGTTCGCTCTGTGGATAAGCGAATGGCATCGTCTATAGTGATTGGGTCGCGAGGGTATTGCAGGCTATATATATCGAACTGCAAGCCACGCTTTTCCAATGCGACGAGTTCGCGCAAAATGAACGTTTCATGCAGTTCTGGGAACATCGAGATAATAATCCCGAAGCGCGGTTTAGCTGAATCCAAAAGAACGATTTCCTATGAGTGGGTCGCGTTAATGTGTTGTTCGCGCAAATCACGGCGTTTCACCTTACCGGTGGTGGTCATCGGTAAGGCGTCGTAAAATTCAATGATACGAGGGTATTCGTAGGCTGCCAACTTCTCACGCACTTGTGTACGAATCTCATCCGATAAGCTTACATCAGGCTGTATGCCTTGTCTGGGTACGATACAGAGTTTGACAACATCACCACGAATACCGTCCGGGTCTGGCACCCCAATGGCGGCAACCTGCAACACGCTACTGTGTTGCATAACACAGTCTTCAATCTCACCTGGGCCAATGCGATAGCCAGCGCTGCTAATTACATCATCGGCGCGACCAACAAACCACAAGTAGCCGTCTTCGTCTTCATATCCAACATCGCCGGTATGGAACCAGTCGCCGGTATACTTTTCAGCGGTGGCCTCGGGCTTGTTTAAATAGCCTAAGAAATGCACTGGATCATCTCGGTGCGCTACAATCTCACCCTGCTCGCCCTTACCCATTATTCGACCGTCGGCACCCATGATCGCCACACGGTGTCCAGGATAGGCTTTTCCCATAGAACCTGCGCGCACCGGCATGGCCACACTGCAGTTGCCCATTAAGTAGTTGTGCTCGGTTTGCCCGCACATCTCGTTTATGTCTAAGCCCAATGCATCGCGCCCCCAATACAACAACTCCTCTCCTACCGCTTCGCCGGCGCTCATCACGCTGCGCAGCGATGATGGATGACGCTCGAATAGTTCGGGCACCACTCTGAGCATTTTTAATGCCGTGGGCGGAATGAAGGCGCAGGTCACTTTGTGTCGCGACATAAGCGCTGCGATTTTTTCAGCATCGAATTTTTTGGCATCGAACCCGACTACAGGTACGCCGTAGTACCACGCTGGTAATAAGGCATCAAGCAAGCCACCGGTCCAAGCCCAATCAGCGGGTGTAAACACGCAATCGTTTGCTTGTGGAAATCCGTTATGCGACAACTCAAAGCCGGTTAAATTTCCAATTAACGCGCGTTGCGGAACCAAAGCACCTTTTGGCGGGCCAGTGGTACCGGATGTATAGAGTAAAAACGCCGGTTCGTC
Organism: uncultured Granulosicoccaceae bacterium; assembly: GCA_938035945.1. Taxonomy (GTDB): domain Bacteria; phylum Pseudomonadota; class Gammaproteobacteria; order Granulosicoccales; family Granulosicoccaceae; genus Granulosicoccus. The sequence continues at coordinate 3,784 of CALHOU010000053.1, forward strand.
TTTGCCTGTATTAACAGGCGTGATATCGCAATCTGCTGCCGCCAACCTTGTCCAAAAACAATTCTTCTCGGCTGATCCTGTGGGCAGATTTTGCACATCGACCGGATCGTCATTTTTCACACTAAGAATGGTTTGCAGTGCGGGCAGTTGTTTATGTAGCGATTCGATTAACGATGCGCGCTGTTGATTCGTCACCACCAGCCGACTTTCGCTATCGCTAAGTCGAAAGTGCAAGGCATCATCACCAAACAGCACAGACAAGGGTAGGGAAATAGCGCCAAGTTTTTGTGCTGCGATATGAACAAGTGCCGTTTCTAATCGTTGTGGCAGCACAACCGCGACGCGGTCTCCTTGCTTAACTCCACATTGTTTAAAAACATTGGCTAACTGGTTGGAGAGCCGTTCAATATCGTCGAAACTGTATCGTTGGCATGCGCCCGAGGCCGATTCAGCAATAAGCGCAAGCTTGTTGTGACCGGTGGCATGTCGAGAGCAACACAATGCACCTACATTGAGTTCGCTGGGTATATCCCACGTAAAGTTTTGGTACAGCGCATCAAAATCGCCTTGGGCAATATCGATGAGGGAGTCGATACTCATTACTAATCACGTTATTGGGCTATGGTTGCCTCAACACTCTCAGCTTGTGTCGCTTTTTTAAGGCGTCTGGTTGATCGACGAAATGCCAACGGCAAGGTCAGGCTTGTGAAAAGGTATGCGATTGCCACACCGAATCCCTGGTTAATGGAAACGTGTTCAAACCACTGCGCAACAGGTATAGTCGTCAGCTCTTTTGGCCAATAAACATACACGCCAAAACCTAATACAATGATAGCAGCGCCGAGTAAAATTCTACCGATCCAAGTGGCGAATTGATGAGGTACAAACGCAGCCAACCCTAAAGCCATCGCAGGCACGAGGTAGATGATCGCCCAGTAAACTCCGTTTTCATCGTTATATTGCAGACCTGCAAATACAAGCATGATTAGCATTAAAATCGTATAGAAAATAGTCATGTGTGCGCACACTGTATTTTGAGTGGGATGGCATGAATATATCATTTCCACACCTATCAGCGAAGGCTTAAGCACATCCGCCGCGTGATCGCGGCCCATATTCGGCGTGGAACCGTCAATTTCGACAAAATAGACCTCTGTTTGTCCTATTATGCTGACGAATTGATGACACTAAGCGATCAATTTGGGTGGATTTGTTTGTTGATGGAATAGTTGTACGATTATTTACATTAGCTATTACCGCTTAAACAAGGGCACTTGAAAAACGCTATGCAAGAATCCCCATTACTCACCATCGCACTACTCGCCGGCCTATGCGCAATTTGCCAGTGGTTAGCTTGGCGATTGAAACAACCATCGATCGTTTTCCTGCTGATGGCAGGACTGCTTGTCGGACCAGTGTTGGGCGTGCTCGACCCAAAAGAGAGTTTTGGTGATGCCCTATTCCCATTTGTTTCTATAGCGGTTGCCATCATTTTGTTTGAAGGAGGTTTGACATTAAAATTCTCCGACATCAAAGGTCATGGCGCGGTGGTAACGCGATTGATCAGTTTAGGGGTGGTTGTTACGTGGCTATTGTTAACCGTGACGGTGCATTTTATTTTTTCCTTGTCCTGGCAAATATCATTTGTCTTTGGTTCTATCGCAGTTGTCAGTGGTCCAACCGTTATAAAACCATTGCTTCGTACAGTACGACCCTCAGATAAGATCGGTCACCTATTGCATTGGGAAGGCATCCTGATCGACCCTGTTGGTGTATTCCTCGCCCTACTGGTTTTCGAGTATGTTTTATTAGATCAACCAGGGTTGGCGGCAACTAAAATAGCCATCATATTGGCAAAGCTGGTTGGCACCGGATTGTTATTGGGTGTGACCGCAGGTTGGGCCGCAGAGTCTGTTTTACGGCGTTATCTGGTACCTGACTTTCTTAAGAACGTTTTGACCTTGATGTTTGTTGTCATCGTGTTTGCGTTATCAGAAACAGTGCAGCACGAATCCGGTTTACTAGCGGTTACGGTCATGGGGGTATGGTTGGCCAACGCTCGCGGCCTTCACATCCATGAAATATTGCACTTCAAAGAAAATCTTACCGTACTGCTTATCTCCACATTGTTTATTTTATTGGCAGCCAGACTCGACCTAAGCAACCTACCGTTTTTTGTTGGTGGTGTGATCATTCTTATACTAATCGCGCAATTTATTATTCGACCTATCAATGTTTGGCTATGTACTTTAGGTAGCGAGCTTACTACCAGAGAACGGCTGTTTATTGGTTGGATAGCACCACGTGGCATTGTTGCGGCCGCTGTATCATCGCTGTTCGCGCTGCGCTTAGAAGAAGTTGGCGTTCCACAAACAGAATACCTTGTACCTCTAACTTTTAGCCTTATCATCGGTACCGTTGTTATCCAGAGCTTTACCGCAAAGCGCTTAGCCGATCGATTGGGCATCAGCAACCCCGAACCCAATGGTGTGCTTATCCACGGCGTTAACGGTATGAGTCTAACGATCGCCACGGCATTGCGAGAGCACTCGATTAAGGTTCAATTTTCCGATGCTTCGTGGAGTAGTGTTAGACGGGCCAGACAATCGGGCTTCGAGGCTTATCACGGCAATCCAAGCTCGGGCCATGCCGAAGAAAATTTGGACTTGCAAGGCATCGGAAAACTATTGGCTTTGTCGACGAACAAAGATGCGAATGCACTCACCAGCATTCACTTTCGATCAGAGTTTGGTTCTAATTCTGTATTCACGTTAGAGAGCGCGTCAGATGATGAAGCCTTTGAACGATTTGATATTGCGAATCGCCACCGGGCAAATGCCCTATTTGATGAGAGCCTGAACTACGCGCGTTTAAAACGACAAGTGAAGGAAGGTGAGGTCGTGCATATAACCATACCCGAAACCGATGACGACACACAGGGACCGGCAAGTGAAATCTTGGAAGACGATTTAAAGATGTTTGCAGTAAGCAAGGATCGCAAGTTGTATGTGTATGGCGCAGCGCAATCGATAACGCCCAAACCGGGTTGGACCGTTGTGGTTTTGCGTCCAACTAAGCAAGCTTAACTGAACTTAGATGACAACTAAAGATGACAACTAAAAAAGCACTAAGAAGAAAGCACTAAGAGAACGAGAATTAGAACTGAATGTGTCACCGAGCATTAGTTAGCTTGGTGACGCACATAGACTTTGTAACGTAAAAAAAGCCGTTATTAACTCAAGCCAGACGCAAGCTCTTCAACCTGCTCATCTGTAAGCAGCTTTGCAAGCGCACCCTGTTTGAAACCAGAGCCGCGCGTGTTGATAATGTCTGGCAAGGCAACACCGTTTTCTTTCATTCGTTTACACGCAGCAGCGATGGAGCGGCCGCCGCGGGCCGTTAATTTACCTTGAATGATTTTGATGGCTTCGCCATCTTCACCTTCAGTTTCATTTACGGTGGTGGCGAGAACAACATCATCGATATCCGCACGCCAACGAATACCATCATTATTGCAACCAATGATTTCGTCGCCTGCTGTGATGTCCAGATATTCTTTGGCCAAAGCACGACTTTCACATAGAGCAACATTGGCTATGGCCAAACCTCTAACCAATCCGTGCTCTACGGTTTCAACTTTTTGTTCTGTGTTTAAAAACAGTAGATAAGTACGCATGTTCAGCCTAATTGCAAGTTATACACAAGTTTAAAGCAATCTGAGGCCTACGTCCAATTTGGGTGGTTTGGAGCAATTTCTAGCGTGGCGCACGCACTCGCTTCTCGCTCAAGCGTCTGAAATATTCTGCAGCCGCCTCTGATATTTCACCTTCACGTACTAATTGGTCGATGCTTTTTGTTTCAAGTACCAGCGAATCAGCGAGTTGCAGTTCAAGGTTTTCAAGGCTTAACAATGCCCGATTAAATTCAGCTTCTATTCTTGCTGCATTTATTTCACCGTTGCCGCCACTACGAAAAACCTCGGATGCGGTTTGTAATTCTTGCAGCGCATCGGTATCGACACCGAGCGCTTCAAGTTCTGGTAGTAACTCATCAATGGCGTCGGCGGTTTGTCCTGAATCAACCGCTTGCGACTCTTGAACATAGCCCCGTTGCGTACCGTCAGTTGCGTTATTAGCAATACCAGCACCTTGTCGTACGCCCGATTGTTGAGTAGGTCCCGACTGGCTTGGCCCGCCCTGACCCTGTTGACCACCTTGTCCTTGCTGACCTTCTTGTCCTTGTTGTCCACCCTGTCCTTGTTGACCCTCTTGTCCTTGTTGACCCTCTTGTCCTTGTTGACCCTCTTGTCCTTGTTGACCCTCTTGTCCTTGTTGACCTTCCTGTCCTTGTTGACCTTCCTGTCCTTGTTGACCTTCCTGTCCTTGTTGACCTTCCTGTCCTTGTTGACCTTCTTGTCCTTGTTGACCTTCTTGTCCTTGTTGACCTTCCTGTCCTTGCTGCGTACCGCGTTCAAGTTGCTGGCGTAGCTGTCTGATTTGCTCTAACGCATCCGCAACTTGCATGTCACCCGAATCGGCTGGGCGGATTCCTTCATTTCTTGCAACATCTGCTGCATCGTCAAGTCGATCGCGTAAATCTCTTATCGCATTCGTGACCAGGCTCTCTGTCGGCAGTACGGTTGCCAGTGAACCATCGGCAATGGCGTCACCTGCTATCCCTAATATATCCGACGCTTGGCTTTCATCTAGCTCTTCAATTGCTGTATCCAGTTCTTCACCCGTTTGTCGAGCTTGATCACCAAATCGTTCTGATAAATCAGCAACCTTGTCGCGAAGCGTGTCAAGCTCACGTTTTAATTCACGTTTTTTCTCAGCTAGGTTATCTGCTTGTTCACGCGTCAAACCCGGTGAATAAACACCACCTTCACGCGATTGTGCTGCTCGCTCTATAGCGTCGCGTAACAAGTTTTCTGTTCGGCGTTGTTCTGTCAGAATATCTTCTGCATCGGCCACGGCGTTTTCAATGCCTGTGAGTAAGTCGGCAGAACGCTGCTCGGCCAATTGATCAACAGCTTGTTGTAAGGCTTCTCCGGCCGATGCCTGCTCGGCCCCTTGATCCGCATCTGGCTCATCACTACCAGAGGTTTCGCCAGTGCCAGATTGCTCATTGCTCGCTTGTTCTGTACCCGATTCAGATGGTTCGGATTGATCTTGCTGCATGGCCTCGGCCGCTTCTTCAAGTCGCTCGATGGCTTCTTCTAAAGCTTGTTGCGCACTCGACTGGCCACCGGATTGACCTGATGATTCGCCTGACTCACTAGATTGCTCGGATTGATTAGCCTGCTGTTCTTGCAATTGTTCCAATTGTTCTTTTAGCGCTTCCAATTCGCGCGAGAGCTGTTCTTGGCGCCAGCGTTCTTCGCGGGTTTGCTGGTCATTATTGCGTCTACGTTCTTCTTCAAGTTCTTGCTGTCGTCGTGCAAGGTCGGTGAGTTTTTCAAATATATCGTCCACCTGCTGCGAAGGATTTGCTTCACTACCGCGATCAGGTTGCTCGTATTGATTACGCTCAAGATCCATCTCTAGTTCAAACATCTCCGCCATGTCCTTACCAGGCTGTGCTTGACCACCACCTTGCCCCTCTTGCTGTTGCGACAATTGAATATCGGCAAACAAAGCTTCCGCCCGTTGTAGCAGTTGAAGTGCGCGTTGTTGAGGTTGAATCGCCTCAGCGAAGGCGAGCTCTTCTAATGCTTTGGCTGATGGTTCCATGGCATCGGCGGCTTCGCGCAAGTAGTCGACAAACTCTCTTATTTTATCGCCCTGCTGCACCAGTTCACGCGCTTCTGATCGATCAGCCAAGGTGCGCGCTTGGTCGGCTAATGTCACCTGCAAATCGGCGAGTAGTTTTCCGTTATCAGCATGTGGAGTGGGATCACCACCAGCGGCTTCCGTGGCGCGTTGAAGATTCCAAGTAGCGATAAATATTTCTCTTTGTCGCCGAGAAATTTCCCCGCCCTCGTTTGCAGCACCAGAACCACCACCCGCACTGGGCGCACTACCGGCTTGGGAGAATCGCCGATCAAACGGTCGCACATCGATTAACATCATGTCAGTCTCTGCCACACTGTCATGATCTTTAGCGCGAGCGTAGTAGCTGATCAAATCACCCGGCATCATCGGTGCTGCAATAGCGGGATCAGTTGAAAAATCAATGCCTAGATTTTCCAATGAAAAAACGTAACTAGCAGATTGCGTTGTGCTTGGGTTCTGTGCACTTAAATCAATAGTTTGCCAGTCACCGGCATTTACTGAATACAAAAGTTCAACCGATTCAATCGCAAAGTCATCAATGGCGATAAGTTTTACCGTCACCTCTTCAACCGGTGATGCACTAACATCGCGCCCGGGTTGTTCGAAGCGTATTTCCGGTGCTTCATCACCTTGTATAACGACAGCGTGCTCACCGCTAATCGGTACGTCTCGACCCAACATACGATCGTTTAATTGATACTGAGTGTCTTCGAGCATCGTGACAGACACACTGTATTCTAAATCGTTCCTCTCTAGCGTTAACTGTTGATCGCCAAATGCTAGAAAACCATTCTCTAAAGGTTTATCGGTTGTAAAGCTGAGTTTTACCTTTGTGCCCTTAACGCCAGAGATGCGACCAACATCCCTTTTTTGCGTATCTGGCAGTTGCGTCCATTCAGGATAAACATAGCTTGCGTTAATGGTCTCTAACTTTGCAGGCGTGACTACACCAATACTGTGTTGTTCACTTTGCGTGTAAGCTGCTGAAAAGTAATAATCAAGAGGCGTTACTACCCTAAACAAGGTGAAATCGAATTCACCATTATCACCACGCTTAACTTGACTGGTTTGCCACGTATCTTCTGCCATACGCACATGCAAGGTCACTTCATCTGTACTAAAGCCAGATACCTGCGCATTGAGCACCAAGTTCTCTCCGGAAAGCAATTGCGTATCACCGGGGTTTACCGCAATGTCCCTAACGGCTACCAGCCCAGGCATTTTCCAACCTGCCCAAATGTGTTGCGCCGCGTTACGCCACTCTAGCGGTGCTCTTTGGAAAAAACCAACGCTTGCAAACAACAGACTGGCGATTATGACAATCGGCCAAAGAATCGCCGACATGGGCACGATGCGAAACAGCGGAACACGCTTGGCAACGCTTAAGCCGTCTTGAGCAAGCAAAGGCAAAAATTCGTGATCTGGCGTTCGCGCTTGTGTATCCAAATAGGTTTGTACGCGACCATCGAACGCTGCATCTGACGATTCTATAAGCGTGGCTCCGCGATCACGCTTTAATCGCAATATCGGTCGCCACATACAATAAATAATGGCAAACAAACCAGACACCGCCAATGCAATGCGAGCCGTATTGGTAAGCGTTGGAGAAAATCCGCGTATAAGTCCTACCGCAACACCAATCGTTGTTATCGCGATGAAAATAGCGAGGACTATGGCAATGGATACAACAATCAGGCGTACTGTTTCCCGTCGGGTTGCACTTTTGACATAGCGTTGGAAACGATTCCGTGATGACGATGTGTTACTCACAATCCATCCCTCCGTACCCATAAAAAACGATTAGCGTAAAGCGATTCAAGCAATAAGAAGATCAACACAGCAGGCAGCAGCCATCGCCATAGGGTGTTGTTAGTTTGAATTTCATCCACTACGCGACTGCCTACACTACCGTTAGTTTCGTCGCTTAGGTCTTGCGAGCTCTTCTTAATTTCATGCCGAGCTTCCCACGCATCAAGCTCTTCACGATCTAAGCCCGCCATATTTAATTCTCTCGAACTAATAAGTGCACTGACTGACTGTGCACTGTTCGCTCCGAGCACAGAATAAATACCCGGTTCTGTTATACGAACCGAATTGGGTGTACCTAGCTGACTAAGTTCTAATATTGCATCGCCCGCAGGCGTTAGTAGCTGGGTATTGGCAGGCAGGTAGATATCGCTACCGACTTCCACCTCGTCTGGCAAGGCGGAACTACTATCAAAATAGTGCACGATTTGCTGCATCAACAATACAAATGAGGGCTGTAAAGGTAAATCGCTATTGAACCCGTCAAGCGAGTCGTTTAACAGCAGCAATCGACCTAAGTCACCGATAGAGCGTTCAATCAATAAGGCCTGACCTGTATCCAGACTCAACAACAAGCGATCATCAGGTAATGGCGTAAACTCCGGTACGTTGTAGTAGTGCGAACTGAACCAATCAATATCGCCCAAACCCAAGGCATGCGCTAGATCGACACGCGTTATATTGGATGCATTAGCTGAAGATGAGCCCGCCGTAGACTCGTCGGTTTTGTTTGGTAGAACCAACGCATTGCCACCACTTTGAACATAGCGCACAACGGCATCGGGAACGCGGTTTAGGCTGTCAACGAATACGACGGCATGGCGAACACCCGGTGCTAAGGCCGTGCTCGCATCCAGCGTTTCGACACGAGCTTCACCGTTGGTTTCCATGGCTGTAGAAATAAAAACCATTGCTTGTTCTTCTGGTGTGTTTCCGATGCTGGTTAAAGATAAGTTGATAGCTGACGAGCCACGTACAGGCACATCAATACTGTCGTCTTCGCTTAGAAAATCACTTTGTGCAAAATTAACCCGTATCAAATCTTTGTTTGTGCTTGGCAGGTCGATAGCATCAAACACAATGGTTCTGGATTCTCCCGCTTGCAGTACCACATTCTGCGAATCAAGCACCCTATCCTTGATACTGACCTCTACTGTTTTAGTAACCGGGGTGGCGCGCTCAGCAGCATCTTTATCGGCACCCGATGCTGCGACCCTGACACTGACTCGCGCCGAGATGGCATCACTGGTTCTGGCATCGGCTCGTAACGAGTAGTTAATTGGTGCCGTGTCATCGATCGCCATCACCTTAAATGAGCTAAGTCGATTCGCCAGTAAGGTGTTCATCTGCTGGGGTAAATTTGAACGTTGAGCATCGGTTATAAATGTGGCCGACACCGGCTTTTTAATGTCGCCGGCTACTTTGTTTAGCCGCCGCATTAGTTCGCCAAAGTCAGCCGACTCAAACCCGGGCTCGCTGCGCGCCATGGCATCCTTGACAAGGCCTCGATCATTGATCATATCGGTCAATGCGCGAAGCTTAGACGCAAAGCTAAACAGTTGCACATCGTCTTGCGCAGGTAGGTCGGAAAGCACAGAATCAAAAACGGCTTGCGCTTGTTGCCAGCGATCGTTCGCTTGCATTGAAAAAGAATGATCAACTATCACTAATTGCACAGCTTCGGCATTAGCAGCATCGGCGTCCGATCGTAACCATGGCTGTGCAAACAAAAAACACAGCGCGGCTAAAAACAACACGCGTAATGCCAATAGCAACCAGTAACGCAACTTCCGCTTGCTGGTTGCGGGCGGTTTGGTCGGTTCCAAAAACTGTGTACTTGGAAAAGTTTGTTGTGGCGGTTCATGATGTGAAAACCGGTGTAACAACCACGGCAACAACAAGCCGAGTAGCCCGAGCAAATACAAAGGTGCGAGCAAACTCATCGTGAACGTCTCTCACGAAACTGCAGATAAGACACAATGGAACTGTCCAGCGATTCGCTGGTGGTAAGTTTTATGTAGTCAGCACCGGCTTTGGCACAGTTGTGCTCTATGTCTTCACAGTGCTTTTGCATTTTGATTTGATAGTCACCTTTCAAATACTGTGGGTCAACCACCACCGTCTTGCCTGACTCCAAACTTTTGAGGGCGCTAATTTTTTTAACACTGGGTGCTAGTTCTTCGTTATCGAGCACATGGAATATCGCGACATCATGACCTGCATGAACCAAGGCTTGCAAGGATGTCAGTAATCGCTCAGGGTCGGTGTACAAATCTGACACTAAAACCAACAAGCCGCGTTTGGTGATCGTGGCCTGCAAGCCAGTGAGTACATCACACACATCGGTGTTACTACCAACAGAGCTGGTTTGTAACAAGCCCAACACTTTGGTAAGACTGTCTGGACGTGCACTGGGTTGCGCGTATTCCTGAACTTTGTCATCGAACAGTGCAATACCTAAGGCATCGTGTTGGCGCCGGGTTAAGTAGGCTAATGACGCAACCAGAAAACGCGCCTGATCATGCTTACTGATCGGGTCGCCAAATCCCATCGATGCACTCACATCCAACAACAATGTGACCGAGGTGTTCGTTTCACCACGAAAACGTTTGACGTACATTCGATCGGCTCGAGCATATACATTCCAATCCACAAAGCGCAGATCATCACCTTCATTGTAAGCGCGGTATTCGGCAAACTCTTGACTGAAACCAAAATCAGGTGAGCGATGCAATCCGGTTAGTACGCCATCAACCACAGTGCGCGCTACCAGCTCCAGCGAGCCAAGGCGCGCGAGAAGTTCGGGTTTTAAAAACCGGCTGGCAGCAACTGCATTCATGATTAAGCCGCTACTCGTGTATCAACCAAGTCTTTGAGCACATCATCAATCGACATGCCATCGGCCTCAGCGAAGTAGTTCAACATGACTCGATGACGAAGCACCGGCGCTGCTAATGCATCGATATCTTCTTTATTCACGTGGTAACGACCACGCATTAGCGCACGCGCTTTAGCCGCCATGGTGATAAACAAAGCCGCGCGAACAGACGCCCCAAATTTAACGTATTTTTTAACCGTATCGGTTGCACTGACGTCACCCGGGCGCGTGGCCCTAACCATCTCCACTGCATATCGTCCAACCGCATTACTCACAGGCACCGCACGAGTCAGATTTTGAAATGCGCGAACCTCGGCAGCGTTAGTACACGCTTTAACAGGTTCCGGCAATACATCGGTTGTGAAGCGTTCGATCACGGTGATTTCATCTTCCAGTGGCAGATAGTCCAACATGATGTTAAATAGGAATCGATCGAGCTGCGCTTCGGGCAGTGGATACGTGCCTTCAAGTTCGAGTGGGTTTTGCGTGGCTAACACAAAAAACGGCTTATCAATGATGTGCTGCGTTCCGCGCACTGTAGCTGAATACTCTTGCATGGCCTCAAGCAGAGCCGCTTGTGTTTTCGGCGGTGTGCGGTTGATTTCATCAGCGAGCAACACATTCGTAAAGATTGGACCAGGCACAAAACGCCAATTGCGCGCACCTGAGTCGTCTTGTTCGATGATGTCAGTACCAGTAATATCGGTCGGCATTAAATCGGGAGTGAATTGAATTCGATTAAAGTTCAGCCCTAGGGCATCAGCCAGCGTTCTAACCAATAAGGTTTTGGCTGTGCCGGGCATACCTGTCACAAGGCAATGTCCTCCGACTAATAAGGTTATCAGTAGGTGCTCAACCACGTGATCTTGACCCACAATGATTCTGCCTACCTCAGCGCGCAGTTCATCGGTAACGGTGCGAAACCGATTGACTAGTTCGCCAGTTTCACCCGACTGCATGTTTGCATCACTCAACTGCTTCTCCTTCATTAAATTCCAACAACAACTTTTGCGCAGAGCGAAAAAAAGGTGCGTGCTCAAGCGCATATAAAACCTGTCGTTTTGCTTTGTCTCTATCCCCAACTAATAGCGAAGCACGTGCTTTACCTAAAAGCGCTTCGGCCGGGTCTTCTGGTTGTAAGCCAAGTAGCGCATCGTATTCACGCACCGCAAGATTTGGTTGTTCCTGGCTTAAGTAATGATCGCCAAGCCAGCGATGTTCATCGACAACATAGGGGCTGACCCAGTTAATCGACTCCATGACTTTTGCCGCTTCATCGAAGCGCTCTTGTTCGCGCAATTGACGCACAAGCCATTGCAAGGATGGCACACCGTGGCCACCGCGTTCATGCCAGCCAAGGAGTGTATCCACTGCAGCTTCATTGTCGCCCTGCTCTATAAGTGCATTGGCTAACACTTCATAAGCGTTACCAGCACCAACTCGTTCTGGATCACGGTCAACCACATTACGCGCTAACACGGTGACGCTAACCCAGTCTTCAGCACGCATCGCGCGCGCCATTTGCCGTTGAGCAATCTGATAGTCGTCTAGCGATCGGGAAACATCGCCATAACGCTCTTCTATGTGTTGAAGAAACAATTCATCAAAACTTGGGCCGTCCATATCAATCGCTTCTTGTAAGGCATCGGAAGTAGATGCACCTTCAGCAAACTGCTTAAGCATAATCACTAAGGCGTCATGCCCCCATTGCGCCGAAATAAAATCACAGATAAGACCGGCTTGGTTGTACGACACTTGTACTTGACCATTGTAGGTTGGACGAACAAAACCTGAATCCAAGTCATTTATTGGCAGAAACTGATTTTTTGATATCGCCAATAAGGTGTCGATGGGCATGGTTCGATCACGCAGTGGCCCAGTGTTCCATTCTTCATACACTGACAACCCTTCGCTAAACCAACGTGGCAATAAATGGTTGGTCGCTTCTAGAGTGAAGACGTGTGCTATCTCGTGCCATAGCGTCGAACCCCAATGAAATTCACCTGCTGGTCTCGCTTTTGGGCTATCCATCGCCGTTAGATATCCAAATGTCACCCCTAACAATCCAATACCTGGTGTACTAACCGTTCGCACACCAAAGTCGTCATGGTCGTGATACAACTCTACGATCATTGGGCGTTTCAGCTCGAAGTCGTAGCGTTTTGCGAATAGTTGCATAGCGTCACGTGAAAGGTTTTGTACATAAGGTTCTAGTGCATCGGCATCTTCGCGGTCCAGCCGAATGATGACCCGACCAAGCATTTGTGTGGCGTCGTCTGGGTCTTCCACATCAATAGAGCTGATACGCATGTTGTCGAGCTTATCTAAAAACCGCAAGGTGTTAACCGTTTGCAAATCGAAGGGATCCAGATCGAAAGCTTTTCGAATATGGTGACGCGCACCAAAAATATTGTTAATGCGCAAATAATTAATACCAAGATCGCGCTGAGCGACGGCTAAATTCTCATCAAGCTTGACGGCTTTTTTGTATAGGTCGACGGCTTCACGATAGCGATAAGTGATGATGTAGTAGTGAGCGACTTTCGAATAGATTTCGCCGTAGTGAGGATTAACCGCCAAGGCTTTGTCTACCCATTCATCGATCGGCTTGGCTTCTAATAAGTTTGCACCCGCTTGCAGCGTGTAGTAGTCAAGCAGTGGCAGCCCGGCAGCTTCAATCAAAGGCTTTGTGCTCTCCAAAATCGAGCGTGCAGTATCAACGTTTTTAAGCTCAAGCTCGATTTGCGCCTGCAACATCAAGGCGTGCATGTTGTCCGGCGTTTCACTAAGGATGTTAAATAGCTCTTGACGAGCGCGGCCTTCAAAGCTGCGTAGGTTTGTTTCAATTAAACCTAAACGAGCGGGCAAAAAACTATCGTCGCGCAATAACACTTCTCGAAGTAACGACTGTGCATCACTGACTTGATGCGTTCGCAAGTACAGCATGGCCCAATGGGTTTTTATTAGAGGATCGTTACTATCAGAGGAAGCTTGCCGATAACGCTTATTGGCCAATCGAACATCACCCAATGCAGCAGCGGCATCGGCCTGAACCAGCAATTGCGGGTGATTGCTTAAAACTTCATAACAGGCATTGGCTTTTTCTTTATCACCGACGTACGCAAGTTCATCACAGGCCCGCAGCTCTTCATGACGATCATCACCATAGTGAATCGTTAAAGCTTGCGCGCTTGTGCATACGAGAAACAAGTTGAGTACTAGCATAAACACAAATGACTTATTCATTCGATTCCACCCAACCGGTTGCCGCATCGATTTTTTGTTGTAACTTTGCGATAGAGATAAGTAGCGGTTCCAACTGTTCGTAATAGTCACCTGTTTGCATATCCGGTTTTGCCGCTTTCAACTCCAAAAAGGCATCCTCTAGAATCAAACGCTCTTGTAATAACTGCTTCACCTCAGGGTCGTCGTTTGCTAATTTCAAAGCCCCAAGGCGTGCCATGGCGACGCGTTCAGGCTGATCTCCACTTATGCGCGCATGTTCAGAGGCGAGCAAGTTTTGCTCATCGTAATAGCCTTGCGTCTTCTCGTTTGCATAGCGGTAGACTTCGGCAAGCGTTAAAATCTCATTGCGATCTGTGTCGGCAAGTGATGCTTCCATGGCCTTGGATAGATACTCGGGAAAGCGAACAGCATTGAGCTCTCCTGCACTTTTGGTCGCTGTTACCACATAGCGACCTGGTTGACTCAGCACATCAAGCACAGCACCGCTCGCACTTGCTCCCAACAATACGATTTGCTCCGGTGCATCAACATCGGTTAAAGCGGCGACTAAATCTTGTGTGGTTATATCGATCCCCGGCAAATTAAATCGCCACGATTCGGCATCTACCGTACCGTGCCCCAGCATGATAAGGAAAAACACATCACCACCGAGCGCTGCTTGTGTTGTTATCGACTGTAATATGTTTTCACGAGTTGCCTGTTGCGCCTGAATTAGAACGATGTCATCGTCCGACTCGCTAACCGTGCGCAAAGCATCGACTACAACCTGACCTTGGCTTAGAAACTTTTCAGCATACTCTTCGTTACCACCGAGACCAGTGACGACAACACCCGTGGTTTTGGCCGACACGGTGTTAATGGCAAACAGCGCAAGCACTGTAGCCAACAACATGCGTGGCAAGTTGTGCCACCCCACCGGAGTGACAGCACAACGCATATAAGTAAACTGTCCCCGCATTAGAGGCGTTTCCATTTTAGGCGGAGGAACCACTCGAGTGCTTTGGCGAACAGCAACAATAAAAACAAGATAGGCATATTCCATAATGGTAATAGCTCTTCTCTTGTAATGCCGGCGTTTTGCATGGTTAGCACTTGGGCGAGCTGATCCTTATCGGCTGCATCCAGGTATTGCCCCCCAGTAGCATCAGCAATGCGTTGTAAAAATTCTCGATGCAATCCGGCATCAAATCGCTCTGCCGTATTGGTCTCTTTGATGAGGAAGCGCTCCACGCCAACACTTGCCGCACCTGCTTGGGCTTCACCGCTAACCGGCGCCATCATATTTATCGCGTAGGGTCCATCTTCATCGGCAGAGATAGAACCCATGTAGCGACCCGGTTGATCAATGTCAGCGACTAAACTGGTTTGTATATCCTGACCCGATGGCGTAGTCACCGTCACCACAAACTCGCCATCTTCCAAGGGCGTAAAATCAGCTTGCCGAGCAGTGATGCTTATGGGAATTTCTTTGGCATCGCGATAGATAGCCTGAGCATTATCTACAGAGAGTTGAGGTAGAGAGCCGGCAACCATATGCGACAAGAATTGCTGCCAGAATATTTCATGCCACTGATTGTCGGAAGGCAAACCCATTTGCCATCGCCACGTACCGCTAGTGCCCAGTATGAAGCTCTGCCCTTGACCATAGCGGTGCCACACCAGCACGGGCCTGGATTGCCCAACTTGACTGGTAGCCAGTAAATTAGTGCTTCCCGGTTTCACCTCACCGATTGACTGCACATCATTAACTTCTGGCAGATCCGACCATGCGCTGGCATTTATCTCATCATCTTCATCAAGACGCAGCCATGGCGTGCGCAAACCTTGCGTGGTGGGTTGCACCATTACACGCACCCGTTCGTAATCGCGTGCGTTGCTACTGCTTGATAGTTTCGCTGGCAAGGCCGCAGCAACAGCCGATCGCCCCCATCCACCATCACCTAACCCGTTTTGCCCAGCCAGCATCAACAGAGAACCACCACGCACGCTTACAAAATCACGCAAGTTCGCTTGTTGTTCAACGTTTAATTCAACGGCTTCGAGCGATCCTATTATCACGGCATCGTAGGCAAACAGCGCTTCTCGTGTTTTCGGAAAACCGTCAGCAAGTTCTTTTGCCGAGCTCACACCTTGACGATAAAATTTGTTTGGCGATGTGCGCAGCAAGCTAACAATTTCGACACCAGCAAAGTTATGTACGGCACGACGAATAAATTTGTATTCCCAACGGGGCTCACCTTCAACGTATAAAATGCGCTTAGGTTGATCGGCCACGTTAAGTACGCGTTGCTGTCTGTTGTTAACTACATTTTCTTCAGCATCATTCGATGAAACAGAAAACTGTAAGTTAGTAACACCTGCATCCCCGCTGTTAAAACTCACGGTGTGTATCGACTCGCTTAAATCGGGATTAAGGTTTATCGATTCGGCATGCAATAGTTCATCACCAGATTCGACTCTAACGCGCACAGCAGCATGACCATGATGAACAATGCGTAGACGTGCACTCACTGATGCGTTAACACCCGCCTGTGCATCCATCATGACATCGCTGAGCTCAACATCGTTTTCAACAACGGTTTTTCCAAAGCCAATGGTGTGCACGGGTACACCTGCCGTTTTTATTGCTTGCCACCATTGCGATGACATATCGCTTGCGTTATCGGCACCATCAGACAAAACCACCACCGCCGCTAACGCCTGATCATTCACACTTTCAAGCACGCTAAGCAAACTGTCGGCAATGGCTGAACGCGAACCAGCTTGTTGTTTGGTTAGGAGTTCTGGATTAAGTGGCAAACTTTGTTGTACAAGTTCGTCGCCGACACTGAAAACAGTCGCATCGAACAGCGCGCTGTCGGTAAGAGAATCTGAATCCAGTAAAGCACTGGCATCACTGAGCCTGGTTTGGGCTCCGTTGTCGCTTGCGTGCATGCTCTGGGATGTGTCGAGCAAGTAGGCTACGGTATTCTCTCCCGCTTGCATGAGCTCGATACGTAGGGCTGGTTGCCATAACATGGCGAGCACGGTAGCGATGGAGGCGAATTGCAATAAGGCCAGCACAACACGCTTACCGGGATGCAATTGCTGTCGAAATAGCGTGAGCGCAATAAGGAATAATGCGAGCGCCAAGCAAGCCACCAGGCCAAGTACTGGCCAGCCAGTAGACCAGACGAAATCAGCATGACGCCAAGTGCTAACAGGATACTTTAAGAAAAGCTCAAACATGCTTGAAAATTGCCGACCCTACCTGCCTCGTTAGAGTGCGCTGCGCGCCCATCGTTTACTATACAGGGTATATGTTGCCAGCCTGCCACGTTGTTGTTACAGACAGATAATTCAAGCAAAAGTGCCCCCGATTAACCCATTTGGCATAGCAAGGGTTTAGGCCATTTTTTGTGCAAAAAAAAGCCCTTATTTATGAAGGGCTTTTTCTTTTTTGCGCTAAACGCAATGCGATTGTTTAAAACTACTCAGCGTAAATCTCCACTGCCTGGAGCTCGACCACTTAAGCCGATTTTTGCAACGCGTCTGAGCCATGTGCGGCTGCGCCTTGCCGAAAATCGTTCGGGAAATCATCCACATTGATCACCGTCATTGTCGCCGTGTTGGCAGTTTCAAGCAGATCCGCCTCTTCACGCGTCAACACGTTGTCATTCACCAGTTCGTTCATCCAGCCAGCGTAGTCGTAACCGTAAGGCATTTTCAGGCGAGTTGCCTTCAGCTTCTTAGCCGCATCATTCGCCGCCATAACACAGGCCAATGCGTGCTCGATGGAACCGGTGACATCATCGGGACGATCATTGATATAGCAGCCACTGGTCAAACGATCACGCGCTTCTGATGGCGATAATAATAATCGTGCACACTGTTGGGTGAGCTTATCGTTAGGTGTGCGATAGCGACGTCCGAGTGGGAACACTACGCCGCGCAGTAGCAAGCCAATATATTTGTTCGGAAAATTGCGCAATATCTGATCAAGTGCAATTTGGGTTTGGAACAAGCAGTAACGAACAGACCATTCCATTAAGGGCTGATCTTCAGCTGGACGACCAGTGTCCTCAAACCGTTTTAGAACAGCTGACGCCATGTACATATGCACCAGACCATCAGCAAAACGACCCGATAGCATCTCTTTGCGTTTTAGTCCGCCACCAAGGAACAACATGGCAAAGTCGGCCAGGAATGAATAGCCTGCACTCATGCGGGTTAATCGTCGGTAGTACTTTGCGTTTTCGCCAGTGATAGGTGCACCGACAAAGCGACCTTTGGTTAAGCCATGGAACATGGAACGTGCGCCGTTTTGCACACCGTATCCAATGTGCCCCATCAGCGCTTCGTCAAAACTCTCTAAGGCTTCTTGTTTATTCGGCAATGACGCAGCATTGATTTCTTTGACCAGATAAGGATGACAACGCATGGCGCCTTGACCAAAAATGATCATGCTACGCGTAAGGATATTCGCACCTTCAACGGTGATACCTACCGGCACACCTTCGTAAGGTCGAGCCATAAAGTTGCTTGGCCCCATACAAATACCTTTTCCACCCAATACATCCATACCGTCGTTCACCACGGTGCGCATGGAATCAGTATTAAAGTATTTCAAAATAGCCGATACCACCGAGGGTTTTTCACCCGCGTCAAGTGCTGAACAGGTTAAGCGTCGTCCAGCATCCATGGTGTAAGTAAGACCCGCGATTCGACCCAGCACTTCTTCAATACCTTCGAACTTGCCGATAGGCAATCCGAATTGGGTTCGTACTCGCGCATAGGCACCGACAAAACGTGAAGCGGCTTTACCCGATGCAACGCCTGACGATGGCAACGAAATACCGCGACCAACCGACAATGATTCCATCAACATGCGCCAACCCTGCCCTAACATGTCTTGGCCGCCGATAATCCACTCCATGGGTACGAATACTTCGTCACCACTATTCGGCCCATTCATGAACGCCTGATTAACCGGAAAATGACGTCGACCGATATTCACGCCATCCGTGTCTGTCGGAATAAGCGCACAAGTAATACCAATGTCTTCATTCTCACTGATGAGGTGATCTGGGTCGTAAGCACGAAAAGCAAGACCAAGTAGCGTGGCAACCGGTGATAGCGTGATATAGCGCTTGTTCCAGGTTACCTTCATACCCAGTACTTCTTTACCTTCGTATTGACCTTTACACACGATACCGAAATCAGGCATTGCACCAGCATCGGAGCCCGCGGTAGGCCCGGTCAATGCAAAGCAAGGAATCTCTTCACCAACGGCGAGTCGTGGTAAGTAGTAGTCTTTCTGCTTTTCAGTACCGTAGTGTAAAAGCAGTTCAGCAGGTCCAAGCGAGTTAGGCACCATAACGCTCACACTTCCACTAACACTTCTGGTAGAGAGCTTCATGACAACTTCAGAGTGAGCCATGGCTGAAAATCCAAGTCCGCCATACTCTTTTGGAATAACCATGCCGAGAAACTTGTGATCTTTTATGTATTGCCAGTTGCTTTCTGGTAGATCGTTGAGCTCGTACGTGATTTCCCAGTCGTCCATCATAGCGCACAGCTCTTCGACCGGACCATCCACAAACGCTTGCTCTTCGGCGGTTAATTTAGCTTCTGGGTAATCAACTAACTTGTCCCAATCTGGTGCACCGCGAAACAATTCTGCTTCCCACCACACCGTACCGGCATCAATGGCCTCACGCTCTGTGTCTGACATTGGTGGCAATACGGCTCGAACATATTTTAGTAAGGGCGTACTGACCAGCTTATGACGAAGGCTGCGAACGTTGAATACAATTGCAATCGCTGCGGCCAACAACATGAATGCGATCCCACCCACCCCTGGCAACCAGCCGCTGGCGCGAGCAACCAGCAGCACAACGGCTGCAGCGGCTGTGAATACCGGCAAACTGACACGAAAACGCGCGATGCAAAACAGTGCTACGGCAAATACAACTAACCAGAAAATCAGGCCCATCAGGCTCTCCAGAAAAAATTCATTTATAAGTATGCTTATCGGACACTAGACGATAAGTCACAGGGTTCAGATCAGCGCCTAACGCCTGTAAAACAGGCAAAGCGTGCGTCAATCCCTGATTATGTGACCCCTGCATCAGTATAAAGGTTTCAAGCCCATAATCGCGCCAAATGTCTCCGGGTTGAAACAATTCTCCATAGAGCTGTCCCGAATACGCCAAAGCCACGCGAGAGCTACGGATATCCGCTATAGTTTTAACCGCAGACAGGCATGATTTAATCAGGAACAACACGAATGTCAAAAATAAAAACGGCCTACGAAACCATCCTTGAAGAGGTAGGTGAAGATCTATCCCGGGACGGATTACGCGACACACCGATGCGTGCGGCCAAAGCGATGCAGTTTTTAACGCATGGTTATGAGCAAACCTTGGATGAAGTACTGAACAACGCCGTATTCGAATCTGACAGCGATGAAATGGTGATTGTTAGAGATATAGAAATGTATTCGTTGTGTGAGCATCACATGTTGCCGTTTATCGGAAAGTGTCATGTTGCCTACCTACCCAGCGGGCGCGTGATCGGTTTGTCCAAGATCGCTCGCATTGTTGATATGTATGCGCGTCGTTTACAAATTCAGGAAAACCTAACCAAACAAATTGCAGATGCGGTGAGCAGTGTTACCGGGGGGCTGGGCGTTGGTGTCATTGTTGAAGCGCAACACATGTGCATGATGATGCGCGGAGTTGGGAAACAAAATTCATCCATGACCACATCGGCCATGCTCGGCCGATTCAGAACTGATATCAATACCCGTAACGAATTTTTGACTTTGGCAAAGGCCTGACAGCAGTGATATATTGGCTTCAGGCAATTTCAAAGCTGTGTTATTACAGCCTGTCATTGGAGAGAAAAAATGAATTGCTCTTGTGAAGTCATCATCAATAAGCCTGTGCAAGAAGTTTGGGATTACGCCAACAATCCGGACAATCTCAAACTGTGGTTGAACGATTTTGTGCGTTACGAACACCTAACAGGTGATATGAGCGCACCAAAGATTGGCGACACCTCAAAACATACTTATGACCAAAACGGCAAAGAATTTACGATGACTGAAGAGATTGTTGCCTACAATCCACCACACCATATAAAGCTGTTTATGACGAGCAAGTGGTTTGATATGGACATCGTGAATGACTTGGAAGAAGTTAGTCCCAATCAAACTAAACTACTTGCCACCGCCGATACCGTCAGAACCAGCTTGATGATGAAAGTGATGATGCTGTTCATGTCTAACGCAAAAATGCAAAAAGATCATGAATCCCAAATTCACAAACTAAAAGAGTTGATAGAAGCGCAGTAAGCGCTCACTACTCATCCACCTCTTTGTCTTTATTGGCCCGTTGTTGCAATGCCCATAGGCTGGCGTAGAGCCCAAGCTTTTGCAGCAACTCATCGTGCGTGCCACGCTCAACAACTTCCCCAGCATCGAGCACCAATATTTCATCAGCATCTGTAATGGTGCTTAGCCTGTGTGCAATAACCAAGGAGGTTGCTATTTTTGCAGCCGCATTCAAACCTTCCAAAATGGTTTGCTCACTTTGCGTATCCAAACTCGATGTTGCCTCATCGAAAACGATTATGGCCGGGTTCTTTAATATGACGCGGGCAATGGCCATGCGTTGCTTTTCACCACCTGAGAGCTTTAGACCACGTTCGCCCACCATGGTGTCGTAGCCTTGCGGTAGCGACTCAATGAATTTATCTAAGTTCGCCGCTTTTGCCGCAGCGTGTACTTCCTCATCTGTGGCATCACTTTTCGCATAAGCTAAGTTATAGCGAATAGTGTCGTTGAACATGACCGTATCCTGCGGCACCACACCCAGCACCTGACGCAAACTCGATTGCGTACAATCTCTAACATCTACACCGTCAACCCGAATCGAACCTTCATCAACATCATAAAAGCGGAACAACAAACGCGACAAAGTTGACTTGCCCGAACCCGAGGGACCAACCACTGCCACTTTTTTACCCGGTTCAACGGTAAAGCTCACACCTTTTAATATTGGGCGCTCAGATAAATAAGCGAACCGCACATTATCAAATTCCACGCGTGCATTCTTGACATCCAAATCAACAGCATCTGGCTTGTCTTGAATTTCAGGATTAAGTTCAAGTAGCTTAATCACCAAATCCATATCGGCCAGGGCGTATTGCAAACCGCGATAAACAACCCCCAGCAAATTCAACGGCACAAACAATTGCAACATAAGTGCGTTGATTAGAACGATGTCACCCAAGGTGATCGTACCGTTAGCCACATCGTTAGCCGCCAACATCATAATTATGGTTACACCTACAGCCACCAAGGCTGCTTGACCGAAATTGAGCATCGACATGGTGACCTGGCTTTTCACACCTGCATCCGCCCAATCACTTAAATGTTGGTTGTAGGCGCTTTGCTCTAAACGTTCATTATTAAAATACTTGACGGTTTCATAGTTCAATAAGCTGTCTACCGCCTGCCCATTCGCCAAGGAATCAAACCGATTCATTTCATGCCGAAATTGCATGCGCCAACCAGAAAACTTTAGCGTAAACAAAATATAGACAACGACTGTGAGCACAACCACCAGGGTGTAGTGCCAGCCATAACCACCTAATAAAATAGCCGCAACTAATAAAAACTCAGCAATGGTTGGCACGATATTGAATACCAGCAAATTCACTATCGAGCTTAAGCTGCTGGTGCTACGTGATAAGTCTTTTGAAACGCTGCCCGTGCGGCGCTCTAAGTGATAACTTAAGGACAACGAGTGCAAGTGGGTTAGCACACTGGTGGAGAGTCGGTGCATGGCACGGTAGCGTACCTTGGCAAACAGGGCGTCGCGCAGCTCTTTAAAAAACGAGTTGCCTAGTCTTAACAATCCATAGGCTGCAACCAAACCCAGAGACACCAGTAATACACTGGAACCGGTATTTGTGGCAGTATCCGCCGTACCAGCGTCTAAGGTATTAACAATTTCTTTAAGTAGCAGCGGCACCGCTACAACCATAAGCTTAGCGATAACTAAACAGGCCAAGGCCAAGATCACGCGTCCTCTGTACTCCCACAAATACGTCGACAACTTACGCAGGTTTCGTAAGTCGCGTCGATTACTGTGTGGGGCTTCTACTCTTCCGCGCATAAGTTCTTTTGGGGTTGGATGCCAAACAATTCAATAGCGAATCGCTTGCTCAGCAAAGATAAAGGTTAAGCGCTCTGGGCACCCGGTGCTGGCAGTACAAATTGTAAAGCGTCTTCTACGAGCTGAACAACGTCGGTACAGCGCGTAGCGTTCTCACTTAAATGGCGCCGCCATAGCCTGGCACCGGGTACATTGTGATACAGCGATACGATATGTCGCGTTAGTGCACTGGGCTTTACGCCCTGGTCGACCCAGGTTTGCACATACTGTGCATACTCACGCGCAACCTGGGCCAAGGCTTGCGCATCAAACACGCAGGCGTTGGATTGCGGCAACTGGCTAAACACTTGCTCGTCGGCACGGCCTAAAAAACCGGGCGTGTAATACGCTTTGCGTCCAGACATAACACCATCGACATATTGCAAGTGCGTTTGCACATCGTCCCATGTATCCACCCCACCATTAATGGTGATGTGCAAATCGGGCAGTGTTTCTTTTAGGCGATACACATACGGGTATCGTAGTGGTGGAATGGTACGGTTTTCTTTCGGGCTCAAACCATCAAGCCAGGCTTTTCGCGCGTGCACAATAAACACCTCACACCCTGCATCAGCCACTTCACGCACAAAAAGTTCAAGCGCTTCATAGCTGTCATCACGATCGATGCCGAGTCGACACTTAACCGAAACTGGAACACTCACGGCGTCTTGCATTGCGCGCACACAGCTGGCAACGGTTGCAGGCTCTGCCATCAAGCAGGCACCAAAACGGCCCGATTTAACCCGATCACTTGGGCAACCAACATTAATATTGATTTCATCATAGCCCCAGCTCTCACCCACCACAGCAGCTTCGGCCATTTGCGCAGGGTCAGACCCTCCCAGTTGTAAAACCACCGGATGATCGGCCTCCCCGGTCCCGAGTAAGTACTCTCGATCACCGTGAATTACTGCATTGCTTGTGAGCATTTCGGTGTACAACAACGTATGCCGAGTTAGCAAACGCGCCAGATAGCGAAAATGTCTGTCTGACAATTCCATCATTGGCGCAACCGCAAAGCGACGGCTTGCATCCAGTGCAGTTGGGTAAGTGTTGTTTGATGGTGTACTCATATTAATGGCTACAGCGAATCCACATTCACCCAAGCTTGTTTTTCGTGTGACGCCCAGGTGGCAGCCACGACCTGATTAACCATCATGCCGTCTTTAAACGTTGGCCATACCGGTTGTTTAGTGTGAATTGCGTGTAAAAAATCGCGCGCTTCAATGGTGATCTGATCTTGGTAGCCAGTGCCATGGCCAGGGCCTAAGCAAAAGTTAACGTAATCCGGGTGATCGGTGTTGGTGAGAATTTTACGAAAGCCTTGCTGTGCCACTTCACCTTCGCGTTTATAAAGCCAGATCGCATTCTGATCCTCTTGATCAAAACGTATCGCACCGGTGGTGCCGAATACTTCATAGATATAACCCATCTTACGACCGGTCGCGACCCGTGAAAAATACAAATGCCCCATCACCCCATTGCTAAAACGACAAACGAATTGTGCGTGATCATCGTTAGTGACGTCCTGCATACCACTATCGGTTGGGCGTTGCGTATGCACGGTTTCAATATCAGCACATAGTTTGTCAATAGGACCAATCAATGCCATTGCTGCATTGATCATGTGTGGAGATAAGTCTCCCATAGTGCCATTGGAACGACCTGTGGTACGCCATGTGGCCGGCTCTTGTGGGTCGGCAAAAAAGTCTTCAGTATGTTCACCACGAAAGTAAGTTACATCCCCTATTTCACCAGAGTCGATTAACCGCCGTGCGAACTGCGATGCTGGCGTTCGGATGTAGTTAAAGCCAACCATGTTGGTGACGTTTGATCGCTCCGCGACTTCAACCATGGCACGACTCTCGGCCAAGGACGCCCCCAATGGCTTTTCGCACAACACCGGTTTACCCAAGGCAAAAGCGGCTTTCGCTATTTCCAGATGAGTCTCTTGGGGAGATGCGATTACTATCGCCTCAACCTTTTCGTCATTGACCAAAACGCGCCAGTCGGACGTCGATCGGTTAAAACCAAAGCTTTTGGCTTTCGCGGCAGCGCCTTTTTCTGTGGTCGCGCAAATCATCTCGCATACAGGCCGTAGGGGTGTATCGAATACGGTAGCAACAGAGTGCATAGCCACAGAATGGAGTTTTCCCATATAGCCAGTGCCAATAATCCCTATACCAATGTCAGTCATCTGTGGTTCCCAATGGTGTAAAAACAATCAATATACGTCCTCTATTATAAAGGTACCGGCCAAATCAAACTGGGCAATTGTGCGATCAACGTTTAATTGAGAGAATGGACAAAAGTTGGCAATTAAAAGGAACAAGAACTATGAAATCACGTGCAGCCGTCGCCTTTGAGGCAGGAAAACCGCTGGAAGTCGTCGAAGTTGACTTGGAAGGCCCTAAAGCCGGTGAGGTTTTAGTGGAAATGAAGGCCACTGGTATCTGCCACACAGATGAATTTACCCGCTCAGGTGCTGACCCTGAAGGAGCCTTCCCAGCCATATTAGGCCATGAGGGTGCTGGCGTGGTGGTTGAAGTTGGCCCAGGCGTGACGAGCTTAGAAGTCGGTGATCACGTTATTCCTTTGTACACCGCCGAATGCCGTGAATGTGAGTACTGCCTGAATCCCAAAACTAACTTGTGTCAAAAAGTGCGCGCAACTCAAGGTCAAGGCGTTATGCCTGATGGCACATCACGCTTTTCGTATAAGGGTGAAAAAATTCTGCACTACATGGGCTGCTCTACTTTTTCTAACTACAGTGTACTGCCAGAAATCTCTTTGGCAAAAGTTCGCAAAGACGCACCGTTCGACAAAATTTGTTACATCGGTTGTGGTGTCACCACCGGTATTGGTGCAGTTATGTTTACCGCCAAAGTAGAGCCTAATTCAACCGCCGTGGTATTCGGCTTAGGTGGTATCGGTTTAAACGTGATTCAGGGCTTACGTATGGTTGGCGCTCGACAAATTGTTGGGGTTGATTTAAATCCTGACAAAGAAGCCACTGGTAAAATCTTTGGTATGACCGATTTTGTTAACCCAGCCGATCACGGCGACAACCTGGTTGATCATCTTGTTGAGCTCACCGGCGGCGGCGCGGACTATTCGTTTGAATGTATCGGTAACGTTGAAGTTATGCGTGCAGCGCTTGAGTGTTGTCACAAAGGTTGGGGCGAGAGCATCATCATCGGTGTGGCAGGCGCAGGTCAGGAAATTAAAACGCGACCGTTTCAACTAGTAACGGGACGTTCATGGCGCGGTACGGCATTTGGTGGTGCACGTGGGCGCACCGATGTACCAAAGATTGTTGATATGTATATGGAAGGTCGTATCGATATCGATAACCTGATCACGCACACCATGCCATTGGATGACATCAACAAAGGCTTTGACTTAATGCATTCAGGCGAAAGTATTCGCAGTGTGGTGTTGTATTGATGGAAACAGAATCAAGCTGGGCTAGCCACGGCGGCGTATTGTCGGTTCACACACATCAAAGCGATGTGTGTAACTGTCCGATGCGTTTTGGCGTTTATGCTCCACCGCAGGCGAAAGTTCGCGATGTACCAGTGCTATGGTATTTATCTGGTCTTACGTGCAGCTGGGCTAATGTGATGGAAAAGTCCGGTATTCAAGAAGCGGCTGCCAAGCATGGCATCATGATCATCGCACCCGACACCAGCCCGCGTGGCGACGATGTTGCAGATGATGACGCCTATGATCTTGGCCAAGGCGCCGGTTTTTATCTTACTGCCACACAGGCGCCGTGGTCTAAGCACTTTAAAATGGACCAATACATCACTGATGAACTGCAAGCCCTGGTACTGAAAGAGTTCCCAGCCAATGCGAATGCGCAAGGCATCACCGGACATTCCATGGGCGGACATGGCGCACTCACACTGCACTTAAAGCATCCGCAACTGTATAAGAGCGTATCGGCTTTCTCTCCCATTACCTCTCCGTCTATTGTGCCGTGGGGCGATAAGGCGCTTAGCACTTACTTAGGCGACGACAAACAAACTTGGGCAAACTACGATGCATGTGAGTTAGTTAAGTCGCAGGCAAGCAGTGCGAGCATGCTAATTGATACCGGTACCAGCGATCAATTTTTGGAAGAGCAATTAAAACCAGAATTGTTTATAGCGGCGTGTAACGAAAACAATCAGGCGCTTAATTACCGCATGCAGCCTGGCTATGATCATTCGTATTATTTTATTGCCTCGTTTGTTGCCGATCATATTGAGCATCACGCGCAAACCTTAAACAGCTAAGCATGAGCACCATCAGCACTGTGTCGGAACTTCGGGCGCTTTACGGCTCGCCGACCAGTGCGTCGGTAAAAAAGCAAACACAACTATTAAATGACACTTACCGAACCTGGTTAGCGCAGTCGTGTTTTTTCGTTATCGCATCTGCCGGTCCTGATGGTGTGGATTGCACACCGCGCGGTGACGAAGCTAATCAAGCTTTCGAAATTCTCGATAATAAAACCATTCTCATCCCCGACCGTCGTGGTAATAACCGGCTCGATACCCTCAGTAATATCGTAAGCAATCCACGCGTTGCCTTGTTATTTTTCATTCCGGGCATTGAACAAACCTTGCGCGTAATTGGTCGCGCAACCGTCAGCGATGACGACAGCTTACTCGATCATTTTGCACTGGATGGAAAACGCCCGATAACGTGCATCAAGGTCACTATTGACGCCGTGTTTTTTCAGAACAACCGCGCGCTGGCTCGCTCTAAGCTCTGGACCACAGAGCACATTGATCAATCCGCAGTACCAACACCCGGGCAAATGATTCAAAGTGTTGATCCCGATTTTGACCCTGACAGTTACGACGCCGGTTAACCTCCCTCACACGTGAAAACTATCGCCATTATCGGATGTGGACCAGCAGGCTTATCGGCTGCGATCGCATTGCACGATGCTGGACACACAGTGTGTATATACGAGCAGTTTGATGAAGCGGGACCCGTGGGTTCTGGCTTGATGTTGCAACCCACAGGCTTAGACGTACTGAATCGTTGGGGCTTGCGTGAACGCGCAGAACACTTAGGTCAGCGCATTGATGGCATGCTCGGGCGCATAGCTCCAGAAGGTAAAGTGGTGCTCGACATTCAATACAAAGCTTTGCACAAAAAGCAACGCGAACCGCTCTATGGTGTGGCCATACACAGAGCTTCCTTGTTTCATGTGTTGCATGAAGCTGTTGTAGAACGGGGCATCACTATTGTCACCAGCGCAAACATTGTCGATGTATCGAATACATCGAGCAACACGGTGCAAGTGATAGACGAAACAGGAAAAAGACACACAGAAGAGTTTGACTTTATCGTCGATGCATCAGGCGCACACTCTAACTTGGCAAACAGTTATGGGCGAAGCAAACAACCAACGCCGTTAGCCTACGGCGCTTTGTGGACAACCGTTGAACTGGATGAACAAAACTTTGATAAGACCCTACTCGAACAACGCTACGATGCGGCCCGAATTATGGTCGGCGTTTTGCCGTGTGGTCGTTTACCAAATGATGATAAATCGCTTGCCACATTATTCTGGAGTATTCGAGCGGATCAATTGGCAGTGTTTAAAGCCGATGGATTACAGGCATGGAAGCAAGCCGTCGTACAACAGTGGCCAACAGTAAGCAGCTTGCTCAATAAGATAAACAGTATTGAACAGCTTACCCATGCCACCTATGTGCACCACACCATGCGCAAACCTTTCGCACGCAATATCATTTTTATCGGTGATGCCGCCCATGCCACCAGCCCTCAACTTGGGCAAGGTGCAAACATGGCCTTACTCGACGCATTAGCGCTGGCGCAAGCGATAATCATTGATGATCGCTTTGACAAATTCGCTGCACTGTATGCACGCATGCGCGGCCGTCACGTAAAACTGTTTCAGACCGCGAGTTGGTTGCTCACACCGTTCTACCAATCTGACAACCGCGCCCTGCCTCTGATTCGCGACACCTTGTTCGAACCGGTAACCAAATTACCCTTTGCCGCTAGCATGGTGGCATCGCTGGGGTCAGGCCTACTGACCAACCCAGCGGCCACGATAGACCGAGTTGGCTCTCACGCATCCAGAACGAGCGACACGTGATAAACAGTAAACGCGTGCTGATCATCGGTGGCTACGGAGAGTTTGGTGGTCGTCTTGCGCAGCTGCTTGTACGCGATGGGCATGATGTCATTGTTGCCGGACGAAATCTGGACAAAGCGCAGCGGTTTTGCCAACGACACGCTTGCAAAGCATTACAACTGGATATCAATAACGACTTAAGTTCGTTGGCGACGATCAAAGTCGATGTCATTGTGGATGCTGCTGGCCCTTATCAAGCCTACGGTCAAAATGATGAACGCTACCGTGTGGCAAAAGCAGCACTCGAATGTGGCGCACACTATCTTGACTTAAGCGACGATGGAAATTTCTCCGCCGGGTTAACTGTGCTGGATGGATTTGCCAAGTCAAAAAATTTGGTCGCCTTATCCGGCGCATCTACCACGCCAGCGATATCCGGTGCAGTGATCAGCAACATGAAACTTGGCGTGAAGACAATAGATAAAATTGAAACCAGTATATTGCCTGGTTGCCGTGCACCGCAGGGACATGCTGTTATGCGTGCGATACTCGACCAAGTTGGAAACCCAATTCAATTTTGGCGTAACAAGCAATGGACCGCGCACACCGGTTGGTCTAACCCTGTGAAAAAACGAATTGGCCATACCATAGCACGTGATGCCAATTTGATTATGGCAGCAGATGCGTTGTTATTTCCAGACCACTTTAAAGCCAAGTCTGTTTTATTTAGAGCTGGATTAGAAGTGTCAATCATGAACCGCTCATTATATTGGTTAAGTTTGCTGCGCAGCCGATCACTACTACCAAACTTGGTCAAGTTCATCACTCCCTTGCGTTGGCTGGCCGATCGCATTACACCGTTTGGACGTGATACCGGGGGTATGCTAGTTGAGTTGATCGGACAGCGAGAAACAGATTCAGAACAACTCGTGCATAAGCGCTGGCAATTGAGAGCAGAACCCGCCCAAGGCCCGTTTGTACCTGCCGTACCGGCACGCGCTTTGATTCGCAAGATTGATAATATGACCTCTGGTGCCCGCGTTTGTATTAGCGAACTGAGTTTGCAATATTACGCTGATGCCATGAGTGATCTAGGGTTAACAACAGAACTCAACGAAAATGCGTTCGAGTATCTTTTTCAACAATCGCTAGGAACGGATTGGCACGCACTTCCCAGCGCAATCCAGGCCACGCACAAAGTCATTGATCAACGTGTGCTGACTGGGACGGCTAAAATTACTCGCGGCACATCGCCTTTAACTCAGTTGGCTGCAGCGGTATTCCGATTTCCACCTGCAGCGGAAGAAATCCCTGTTAAAGTGACCAAAACGCGTGAAGGGGAACATGAGATTTGGGTACGCGACTTCAACGCAAAGCAGTTTAAGTCCACACTGCGGTTGACACACGATTCGTCAATGAAAGACCCTATGCGCACAGACAGGCATACCGATGTGCATATAATAGAAGAACAGTTTGGCTTGCTCAAATTCAAGTTACGGTTGCGCCTTGAACACAATGCCATGCATTTCGATGTAGTACGTGGCTCTTGTCTCGGCTTACCTATTCCTCGTTTGTTACTGCCAATAAGTAATACACGCGAATTTGTAAAAGACGACACTATGCATTTTTATGTGGAATTACTCGCACCGTTTAATCTCGGACTCATAGTGCGCTATGAAGGTTGGTTAAAATGAGCTATCGAACATTTATATTAATATCACGCTTTAATAAAGCTGCAGTCATCACATGAGCCAACAAACGCTATTCGATTTTGATAATTCCTACGTGAATCTATCGCCAAAGTTATTTAGCAATCAATCGCCCACGCCGGTGTCAAACCCAAGCATGATTGCACTAAACCACACCTTGGTGGAACAGTTGGGTTTAAATACCAGCGACTTTCAAACCGACGAGGGTTTAGCCGTACTCTCTGGCAACCGCATCCCAAGCGGTGCAGAGCCCATTGCTACTGCCTACGCGGGTCATCAGTTCGGCAACTGGGTTCCTCAGTTAGGCGACGGTCGAGCAGTTCTATTAGGTGAGATTGTCAATAAAGAGGGCACCCGATACGATATCCAACTCAAAGGCGCAGGGCCAACCCCCTACTCACGCAATGGCGATGGACGCGCAGCTGTTGGTCCAGTGGTTCGAGAGTACGTGGTTAGCGAAGCCATGGCCGCGTTGGGCGTGCCCACAACCCGTGCACTTGCCGCGGTGAGCACGGGCGATACTGTCCGACGTGAAACGCTTCTGCCTGGTGCGATATTAACACGTGTTGCAAGCAGTCATATTCGGGTTGGTACGTTTCAGTTTTTTGCAGCCAGGCGCGACACGGAAACGATAAAACTATTAACTGATCACGTCATTAGTCGACACTACCCGCAACTGCGCGATGCGAGCAACCCACCCCTAGCCCTGTTAGCTGAAACTTTAAAGCAACAGGTAGAACTCATTGCGCATTGGCAATCGATTGGCTTTATTCACGGCGTTATGAACACTGACAACGCATCGGTAGCTGGAATTACCATCGACTACGGCCCCTGCGCGTTTATGGATACCTATCATCCGAGCACCGTCTTTAGCTCTATCGATCACGCTAGTCGCTATGCGTATCAAAATCAGCCCAGCATTGCGCAATGGAACATGGCTAATCTGGCCCAATGCTTACTGGCTATAATCGACGAAGACGAAGATAAAGCCTTGCAGGCAGCGCAAGACGTAATCGACTCGTTCCCTGCTTTGTTTAGTGAATCCTATTTAAGCCGTTTTCGACATAAGCTTGGTTTATCAACAGAGCAGGAAAATGATGAAAAGCTCATTGCCGACTTTCTTGTGCTTATGCAAGAGTCGCACATGGATTTTACCAATACGTTTCGCCAATTAAGCACGCAAATGGATGACGTGCAAGCGAATACCTTGCAAGCGCAGAACAACACTGATTCGTTTTTCGAAAAGTCCGAAACACAGCAATGGATTAGTCGATGGCATGCTCGAATGCAACGCGACAACAATTCAACGGAAGCACGCGTTGAAATAATGCACCAAAACAACCCTGCATATATACCGCGTAACCATAAAGTTGAACAAATTATTGCGGCCGCAACTGAGCAAAACTACAAACCGATGGAACAAATGTTGAGCGTATTGAGCAATCCATACAAAGAACAACCCAATATGCAGGCATACGCGCAAGCGCCAAACGAGGATGAAATTGTACGGGCAACTTTTTGTGGAACCTAGCGCAACTTATGTCCAGGTATTAAACGGATGTTGGGCGAGAGAAGAATTAAAGTAACGTGCGTCCGACGATACTTCGTCGCCGACCCAATCCGGCAGTTGAATGACCTGTGCTTCTGATTTCAATTCAACTTCAGCAATCACCAAGCCTTCGTTATTGCCGTAAAATTCATCGACCTCCCAAATCAGATCATCAATAGCAAGTGTGTAGCGCTTCTTCTCGATGATAGAATCAACACACAATTCAAGCAGTTCATTGCCATCCTGCAGCGCGATAGGATATTCATATTCCGAACGGCTAATGCCGATTGTTTTACCTTTCACGGTTAAATACGCTTGCTCTCCAAATACCCTCACCCGAACCGTTCGTGCCTTATCCTTATTCAAATAGCCTTGTCGAATATCCACAGGTTCCACAACTTTCCAGCCGAACCCGGTAGTTAAAAATTTACGTTCAATCTCGACGCTCATAGTGACTATCTATTAACTTGATACGAATAAAACAAACTGTAGACAAAACCGACAATTGCTGGCGCTAAAATCGTGACGAGCAGCTTTGGGGTTTTCGCGATACTGTGAAACGTGACTAGAATAAGTATGGCAAAAATTGAGGAGACGACAGCTGGCATAAGAACTCGATTAAAAGGCGCTTTAAATTGAGCTTGTGTTCTAAGCACAATAATTGACATCAGCACCGTTACAATCGCACTGGAGAAAAATTGCGCCGTCGCCGAAATAAAAACACGTTCCGAATCGATATTAACGTAGTAAGCCCAGGCACCCCATATTACACCGGCCACCAACGCACTGATAGCCGCCAATAACTTGGGTGCAGGCGCCATCAGCCACTCAACCAATGCGTATAGCGCCGCTATTCGATTTGATCGACAAAGTTCGCACCCGCCACACCACGAATCGGTTCAAGCAATTCATCTTCAACTTCTGACCCGTCTACTAATCCTAACAATATTCCTTGACGTCGTGATTTGCCGCGCATGTTTTTGATGTCATCTTCCGAACGCGTAGCGCGCTGCGATACACGCCTACCCCATTCGCCTAATCGCTCGTACATAAGCTCGATGACATCATTGTGCTTGGATGAATCGCCTAAATCATCCAGCTCGTCTGGATCAGCTTTCATATCAAACAACATAGGACGAAACCCGCCTTCGGCGTGCATAAACTTCCAACGCTTATCCGCCACCATAAATAACCTGGCCTGTTTAGGTTCTAAGCCGAGATTCACCGCCATTTGTGTGGCCGAGTAATCGTATTCGCTGATCACATACTCGCGCCAATTATCAACGCTTTGCCCATGCAAGAACGGTAAGAGGGATTTACCTTCCACAATATGATCGGGAACGTCACCACCCGCGGTCTCGATGAACGTCGCCGCTAAGTCAATGCTCTCCACCAACTCATCGCACACAGTGCCCCGGCTTGAATCAGCATCGCTTGAAGGATCATAGATAATCAGTGGTACTTTAACCGAGCACTCGTGAAACAAATCTTTCTCTCCCAACCAATGATCACCTAAGTAATCGCCGTGATCGGAGGTCACAACAATCATGGTATCGTCCATTTGCCCAGTGTCTTCGAGGTGCTTAAATAACACACCAAGCTGATCATCGCATTGTTTGATCAACCCCATATAGGCTGGCACGACCACATCACGCACACCGTCAGTTGAAATCGCTTTACCGATGGCGTTGCTAAAGTAAGATTCGTAGACTGGATGGGCATCTATTTTTTCTTGGGCTTCACGCACTATCGGTATCATGTGTTCC
The DNA here is from genome assembly GCA_938035945.1 of uncultured Granulosicoccaceae bacterium. GTDB lineage: Bacteria > Pseudomonadota > Gammaproteobacteria > Granulosicoccales > Granulosicoccaceae > Granulosicoccus. The sequence goes on from CALHOU010000053.1 coordinate 37,818, forward strand.
GGCTTATACATATCGTGATAAGGCTTGGGCACAATATACGGCCAGTGTGGTTTTATATAAGACAAGTGACAATGCCAAGGCTTATCACTGTTGCGTTTTTCATCAACAAAGCGAATGGCTTCGCGAGTAAGCCAAGGGGTTTCTGAATCTTCTTCGCGAATGTTGGCGGGTTTTGATGAATGCTTCAACAACCAACCCGATGCGATTTGCATATCGTCTTCAACTCCCGAATTCGCATAGTCATGCCACGGGTTGTCGCCAGGATATTGTTTTGCTTTAAGGTATGCGTTGTATGGAGATGGTTTACTATCGTAGAAACCATCTGGCCCCTTGGCTTGCAATCCGTCGTCACGCACGAATACATCAAAACCGCATTCAGACACTCGCGCACCAATAACACTATCGCTCGTGATGCCAAGACGTTTCATGCCAGCGACGTCGACAGCCATATGTGTTTTCCCAACTAACCATGAATCCATACCGGCATTTCGCAGGTGATCACCAAGCGTTTGCTCACCGACTTTGAGCGGAAAGTTATTCCAGGCAGCACCATGACTTTGCACATACCGCCCGGTATAAAAACTCATGCGCGAGGCACCGCAAACCGGAGACTGCACGTAACAGCGGGAAAATCGCACGCCTTTGCTCGCGAGTCGGTCCATATTTGGTGTTTTTAAATGCGGATGACCAGCACAACTCAGGTAATCAAACCGGAGCTGATCAAACATGATGAACAGTATGTTACGTGCCTTGGGCATACAGATTCCTTAATCGCGACAGGTCTATTGTACCGCAGCGTTACATCTGATTAGTTACCTCGGTTAGTCGTTTGTTGATCTTTATTTACATACCCATGGCTTGGCAAGAACCGGCATGCATCTGTAATATAAGCAATGCGAATAAAATCTCGACAGCAGCCGAAGTCACTATATCCAATCTGGACATGCACCCAGGTAAGGCATCATGGACCCTAAACTTATATTCCATCTGTGCCAGATCATTGATCAAGGTTCAATGAGTCGTGCTGCGCGAACACTTAATGTCACCCAACCCACGCTTACCCGCAGTATCAAAACACTGGAAGAAATAGTCGGTGCACCCGTGCTACGACGCAGCCGATATGGAGTGACCGCAACCAACATCGGAGAACGTCTAGCAGAACAAGGCAGGCATGTTCACAACTCCGTTAGAGCCGCTGATGAAGTTGTGCAATACTGGCGCTCGGGAATGGTAGGTGAAGTCAGGCTTGGGATCGGTTCGATGATGTCAGCGGCTTTATTGCCTGACTTTTTTAGAGCTAATCCACTGGATGAGTCCAACTTTACCATGCGAATTCTTGCAACCGACTCGCCTACGGCCGTGCAAAAGCTGCGCAAAAAAGAACTTGATCTGGCCATCATTCCATCCCACCCAAATCAAACCATCGGCACCCTGGTGCAATACCCATTGTGCACGGATCGCATTTGCGTTTTGGCCGGCTCAAACTCGCCTTTGGCTCAAATCGATGGCGTTGTTGAGGCCAAGTTACTACCAACTCAAACGTGGATTTCCATCAACAATATGGCCCGTTTACGCCATATTCACGATGAAGTCGCACAGTTACTTGGCGTGGATGTCATTGTGCCTAAATTTATGTTTGATGGCGACGTAACTGCACCAATGGAACTATTAAAGCACTCTACTATGTTAACGCTTGCACCAACCAAACTGGCACGCAAGTACGTTGAGTCTGGAGGATTGAAAATCTTAAAACTAGACGTTCATCTTCCCAACCGCGACATCGCGTTGTGGATGACAAATGAAAGCGAAAATGACACCTGCGCTATGGAAATTGCGAAACGAATAAAAAATTACTATGCGCAACAGGTCGAAGTTTACGAGCATGCATTAAACAAGAGCGATACAACCGAGGTCTCTGCCTAAGCTTGCTCTTGCAATTGGCAAATCTGGTCGTACACACCAGGTGCAGCCGTCAGCACCGGCCCACCCGCATTCAGCATGGCTGGCACATCAAATTCACGCACCTGCCCGCCCGATTGCTCGATGATAAACAGCGCTGCTACGCAATCCCACGCAAACATATGTGTCTCGACATAGCCCAGCAAACGACCCGAAGCTACATAAGCTAACATTAAGGCGCCCGAACCAATGCGGTAATAGATACCGCCGGCCAGCACGAGTTTGCTTAAAATATCTATAGTGGGTTCAGGCGCTATACGACCTGAGTGCCCAACGGCAACAGAGCCATCCTTAATGCTTGATGCGTTTGAAACTTGCATCGGTTCGCCATTTAACGTTGCCGCTCGCCCTAGACATGCGCTAAACGTTTCTTTTGCTATTGGATCAACAATTACTCCAATCACTGTTTCGTTATTACGCAAGCAAGCTATAACGACACACCAACCGGGCATTGCATTGACAAAACTGGTGGTGCCATCGATTGGATCGACAACCCAAGTATAGGGGGAGCCTCCCACGACATTTTCATGCTCTTCACCAATGATACTGTCTTCAGGAAAAGCCGCAGACAAGGCGGCACGGATTTCAGTTTCAACATCGCGATCGGCATTAGATACCCAATCCTGTGTACCTTTACTTTCTATGTTCAATGAATCTCTGTTGGTGAAATGATGCAATGCAGTTTGCGCAGCCTTATGTGCAATTTGCTGCGCGGACTCAAAGCGTTGATCAATTTCACTCATGGCATTCATTCATTAATAAGCTGTTTAAAGACGTGAATCAGTAACTACAATGAAACAACAGTTGCCTGCAACAACTGCTGCGCCGACTTCATGCCGGTACTAATCGCGCTCTTCCATTGCGTCACATCAATCGCACCATCGCCTTTGCCCGCGGCCGCGTTGACAGCCACAGCACAGAACGCGTAGTCCACGCCAAGTTCGCGGGCAAGCGCAGCCTCAGGCATACTACTCATGCCAACAATGGAACACCCGTCACGCTCCATACGGCGAATCTCTGCCACCGTTTCCAAGCGCGGACCCGAAGATGCACCATAGGTGCCGTGATCAACAATGGAGACACCTGCGCTTTTTCCACCTTCGATAAGCTTTTGCCGAAGCGCATCGTTGTAGGGATAGCTGAAATCGATCAAATGATGATCTTGTGATACATCGCTTTCATAACTGCCAGAACGATCAGCCGTGTAGTCGATAATTTGATCAGGTATAACAATATCGCCAATATTACATTCATCATCAATCGCACCGACAACACCAATCGCGATAATGCGTTCTACCCCAACTGAATGTAAAGCCCACACGTTGGCGCAATAGTTCACCAGGTGGGCAGGAATGGATTGACGGTTACCGTGCCGCGATACAAACACGACTTGAACACCATTTATTTCGCCGAACACCAATGGACACGATGGCGCACCATAGGGCGTTTTAACCATCTCACGGCGTTCTACAGTGAGCCCGTCTAATCTACTTAAGCCTGTACCACCGATAATTGCTAGTTTTGTCATAGTGATTAAATTCGTGAGATAAACCTAGTTGATAATGTTTATACACTGGAGTATACAATTAGATTGAGTAGACGTGTGTCGAACCACCACAAACATAAGAATCCAGCCATGCTACCAGTGCTCGATATATCCGATTTTTTAACCAACCCTGGCGCTGACAGCGCATCCCAATTCGTCGATGCATTGCGAGAAACCTGCCACGGCCCGGGTTTCTTTTATCTGGTCGGTCATGGCATAGACCAGCGCTACAACGATGCCGCGCTCGATATCGCAAATCAATTTTTTGAATTACCCGAAGCAGAACGCGTTGCCCTGAAAATCGGCAATTCGGCAGGTTTCCGTGGCTACACTTTGCTTAAAAACGAATTAACCAATGGTCGAATCGATTGGCGCGATCAAATCGATATCGGTCCAGAGGAACCCGAACCAAACCTAAACAAAGACGACCCTGCCTGGATGCGACTGCGCGGCCCGAATCAATGGCCAAAAAATCTACCCAACATGTCGACAACAATCGAGCAATGGATGAATCAAATGCAGCCCGTTGGGCTTGCACTGATGCGTGCAATTGCGCAAGGCCTCGGGCAAAACAAGCATTGCTTCGATGATCGTATGACACCAAACCCTTATACACGGCTTAAAATTATTCGCTACCCTGCTCAACCCGAACACGGTGGTAGCGGGCAAGGCTTAGGTCTACACAACGATACCGGTCTCATCACGCTCATATTGCAGGACTCCGTACCGGGCCTTCAGGTTATGAGCGAAGGTAAACTTGTCGATGTAGAACCCATGCCAGGTGCGTTTGTGGTGAACTTAGGTGAAATGATGCAATCAGCCACCAACGGCTATTTGCGAGCAACGAAACACCAAGTTGTCAGTCCACCACCTGGACAGCAACGCATTTCAATCGCCTACTTTGTAAACCCAAGGCTTGAAGCCTGCTTCGAACCAATGGCATTACCACCCGAATTAGCCGCGGACGCGACGGGTGCGCAAAATGCCGATCCTAATAATCCTGTGTTCGCATGCTTTGGCGCCAATCAATTGAAAACACGCATGCGCTCACATCCAGATGTTACTGCCGCATTTTATGCCGATGTTGCACAAGAAGATTTGCAATAGCGAGCGGCTTGTTACCTGTATTTTAATGAGTGCCTTTGATGCTACTAAAAAATAAAACGATCTTGATCACTGGCGCTGGCCGTGGCATCGGTTTGGCAACGGTTCAATGCGCCTTGCTTGAAGGTGCACAGGTGGTCGCCCATATTGGGCGCACAGCGAATATACCCAGTCAATTGGCAAATGCATCTAATGACCAACTACAGGTACTCAGTGGGGATTTATCTGACACCAACACTATAGAAAAATTGTGGTCAGACGCGCTCGCTCACCAACCACGCATAGATGCTCTTATTAACAACGCCGGTATTTATGCAGCCTCCCCATTAAGCTCACCACAAGAATGGGACGCCGGCTGGGAGCAGAATCTAAACGTGAACTTATTAGCACCGGCAACCCTATGTCGACTGGCGATTGCGCACTTTCAACAAACACAAGAAGGCATCATTGTTAATCTTGCAAGCCGCTCATCGCACCGAGGTGACGATGCAGAACACCTGGCCTATGGCGCTGCCAAAGGTGGTTTGCTCGCGTTGACCAAAGGCATAGCGCGCAGTTATGCCACAACAAAAACCATCGCTTACGCTGTGGCGCCAGCGTGGGTGCGCACAGAAATGGCAGAAGCCCACATAGCCTCTGTTGGTGAAGACACTATAAACGCAGAGCTGCCGATGCGGGAGATCACGCCAGCTGATGATGTTGCACAGACCATCGTGTTTTTAGCATCGGGACGTGCGCGGCACGCCAACGGATGCACCATCGATATTACCGGTGCAGACTATGTCCGATAGAGACTGATCATGAGCAATACCGCGAAACTGAAATGGTCCGGGCTACAAGTTTGGGATAGGCACAGCTTTGAATCAGAACATGAATGGGCCTTGCAGTTATCTGATCAAGAAATCTCAGAGCTGCATTACGCCATTCAGAGTAGCGTCGCATCATTAAAACCCATTGGCGAGCTAAAACAAAACGATTTTTCATTACCAACGCTCGCACAACGCTTAACTCGCATTAAAGAACAGTTACTCCGTGGCCGAGGCTTCGTCCTAGTAAAAGGCTTACCCGCTACTTGGAGCGACGAAGAGCTTGTAAGAGCCTACTGGGGTTTGGGTCTATTGCTTGGTCAACCGGTATCGCAAAATGCAAAAGCCCATTTACTCGGTCACGTTATTGATCAACGCGCAACAGATTCTGCCGGCACTCGCATTTACCAAACCAATCGTGCACAGCCTTTTCATTCGGACTCTTGCGACATCGTGGGATTACTGTGCTTACGTGCTGCGAAGGACGGTGGTGCAAGCTCGGTGGCTAGCTCTGCTGCCATTCACAACCACCTGCTGGACACAAACCCTAAAGCCCTGGATACGCTATACGGTGAATTCAAGTGCGATCGCTACGGTGAAATTCCACAAGGTAAAATGCCCTACTACACTGTGCGCGTGTTTAATAACATTGATGATCAACTCGTTTGCTGTGGTATGGACCCGGACATACGCTCAGCACAAAAGCTTAAAGGCGTGGGTGCATTAACCGATGGCCAATTGAGCGCATTGGATGCCTTTCAAGAGAGCGCAAAAAAGCTATGTTTAAACATGCAGCTGCATCGCGGTGATATGCAATTTGTTAATAACCTCGTTGCTGTTCATGCACGCGAGTCTTTTTCCGACCACGCAGAGTTAGAGAAAAGACGGTATCTCATTCGCCTATGGCTATCATCCAATGAAGGTCGGCGTCTGCCAGCATTTTTAAGCGAACGTTGGGGCAACATAGACGTTGGATCGGTGCGCGGCGGTATCAAAGTGCCCGGCGCGGTGCCCATCGCTCACCTCAATCCAAATGACTAGTTAGTTCAGCAAAGGAAATCCGCCCATGACGAAACCCAACATTGTGCTTTTTATGGTGGATCAACTCACGTCCTTTGTGCTCAGTGCATATGGGGGCGAGGTCTGTAAAACACCCAACCTTGATGCGCTCGCAGCAAGAGGTGTTGTATTTGAAAACGCCTACTGCCCTTACCCACTTTGCGCACCGTCTCGATTCGGCATGATGGCGGGCCGTTTGCCCTCACGCATAGGCGCTTACGATAATGGTGCAGAGCTACCCGCCGCCACACCAACGTTTGCCCATTATTTAAGAAAACAAGGTTACTACACCTGCATATCAGGGAAAATGCATTTTGTTGGTCCTGACCAATATCATGGGTTTGAAGAGCGACTAACCACAGAAATCTACCCAGCCGATATGTCGTGGACGCCCACGCCCGATTTTCGTGATTTTAATAAAGATGAGGAACGTGCTTATAGCTTTGGCGTATCCACGATAGACACAGTGCGCGATGCCGGTCCGATTGCGCGTTCCATGCAAATAGATTACGACGAAGACGTTATTCATCATGCACGGCGAGAAATTTATACACGTGCAAGAAGCGACGATAAACGCCCGTTCATGATGACGGTGTCTCTGACGCAACCGCACGATCCTTATGTCACCACGCAAGCGTATTGGGATAGTTACTCAGAACACGAACTCGAAAAACCTCTTGTGCCACATATACCGGTGGAACAGCGAGACGCACATAGCCAGTCCTTGTACTATCACTATGGGCAGGACAAGTGCGAACTAAGTGAACAAGACTACTTAAACGCCCGGCGCGGCTACTACGGCATGGTCACACACATCGATCATTTGTTTGGTCAAGTGATTCAAGCACTTGATGATAGTGGCTTTACCGACAACACGGTTGTTCTTTTCTCATCAGACCATGGCGATATGATTGGCGAGCGTGGTATGTGGTTTAAGAAAACCTTGTTCAACCCAGCCATTCAAGTGCCAATGATCATCGCTCATCCGAGCTACAAAGCCAGTCGCACAAGTGACCCTGTATCCTTAATAGATATATTTCCCACCTTGCTCGATATTGCTAACATTGCCCCCGAAAACATTGTCACTCGTATTGATGGTAAAAGCCTGGTGCCCGCGCTAAAAGGAGAACCACTGACTGGGCTGGTGCTCGCCGAACACATCGATGGCGGTACCGCTGCGCCTCGCGTGTGTGTTAGAGAACATCATTTAAAGCTTGTGTATTCTCGTGCCTACCCAACTCAATTGTTTGACTTAGAGGCCGACCCACTTGAACTTGATAATCTCTCTGGCAAAGGCCACCCAAAAGAACAGGAACTTATTGAGCACGCTGAAAATAATTGGCCACTGGATACGCTACTGGACGATGTTATTCGGTCTCAAACCGAACGCAAGCTGGTTGACTCAGCATTAGCGGTTGGCCGCGAAGAATTTTGGGATTTTGTCCCGCGCCCATTATCACAAAATACTAATTACGTGCGACGTGGTGATGCCTTCCCGCAAGTAGAACGACGTGGGTATCTTGCGCTTTCGCCTAAGCCCAAGTAAACAACTAAAAGCGTTATGCGCTTATACTGATTTCATGTTTGACTTGGTCCAATGGTAGTTGGACACCAAGACCCGGATTATCGCTTAAGCGATATTGCCCTGGCACTGAGGCCACGTTTTCCAGCGGCAGCTGCTCGAAAAACACTTGATGCACAAAATGATACTCAGCATGTGCAACCAAATCGGATGCCGCAGCAATGTGACAGGCTATTACCAAGGCAATAGCCGTTGAGGACACTTCCAGAGAAAGTGCTATCGACTCGTTGTGCGACCGCTGGATCTGCTTATGCAATTCCACTAACCGAGTGATGCCACCACACGCGATGGGTGCTGTCTGCAAATATCGCACACACTTATTTCCTATCAACAGGCTATGAAGCTCTTCGCGGTATTCAGCTTCGGTGCCCATGACCGGCACGCTAGATTCACAAAGCATTCGCATACCTTCCAGATCGGATGCGTTAACGGGTGACTGAAATGCCGCGATGCGTTCAGATGGCAACGCGCGGAATAACTCGAGTGCCTGCGATGGCGTATAACTATAAACGCCATCGATAATAAGACTATGCGAATCACCGATGGCACTTAACACAGAGTGAACCCGCTCAAGATCCTCCGGCATACTCAGACCACCAACTTTCATTTTTACGGTGTCAAAACCGATCTGCGCCATGTTCGACATTTCTAGGCATAGATCGGCTACGGATTTATTTTTACCATACAATCCACCACTGCCGTAAAGCTGCATATTGCCAGCTTTCACTTGACTGCCCTTGAATACTGAATCGGATGACGATTTACTAATAAAACCCTGAATATACGCCCATAGTGGTAAACCGGCGCTTTGACTTCGAATATCCCACGCTGAAATATCCACGCCTGATAGCGCGGACGCTAAAATACCGTGACGAGCCGTTAAAGTTGCACGAATAAAGAGATGTTTAAAAATCGTCTCTAACGAGTCGAGCGATGCACCGACGACAAGTGGCGCAATTTCAGTGCGTAGAAAACTAACTAGTACTTCCGGCGAAGTATCAAAACACCAGCATTCACCCAAGCCAGTAAACCCGGTTTCAGTTTCGAGTTGAACAAAGACGGCGTACTTCTTTGTCCATTTAATCGCCGGGTTCCAAACTTTTCCGCCTAAATCATTGCAGTGACTATAAACAGAAAAATTCGTGACCTTATGCATCGTACCGTCGCAACAATATTATTGATGACTTAACGCTAAACGCTCAGTGTTGTAGTATTTGGCTAAGAAATAGTTTGGTGCGTTCGTTTTCCGGGCTATTGAAAAACGTTTCAGGATCGTTTTGCTCAACTATTTCACCAGCGTCCATAAAAATCACCCTATCGGCCACGCGCCGGGCAAATCCCATTTCATGCGTTACGCAAATCATGGTCATACCCTCTTCGGCCAGCGCCACCATAACATCAAGTACCTCTGAAATCATTTCCGGGTCAAGCGCTGATGTAGGTTCATCGAACAGCATAATTTTAGGGCTCATACAAAGCGATCGAGCAATCGCCACACGTTGTTGCTGACCACCAGAGAGCTCACCTGGATATTTGGTTGCTTGTTCTGGAATACGCACTTTTTCGAGAAACCCCATCGCGATTGATTCGGCCTCTTTGCGCGATGCTCCTCGAACCAGGGTTAAGGCCAAAGTGCAGTTCTCTAGCACGGTCATGTGCGGAAACAAATTAAACTGCTGAAATACCATGCCAACTTCACGACGTATCTCATCGATATTGGCAACATCATCATTGAGTTCCGTGCCTAGCACGTTGATCAGGCCACGCTGATGATGTTCAAGCTTACAAACACAACGAATCAGGGTAGATTTACCGGACCCCGAAGGGCCACACACAACCACCTTCTCGCCATCGGCCACTTCCAGATCAATATCTCTTAACACGTGAAAGTCACCAAACCACTTATTCACGCCTGACATGGTAACGGCAGGTACACTCGATGCAGCAAAATTACCCATGCCCAACCCTCAGCTTCTTCTCCAAATACGCGCCATATCGGGAGAGGGAAAAAACGAATAGAAAATAGATAACACCGATGAACACATACACTTCGATGTAGTGGACTGTCCATTTGCCCGTACCATAAGCGGCAGCACCTGATGCCAAAATCTCAAAAAATCCAACAATGGTGACAATCGATGTCTCTTTAAACGTGATAACAAATTGATTAACGATCGCCGGCAAGGAATTACGAAAAGCCTGCGGCAATTGAATTCGTGTTATGCGTTGCCAGTAGTTAAGACCAAGCGTTAATCCTGCTTCATCTTGACCGCTCGGTATTGCCTGTAAGCCGGCACGAATATTTTCTGCCTGATAGCACGCAAAGAAAATTGCAAAGCCTGCGATCACGCGATACAGCTTATCGCCCTGCAACCAGCCGGGCAAGATAAACGGGGTGATGATCGCAGCGGTGAACAAGATAGTCAGTAGGGGCAGTGATCGAAAAAAATCTATAAACAAGCCGAACAATTTTGCGATGACGGGTAATTCTGAGCGACGACCCAGAGCCAATAAAATGGATAAAGGCATACCAAAGATCGATACAGCGGCAAATATGAATATGGTGAGGGCTAATCCGCCCCATCGCTCAGGTGTTATAACGCTCAAGCCAAAAACACCACCGTGCATCAGAATATAAAACACGCCAAATCCCAGCACCCATAACGCGCTGAGCTTTATCGCACTCCAGAACCATGGAACGCAAGAGAGAACAATAGTGGCAATCATCACGATGCAGGCAAGCGTTGAACGCCAATGTTCTTCGAATGGAAATAGTCCAAAGAAAATTATACGGTGTCGCGCATCGATAACTGACCAACAAGCCCCACTGGCATCACGGCACAGAGGCTCATCTTCAGCAGTCCAAATGCTGGATAGAAATGCCCAGTCAACAATTTTGTAGATGATGGTTGCAAAAAATATTGCGCACAAAAGGGTGACAACACAATCTACAGGTGTTGAAAACAGACTCTCTCGTAATCGCGTAAAAAAACCTTTAGGCGGTGGGGCTTGAATGCTGGTCGCGCTCATGAGATTAACTTTTCACCTCATAGCCTTTGATCGCAATCTTGTTATTGATGGAATTCATCACAAACGCGACACTTAAATTTATCAACAAAAATCCACCCATCAATATGGCCAACAATTCAAGCGTTTGTCCACTTTGGTTGATCGAAGTTGAAATGATCATAAAAAAATCGGAAAAACCAACCACTAAACCAATAGTCGTGGCTTTCATCAGTTGCACGTATTGGTTGGTTAAAGATGGCAACACTGCACGAATGGCCAACGGTAGCCTGATACGCGTAAAAATATGACGGCTCTTTAAGCCATTAACAAACCCAGCCTCAATCTGACCTTTAGGCACGGACATCAATCCTGCCCGAACCACTTCACCGATATACGCACCGCCATATAACGCAATTGCAATCACCAACGCAGACAGTTCAGGTGGCATACGCATACCCCCTCTAAAATTGAGCCCCTTTAGTGCTGGCATATCCACCAAAGGCGTTTCAGGGATCCGAGCAAAATACCCAATCGCAATAAAAATGATTGGCAGCAATACCCAACCTACTTTCTTGATTGCATAAAACGAAGCTGAGTAATTCATTTTATTGCGCAGCCATGGTAAGAAAAATAGCCATGCGATAAAAAGTATCAGCATGATGGCAACCGACCAGATGGCAATATTGAGCACTGGAAAATAAACACCACGGCCGCTGAGAAAAACCGTATCTGCCAATGATATGGCTGCGCGTGGTTTGGGCAGATGCGCTACAACCGAATACCAGAACAAGGCTTGCAAAATAAGCGGCACATTTCGGAAGGTCTCAACATAGACCGTACCAAGCATCGCAAATAATGTGTTCTTCGATGTGCGTACCAAGCCGACAAGAATACCGACAAGGGTTGCTAAAAATATGCCTAAGAATCCCAACAACAGCGTATTGAGAATGCCAATCAGCATCGTCTTCTTATAGGTATCGCTAATGGAATACGGCAAAACCGAGAACGAAAAATCCCAACCGGTGGAACGTTCGAGAAAACCAAATCCGGTAGTTAAACTCTGAGCTTCTAGCGAGGCGCGCGTGCTCATGACCATGGCAACCAACAAAGCCGCCACCGCTGACAGAACGAAAGCCTGAAAAACGATTTCTCTGAATTTACGGTTTCTGAGGAAACTACCCATAAATAGTGTTTAGGTAAATAGACGCTGTCCGGTTGCTTTTACAAACAACCGGACAGGTAATGATGGTTATTGCAGTATACGCAAAACCAATAGCTTTTAAATAACCTTGGTTCGAAGGCTTAGTCGAGTATCATCGGCACAATAACACCACCATCGCTCCACAAGGCGTTTAGACCACGTTCAAGCTTGTACACTGAACCATCACCAATATTGCGATCAAAAATTTCAGCAGAGTTGCCGACTTGCTTGATGACGTTATAGGCCCAATCATCCGACAAACCTAATCGCTCACCAATTCCGGGTGATACACCAAGCAGTTTTTCAACGGTGCTATCAGCTGGATTGGCTTTCATCTCATCAACGTTGGCTGAAGTAATACCATTAGCTTCCGCAATCCAAGTTGCAGCAAACATCCAGTTAGCAATATCGACCCAGTTATCATCGCCTTGACGCATCGCAGCAGATTCAGGCTCTAGCGCAAGGGCTGTGTCCATCATCACGTGATCATCAGGATTTTCTGCACTTTGCCGAGTTACTGCCAAGTTTGGCCCCCAACCTACCAGACTGTCGCATCGACCAGCAAAGTAAGCTTCACGAGTTTCTTCACTCTTCTCAAAAGTGATCATCTCGATTTCGATGCCTGCACTCTTGAAAAAGTTAGCCGCCAGTCGCTCGGTAGATGTACCTGCGTTGGCGCACAGTGAACCACCTTCCAGTGTTTCAGCTGCTGTACTACCGAGTTCTTTTGGCATCATAATTTGTGTTGCACCCACGAAGTATGGGCGTGAGAACTGAATGCCCAACTCGGTGTCGCGACCCATGGTCCAGCCGGTTGCTTTGATGATGATATCCACATCACCGGATTGCAGCGATGGGAAACGTTGGGCCCAACTGATCGGCACAACTTTGAGTTTTTCGTCGGTGCCAAAAATGGCAACAGCCATTGCACGGCAATAATCGATGTCGTAACCACTCCACTTGTTATCGTCGGTTACTTGAACGAACGGTGGGAAACTACCATTGTGCCCAGAACATAGCAAACTGCCACGATCTTGTACGGCTTTCAGTGTGTCGCCGTTGCCAGCAAACGCGGCAGTTGAGGCAAAAGACAAACCAAGCAAGCAGCTAGTCAGTGCCGTTGGAATCAAGCGTATTGAATTGCGAATCATAATTCCTCTCTCTAGTGACTTTTTTGTTGTTCCCATATCTTAAGTCATGATGGAACGATAAAAAACAGATTTATTGACTTCAAGTATCAGGAATGTTGGTAAATCCTTGTATTTAATCAACTATTTACCCAGTTGAACGTAAAACTTACGCCCGTTTATAAGATCCCACGTTGCGCCATTTGCCGCAATTCATGCATCAAGGATTGGTTTTGATAGCGCTGAGGCGACAAGGCATTGGCGTAGCTCGGCACATCTGAATCCATCATTACGCGTGCGCACAAATCCCCGGCTGCGCATGCGGCCATAGTCCCGAAACCGGACATCGCACCTACAACAAAGCTACCTTCAACTTCCATTTCACCTATCAAAGGCCAGTTTTCGTCAGTCAATGTATAAAAGCCTCCATAGTGATGTATGCCTGTTGGCATATGATCCACATACGCTTTTAAACTGGGATTTAATCGTGATGCAGCGCGTAAAACAATTTCGGGAAATTCATCGCTGAGTGGATGCTCACGCGTAGGAACGCTACTTTTACCGTTATAAGCCCAGCCCAGTTTTACCCAAGTACCTTTATCGCCTCCATCCGGCCGGCAATGAATGGCACCGGACATTTCTTCAGTTAACCAACGGTGCTCGGTAGATTGCAAAAGCTCATGCAATTCATCAGTAGACCAATCTATCGTTTGTGCATCAAGATCAATCGAGAATGGCATCTGTCTTGGAATGGCATTGAGCGTATCTTTAAAGGCTATTTTTTGTTGCGCCGTGTGAGTCACTGGCAGTTGTGTTCCGATCATGTTCGCGATGGAATTAATAAAGGGACCCGCCGCATTAACCAACCGATCAGCAGCAATTTTTGCATGTTCAGTATTAACGCTAAACCCATTGTTCGCATCGATATCGTTAACATGCGCTTGTAAGTGAATGCCACCGAGTGACTTAAACACTTGCAACATGTGTTGACCCATTTGTTGTGCGCTGATCGCACCCGCTCGCCTTACATGAATAACAGTGGATATATCTTTTGCGTAAGACGGAAACGTATTTTGGATGAGCTGAGAGTTTCGAATTACATCCACGCCTGCCGGTGCACTTTGCCAATCCGGACTAATCGGTGGTTCATAAGATGCAGATGACGCGTGTTCATGCACGCGAATAGCCCCGTCATTTTTTGAATAACCGTGCACCAACTCACGCATTAACTGATCGATATTGTCTGCACGAGTCGATAACACATACCCGCGTCTGTTCATATTGATGAGGTTATCGGTTTCGCGGGCCAGGGCTTCCATAAGATCGATACTACGATCTGTGAAGGCGGTCATAACTGGATGCGGCCACCAGTTTCGATAATTTTCACCCGATTGAGCGGATGTGAGAGACATGGGTTGCACGCTATCAAGCAGCACAACGGATGTGTTTTTATCGAGATTTTTTAGATAGTAGGCAACGGCGATCCCAACAATACCGGCACCAATTATGGCTATGTCGCAGCTGTATGACTTCACCACAACACAACGCGCCTATTTTTCCAATAACAAAGCAGTCGCCATCGCTGCGATACCTTCTTCGCGACCACAAAAACCCAACTGCTCAGTGGTGGTAGCTTTGACATTAACGCGGCCAATATCGAGTTTTAAGTCTTCAGCGATCACGCCTTTCATAGCGTCGATGTACGGCAACATTTTTGGTGCTTGGGCGATGATGGTCGAATCAATATTGCCAACTTCGAAACCGTGGCCTGCTAACAAGCTGACGGTCTCACGAAGCAATACTCGGCTATCGATATTTTTGTATTTAGGATCGGTGTCAGGGAAGTGCTTGCCGATATCGCCCAAACCTGCGGCACCGAGTAATGCATCGGTAATGGCATGCAACAACACATCACCATCTGAATGCGCTTTAAAAGATTTATCAAAAGCGATGGATACGCCACCAATGGTCAGGTGATCACCCTCGGTAAAAGCGTGAACATCATAACCCTGGCCTATGCGCATGCGAAATCCGTCATTTAATTAGGTTCTAATATTGCTAAATTAGTGTGGACACTATGCACTACGCTCGGCAAATTCAACCAAGGCCAAGGCCATATCCAAATCACGCGATTGGGTGATTTTAAAGTTTGGCTGCAAAGCCTCAACCAGAATCGGCCTATGTCCGGCACTTTCCATTGCACAGGCTTCATCGGTGATATCACCGCGTTCTATCGCCTCTTTGTTTTTGACCAAGGTATCACGCAGCAATTTTGCTCTGAACAGTTGTGGTGTTTGCGCTTGCCACAAGCCATCACGACTGACCGTTTCTTCAATTGAAGTCCGCAAATTTCCCGCTTGAGTGGAAGAAGCTTTTTCACGCTTTAATGTGTCTTGCACCTTGGTTGCCAACAAGCCCCCTTGTTCAGGCACTGCCAGGACTTGTTCTATAAGCCGAACAATATCGGACTTAGCAGTCAGGGCGCGAGCAGCGTCGTGCACTAAAACCATGGCGTTATCCTGCGCAACTTTTTCGCACACGACATCCAGACCCGCAATCACTGATGATGCTCGGCTATCCCCGCCAGTAGCGGTGAAGACTTTCGGGTGTTTACTTGCGGCTAGTCGCTGCCACAGTTGGTCATCTTTTGCCAAAGACACAACAATGCCTTTGATATTTGGCACATCAAGTAAGGTGTCGATGGTGCGTTGTAAAATACAACGATCATTTAAAAGCAGGTATTGTTTTGGAAATGCCGAGGGTAAACGCGAGCCGCTGCCAGCAGCTGGAACCACTGCCCACAGTTCATGATCGGTGGCCTTACTCATTGGCCGGTGCCGTACCGCTGCGATCGATCAGTTTGCGCCCGTCCTCTAACTCTGTTTGCGGTAATTCAAGCGTACGCACCGTTGTGTCACCCCGATTTTCACGCACAAATTGATAAAACGTTTCTTCAGAATCGATCATGCCCAATTCTGATCTGGCTCGCTCTTCTATGGCATCCAGTCCACTTTTTAAATCCGCGACTTCAGCCTCTAAAGCTTGATTGCGACTGCGCAGTCGCAGCAACTCAGCTTGGGCTTGCCTACTTTCTTGGTTAAGACGAAACACTTCTTGCGCGCTGCCCTCGCCAAACCATAAGCGGTATTGCAACGCTACTAGCATAACAACCAATACGGCAAGCAATACTTTCATCGCCTATCAGATCTCTTCACTAAAACCAAAGTCAATCTCAACATCAAAATACCACGTCAAAATTAAAGCGATTGGTTAAACGCGGAAGCACCGGCATAGACAGCGCGATCACCTAAAGCTTCCTCTATGCGCAGAAGCTGATTGTATTTAGCAATACGATCTGAGCGCGACAAGGAGCCAGTCTTTATCTGCTTGGCATTTGTCGCAACGGATAGGTCAGCGATGGTTGTGTCTTCGGTCTCACCTGAGCGGTGCGATGTGACGGTAGTGTAGCCAGCCGCATGCGCCATGTTAATGGTTTCCAGAGTTTCACTGAGGGTACCAATTTGATTTACCTTAACCAAAACAGAGTTGGCGATACCTTGATCAATCCCTTTTTTCAAAATCTTTGGGTTAGTCACAAACAAATCATCACCAACCAATTGAATGGTGTCGTTCAAGCGGGTGGACATGATTTTCCAACCATCCCAATCACCTTCATCTAATCCGTCTTCAATCGAGATGATCGGGTATTTGTCGACCCAATCGGCTAGATACTCAACAAAGCCCGCCGCATCAAATTCTCGCCCTTCTGATGCCAAGTTATAAACACCGTTTTCGTAAAATTCAGAACTCGCAACATCCAAGCCCAGATAAACATCACGGCCGGCTTCGTAGCCCGCTTTTTCAATCGCCAATAAAATGGTTTCGATTGCCTCTTCGTTAGACGACAAGTTGGGTGCAAAGCCACCTTCATCACCAACGTTGGTGTTCATGCCGCGATCGTGCAATACACCACGCAAGCTATGAAAAATTTCAGCACCACATCGCAGCGCTTCACGAAAACTGGAAACCCCAACTGGCAGCACCATAAATTCTTGTAGATCGACACTATTATCAGCATGCGAGCCACCGTTGATGATGTTCATCATAGGCACCGGCAAATTCACCGCGTCTTTGCCGCCTAAGTATTCATACAACATTTGATCACTGGCGTTAGCCGCCGCATGCGCATTCGCCATAGACACGCCGAGTAAGGCATTGGCACCGAGATTGTCCTTGTTTTCAGAGCCGTCAAGTTCAAGCATGATTTTATCCAGACCCGCTTGATCGCTGGCGTCGTGCCCTATTAAGGCGTCACGAATACTGGTGTTGATATTATCAACCGCTTTTAGCACACCTTTGCCGCCGTAACGCGACTTGTCCCCATCACGCAGTTCCAAGGCTTCCCGTGTGCCAGTGGATGCACCTGATGGCACCGCGGCGCGGCCAACATGGCCAGAAGCTAAAATGACATCGGCTTCAACGGTAGGGTTACCGCGCGAATCCATGACTTCACGTGCTTTAATGTTTTCGATTTTCATATTCATGATGGCGCTTTAGTTTGAGTACCGGCTTTCAGCGAAAGGGTGTTTTTTAACTGTAGTATCGATATCGACCAATGTGACTAACAATTCTTCCAGCTCTTGCAATGGCCAGGCGTTCGGACCATCACACAATGCATTAGCGGGGTCTGGATGAGTCTCCATAAATAATCCCGAAATGCCAGCTGCCACAGCCGCGCGAGCCAACACCGGAACAAATTCACGTTGACCACCACTGGATGTGCCTTGACCACCGGGTAATTGAACCGAATGTGTGGCATCAAACACAACCGGCTGATTGGTTGCGCGCATGATCGCAAGCCCACGCATGTCGGATACTAGATTGTTGTAACCAAACGAGGCACCCCGTTCGCACAACATAACATCGGTATTACCAACGGCGGCCATTTTGTCCACTACATTCTGCATATCGGCCGGCGCCATGAACTGTCCTTTTTTGGCGTTCACAGGTTTACCCGCTTTTGCTACACGCTGCATAAAATTAGTTTGCCGACTTAAAAACGACGGTGTTTGCAACACATCAACCACATCCGCCACTTCGTCGATGGGGGTGTCTTCATGCACATCGGTTATAACCGGCACACCAACTTCATCACGCACTTTTTGCAGTATGCGTAAACCTTCAGCCAAGCCCAAACCACGAAAACTGTTTTGCGATGTGCGATTGGCTTTATCAAACGAAGATTTATAAATAAAGTTAATACCGACTCTTTCGGTTATCGCTTTCAGATCGGTTGCGGTTTGCATCGCAAGTTCTTCAGACTCGATAACACAAGGTCCGGCAATTAAAAATACCGGTTGATCCAAACCTACTTCAAAACCACATAGTTGCATAGCTTATTCAACCGTATCAGCGGCAGCTTGAGCAACCTGGTTGGTTTTATTGTTAATGGCTTTCTGCGATTCTAATGCCGCTGTGATAAAGCCTGTGAAAAGCGGATGGCCATCGCGCGGGTTCGATGTGTATTCCGGATGGAATTGGCAACCAACAAACCAAGGGTGATCTTCAAGTTCAATCATTTCAACCAAACCGTGTTCATCGTTTGAGCGAGCTGAAATAACCAAACCCGCCGACACTAATCGATTGGTGTAGTTATTGTTAAATTCGAAACGGTGCCGATGGCGTTCAACGACTTCAGTACTACCGTACATGCGGGCCGCTAGACTACCCTCTTGCATCACGCATAACTGCCCACCTAAACGCATCGTGCCACCAAGATCTGAATCGTTGTCGCGAATTATGGTTTCACCATTTTCGTTCTGCCATTCTGTGATCAAACCAATTACCGGGTCGGCTGTGTTCATATCAAATTCTGAACTGTTGGCAGACGTTATCCCGGCAATATTACGGGCAAAGTCGATAACCGCTACCTGCATGCCTAAGCAGATCCCCAAATAAGGAATCTTGTTTTCACGTGCATACCTTGCCGCTGCAACTTTACCTTCAACGCCTCGATTACCAAATCCACCCGGCACCAAAATGGCATCGACTTCACTGAGCGACTGCATGTCGCCAAGTTCAAGTTTTTCAGCGTCCACATAACGAATCTTTACTTGCGATGCGGTTTTGATGCCGGCATGTGTTAGAGCTTCGTTAAGTGATTTATAAGATTCGGTGAGTTCGGTGTATTTACCCACCATGGCAATGGTCACGCGCGATTCAGGATTTCGAATACCATCGACCACCGCATGCCATTCAGTCAAATCAGCCGGTGGAAGGTCTAAATTGAATTGCTTGACGACTAAGTCATCCAGATCTTGTTCGTGCAACATGCGCGGGATGTCGTATATGCAATCAACATCGGAAGCAGCAATGACGGCGCGTTCCTGTACGTTGGTAAACAGAGCGATTTTGCGTCTATCGCCATCAGGCAGTGGGCGATCACAGCGACACAACAAAATGTCGGGTTGAATACCGATCGATCGCATCTCTTTAACCGAGTGTTGCGTTGGCTTGGTTTTTATCTCACCCGCCGTAGCGATGTATGGGATAAGTGTTAAGTGCATAAACAGGGCATGCTCGCGTCCCAACTCCACGCCCATTTGACGAATCGCTTCGAGAAATGGCAGCGATTCGATATCACCGACTGTGCCGCCAATTTCGACCATCGCAATATCGGCATCACCCGCGCCGATTAAAATGCGCCGCCGAATCTCATCGGTGATGTGAGGAATAACTTGCACCGTTGCACCAAGGTAATTGCCTTTGCGCTCATTGGAGATAACCGTCTCATACACACGGCCCGTCGTAAAATTATTGTTCTGACTGGTTTTGATGCGAACAAAGCGTTCGTAATGCCCGAGGTCAAGATCGGTTTCAGCGCCGTCCTCTGTGACGAATACCTCACCATGTTGGTACGGGCTCATTGTGCCGGGGTCGACATTTATGTAGGGGTCGAGCTTGAGCATGGCGATTTTCAAACCACGTGCTTCAAGCAAGGCGGCTAAGGATGCTGCGGAAATTCCCTTGCCCAAAGACGAAACAACGCCGCCAGTTACGAAGATAAAACGCGTCATATATTGCTTTCGACTTAATGCGCGTCAGCACACAATATAATCCAGCAAACAATATACTGAAATTATGGTTGACACGTTGCTACTGAGAAGCCAACTTTTTCGGCTGGCGCGTTAGGCATTTATGCGCCTAGAATGGACGTAAAGTTTACCAGATTTGCCAGTGACGGACAATTGCCGCACCGGCCTTAAGCTAGTTCCGCATCGGCCTTGAAATCGACCGCAACAACCACGTTCCATATGGCTGCCAGGCGTCCGTTGACATATAGCAACGGAACAGAATCTCGTTGCCATGGTGGCACTGCGGCTTCTTGTAACACTTTTTTAACCGCCTTATGGAAAGCTGGTTCACCAAGCTTGATCAGTTCCCCACCAACTCGGCTGCGCACAGTGATCGAACCTTGATCAGGTAATTGAAAACCCTGTTGCAAACAATCTTCTTTGGATAGTAACTGCCCGGTCGCACCAATCAGTAAGTCGTCGAAAGGTGCCTCCCATTCCAGAGAAAAAGGCTCGTTCGCCACAGACTCTAACACCAAAAAAAGCTTATCGCGATGGCGTCGAAACTCGTATTCGCGCACATTCACAACACCAACCGAATCTTCTCGCGCATCGAGCAAATCGGACACGACTTGGCGCAAATCCTGTAAACGCGGCATGCGTAATCCCGCCTGACGCACCCAAAGCCGAATCGCCCCATACACCCGCTCACGCGGCAAGGTTTTTAAGGCGACGATGCTCAGCTCATTTGAGCCTCGCACTCGCACCACATCCAGGTCTTCCAAGGCCACATCGTGCAGGGTCTGGCACGCAGCGGCGCTGCGCATAGCCGAACGACTCAAGGTTTTGGTAGCACCTGGCCAACGTGTACGCAACAAAGGCAACACTTCAGAGCGAATAAAATTGCGATCATATCGAGTGTCTGCATTGCTTGGGTCGTCAATCCAACTCAAGGCGTTGGTTTGCGCATAGTCGGCTAAATCTTGCTGGGCACAAAGCAGTAACGGGCGCACCATAAAACCTGTGCCAAAAGTGCGCTTGCGTGGGATCGAGGACAGGCCGTCCGGACCACTACCACGTAGGGCTTGAAGTAGAAACGTTTCAGCTTGATCGTCGGCATGTTGCGCCAACATCAACTGTTCGCCTGGTTCTAACACGTTCGAAAACGCTTCATAACGTGCCAATCTGGCACCGGCTTCCGGACCTTCGAATTGTTCATCAACAACAACACGACGAACAACCAAGGGAATGTTTAACCCATCACAAACAAATTCAGCATGCCGGACCCAGTGTTCACTGTCGACATGTAAACCATGGTTGATGTGAATCGCACGCAAAGCGATATCGTTGCGTTCGCTTAGGAGTTCAGCTGCGGCGTGGAGCAACACGTGCGAATCCATGCCCGCGCTGTAAGCCACACAAACTTGAGTAATACCTGATTGTGAAGCCAGGTATTGCGCAAGCGCTTCCGTCGGATTCATTAACCTTCCTTATACTGACCGTATGCTCGTAGTTTTTCCGCCCGAGCTGACAATAGTGCATCTGTGGGTAAGCCGCTCAAACGTGCAAGCTCCTCGACTAATACTGATTTTAATGATTCAGCAATGGCGTCAGGGTCGCGATGTGCGCCACCCAAGGGTTCAGGGATAACTCGATCAACCAGACCCAGTTCAAGCAATCGTTCGGATGTGACACCCATGGCTTCCGCTGCATCGGCTGCCCTGTCGGCACTTTTATAAAGTATAGACGCACATCCTTCAGGGCTGATAACCGAGTAAATGCTGTATTGCAGCATCATGACTTGATCACCAATACCAATTGCCAACGCACCACCAGAACCACCTTCACCAATGACAGTACAAATGATAGGCGTTTTTAAATCAGCCATCACAAATAAATTTCGGGCAATCGCTTCACTTTGACCACGCTCTTCTGCGCCAACACCGGGATAGGCACCAGGGGTGTCGATGAAGGTGATGACAGGCAACTGGAAACGCTCAGCCAATTCCATCAAGCGTTTGGCTTTTCGATAACCTTCTGGTCGAGGCATACCAAAATTATGGTGAATCTTTTCTTTAGTGTCTCGCCCTTTTTCGTGACCGATAACCACAACCGGCTTTCCGTTAAGCCTTGCCAGACCACCGATGATGGCCGAATCGTCGCCATACAAACGATCGCCATGCAATTCATCAAAATCGGTGAACACCG
The DNA here is from genome assembly GCA_938035945.1 of uncultured Granulosicoccaceae bacterium. Taxonomy (GTDB): domain Bacteria; phylum Pseudomonadota; class Gammaproteobacteria; order Granulosicoccales; family Granulosicoccaceae; genus Granulosicoccus. The sequence continues at coordinate 60,492 of CALHOU010000053.1, forward strand.
AATCGATGTAGTGCCGGGTATAGGGGCGTTGTGGGTGACGGGCCAACTGGGTAACTTGCCAGGATGAGAGCTTGGCGAAAATAGTCTGCGTTAACGAATCGCACTTTTTTTCGAGCCGCTCAATTTCTTCACTGATGTTGATATCAGCGCCATCTGAGGCAAACTGGAGCTCCCGAATCTTTGCTTCTAGTTCAGCAATCGGTTGTTCGAAGTCAAGAAAATTCGGATTCATTTACTAGGACTACGCCTGCGGTTCGCTTTTTATCGCTATTCTACCGCAGGCAGCAAGGATTCAGGCAAATTCAATCTCACACTGCCATGTAATTGGCGACTTTTGGGGCGGACAAAACTGCGCCAGATTCACGCAGTTGGCTGATTTTTGCCCAATCGCCTAGTAGACCAGTTCGACACTGCCCTCGCCGGCAATTTGATTTAAATTAACCAGCAACTCACTTTGCGGATTCACCCACCACAGCTGCCCTGCCTGGATTCGTGCGCTTGCATGACCATTGTTGTAGTCAAAGCACACAGGCGTGGAACCACTTTTAAAATTCTCAAGCGTTGCCACCAATTCGGCCAAACCATCTTGCTGCAGTTGATCTTGCTTTAAGTTAATCACCAGTCGTCGAGCGAAACGCGAGCGAGCCTGGGTTAAATCGTAGATTTCTCGGGCACGAATTTTATAGCCGCCATTAAAGTCATCAGGGCTGACATCACCATCTACTACCAGCACTTCATCTTTGACAATCATGTGCGCGCTGTTATCGATAAGCTCACCACTCAAACTCACTTCAACCCGGCCGGTTTTATCATCGAGTGTGACAAACGCCATTTTGCGCCCTTGTATATCGCGAAAGCGCACGGCCATAACCAGACCGGCCGCAATTACTGGCACACCTTTTTGCCGATAGCTGGGCATGTTGTCCGAGGGTGAGGCTTTAGAGCAAATGATTTTTAAATTGCCGTGGGTAAACTTTTCAAGCTCGGCTTTAAACTCGTTGATGGGGTGCCCGCTTAAATACAAGCCCAGCGTGTCTTTCTCCGCAGCCAAGCGTTCGCGGTCGGTCCAATCTGGTTTTAGCGGCATCGGCACAGCGCTGGTTTGCTCGTCACTTGCGTCCGGTGCGTCTAAACCAAACAAATCATTTTGTCCCGCCGCAGCATCTCTGTGCATTTGATCAGCACCATGCAATGCATCGCCCAAGTGCGCCATTAACGATGCACGATTAGGCCCTAGCTCATCTGCAGCACCTGATTTTATCAGCGCCTCAAGTACGCGCTTATTGACACTGCCAGGATCTGCACGTCGACACAGGTCATCCAGATCAGTGAAACCGCCATTGTTATCACGTTCAATTAACACATTGGCCAATGCCGCCTCACCCACACCTTTGATTGCACCCAAGCCATAGACAACCGTTTTCTCGTCTAGCACCGAAAAGCGAACGGCCGAGTGATTAACACTTGGCGAGTTAACCGTCAGGCCCATTGACTGACACTCTTCGATAAGCACGACAACCTTATCAGTGTTATCCATATCAGCAGAGAGTACGGCTGCCATAAACGCAGCTGGGTGATGACACTTTAGCCAGGCCGTTTGATAGGACAACAAGGCATAGGCGGCAGAGTGTGATTTGTTAAATCCGTAGCCCGCAAACTTTTCTACGAGATCAAAAATGTTACCGGCTAAATCTTTATCGATTTCATTTTCGGCACAGCCTTCTAAAAAGCCTGCACGCTGCTTGGCCATTTCCTCGGCCTTTTTCTTACCCATTGCACGGCGTAGTATGTCTGCCGCGCCCAATGAGAAGCCACCCATGACCTGCGCAATTTGAATAACTTGCTCTTGATACAAAATAACGCCATAGGTGGGCTCTAAAACAGGTTGCAAAATATCCAGCTGATAATCTTCGTGCGGCCAGGAAATTTGTTTACGACCATGTTTACGATCGATAAAGTCATCTACCATGCCCGATTGCAACGGACCCGGCCGATACAAGGCAACAAGGGCGATGATGTCTTCAAAGTTATCCGGTTGAAGCCGCTCAATAAGACGCTTCATGCCGTTGGATTCGAGTTGAAATACAGCGGTGGTTTGGGCTTTTTGTAATAGCTTATAGGTTGGCTCATCGTCGAGCGGCAAGGCGAGTAAATCCAGCGGAGCCTCGAGCTGCTTATTAATTTCTTTTACAGCATTGTCAATGATGGTAAGTGTGCGCAAACCCAGGAAGTCAAACTTAACCAAGCCAACCGCTTCTGCATCGTCCTTATCAAATTGCGTTACCAATGAACTACCATCGGCCTCACAATATAACGGCGTAAAATCGGTTAGGGCAGTTGGTGCGATAACCACACCACCGGCGTGCTTACCTGCGTTTCTTGCAAGCCCTTCCAAGGCCAAAGCCATATCCAACAAAGCCGTGACTTCTTCATCTTCGCGATAAGCCCGCGCCAGATCTTCAGATTCTTCCAACGCTTTGGTCAGGGTCATGCCGACTTCGAACGGCACCATTTTGGCGATGCGATCAACAAAACCATAGGGGTGACTCATCACTCGCCCGACATCGCGCACCACTGCTTTGGCTGCCATGGTGCCATAGGTGATGATTTGCGATACACGGTGCGCGCCATAGGTTTGTGATACGTATTGGATAACCTGATCTCGACCATCCATGCAAAAGTCGATATCAAAATCGGGCATGGATACACGTTCAGGATTCAAGAAACGCTCGAAAAGTAAATCGTATTCGAGCGGGTCAAGATCAGTGATCTTTAACGCATAGGCAACCAGCGAACCTGCACCCGATCCTCGACCAGGACCGACGGGAATAGCGTTATCGCGTGACCATCTAATAAAGTCGGCAACGATCAAGAAGTAACCGGGGAACTCCATCTGCGTTATAACGTCAAGCTCTTGTTGCAGCCGTTCGTCATAAGCGATACGTGTTTGCGCAAAATCGTCAGCGTTAACATCGTAGAGTTGTCGCAGCCGCTCTTCAAGACCCTCTGCCGAGAGTTGGCGAAAGTACTCCGACTCCGTCATGCCTTGTGGAATGGGATAGTCGGGCAGCACCGGCTTACCCAGCGATAGTTGCACGTTGCAGCGCTTGGCAATTTCAACTGAATTTTCTAACGCGGCCGGTATGTCTTCAAACAAAGAACACATTTGCTCTTCGGTTTTCAGATACTGATACTCACTAATCTTTTTCGGCCGCGTTGGGTCGGCCAACACATAGCCCGACTGAATACATTCGCGTGCTTCGTGCGCAGCAAAATCATCTTTATCAATAAAGCGCACATCGTTGGTCGCAACAACGGGAATGGCTAAATCAGATGCGATTGCACAGGCGCCACGAATATAGGCTTGTTCGCCAGCACGATCAGTTCGTGTAAGCTCCAGGTAATAGCGATCGCCGAACAGATTTTTCCAGCCTTGGGCAATTTCTCGCGCTCGTTCTTCTTGACCACGTTGTAAGGCATCAGCGACATCGCTTTCAATACCGCCTGAAAGCATGATGATGCCATCGCAACTATCGTCCATCCATTCACGCTGAATAACTGGCGTACCTGAGTGCTGTCCTTCTTGGTAACTGCGTGAAACCAAGCGCGTTACGTTGCCGTAGCCAATGTCGTTTTGCACCAACAATATTGCGCGGAAGACTTTGTCTTTGGTTGGGTCAGCTTGGATGCGAACGTCCACACCGGCAATAGGCTTGATGCCACCAGAAAGGGCCGCGCGATAAAACTTAACCAAGGAAAACAAGTTGGCACGATCAGTCACAGCAACCGCGCTCATGCTCTCTGCGGCTTTGGCAACCAAGGGTTTGATGCGCACGGTACTGTCGATTAACGAGAATTCCGTGTGAACGCTTAGATGTACGAAACGTGGATGTACGAATCGTTCACTCATGCGCTAGTTGTATCTTTTTTGGCCATTAATGCATTTCGAACCGGGGCGAAAGATTGTCGGTGTAAAGACGTCACACCAAACTGCATAATAGCCGCTCGGTGCTGTGCTGTGGGATAACCCTTGTGCCTGTCAAAGCCAAACTCTGGGTGCTTTTTGTGCAATTCAACCATCTGCCGATCGCGATAGACCTTGGCGATGATGGACGCTGCGCTGATCGCTTGGACATGTTGATCACCCTTCACAATAGCTTGGCACGGATAGATCATCTCAGGACAACGATTACCATCCACCAAGACCAAATTAGGTTCAACCGTCAAGCCTGCAATCGCACGCTGCATGGCCAACATGCTCGCATGCAAAATATTCAATTGATCAATTTCTGACACGGACGCTTCAGCGATGCAATATGACAGAGCCTGGCGACGAATCAGTTTATCCAGTACCTCTCGCTTGGCCTCATCCAGCAGCTTGGAATCGAGCAAGCCATCGATTGGTTTTTTTGGGTTCAGTACTACCGCAGCTGCGACCACGGAACCTGCCAGCGGACCACGGCCGACCTCGTCAACACCAGCAATAAGGTGCGGTTTTTTTACGCTAGATGCGGTTGTTTTCAATGGCATGTCGGGCAATATACTTTGTCTTGCGCGCCAGCCCAAGTAAACTAGTGAAATGACACCAAAAGCAACTGCCGAGCGCGGCGATGACCCGATAAATGTGGGCATAAATGATACAGCCGAGCTACGCATGGCTGTGGTCGGTACAGGCTACTTAGGGCGTTTCCACGCACAAAAATACCAGCAACTCGAACATTGCGAATTAGTGGCCATATGCGATGTTGACCCAAAGCGCGGCGCACAAATCGCTGATGAACTTTCCACCAAAGCCGTATCCGATCATAAGGCTTTAATTGGTCAGGTCGATGCTGTGAGCGTGGCATCGCCAACCACCACGCACTATGCGGTGGCGAAAGATTTACTCGCAGCCGGCATTCACGTACTGGTTGAAAAACCAATGACGGTAACTGTCGCAGAAGCCGAAGAACTTATCGCCATTGCTAAACGCGAAAAATGTGTATTGCAAGTAGGCCATCTTGAACGTTTTAACCCTGCTCTGTTAGCCGTTGCCGATCAAATAAAATCACCCATCTTTATCGAGTCGAACAGGCTGGCGCCGTTTACGATGCGCGGCAGTGATGTCAACGTGGTATTGGATTTAATGATTCACGACATCGACATCATCATGCATCTGGTGGATGCAGAACTCACCGCTATTTACGCCAGCGGCACACCGGTTATTTGGGACACGATTGATATTGCAAATGCACGACTTGAGTTCTCTAATGGTTGTGTTGCCAACGTAACTGCCAGTCGCGTCAGCGAAAAAGTATTACGTCGAATGCGCTTTTTTCAAAAAGACACCTACATTGCTGTCGACTTTCAAGACAACGTTTCACGAGTGGCCAAAGTTGATAGAAACAAGCCAGACCACGACGGTATACCCGCAATCGATTATCAAAACGATAAGCTCGAGAAAGGGGATGCCATATTGGCTGAAATAGAAGCGTTCGTGCATGCGATTAAAACCGGAACACGGCCCCTTGTGAGCGGCGAAGATGGTTTGCGTGCACTGAAAACGGCGATTGAGATCGGGCAAAAACTTAACTAAACATCAGATTATTTTACGATAACGTTTTCCCGACAATTCGTTGTAGACTAATTTTCCCAACATGCAATTAATTTGATAAAATAAACCGTAGTCTATTTTTACAGCTTATCAAGTTGACTATGTTATTGAACATAACATGCTGCTGCGCATAACACGCACTTATTTTGTCGCCCTACTTCTATTGAACATAACATACCCAAGTGCACACCACGCGCTTATGTTGGCGCCCGCCCACTACCGCGCGATCAGCATGCCATGAACTACACTTTCCATGCATGCGCGCACGCTTGTTCACGCGCTAACAAATCGACGACAGGAACCTCCCATGAAAGCGCACCTCAACGTTTTTCTGTGCACACTATTCATTGCATCAACAGCCAACCTCCTCGCGCCCAGTGCAGCTATGGCTGAATGGACCGGCGGCGTTGAGGCTAGCTCCGTAATAAAAGGCGACGCCAAAGGAACTCGGCTTCGCTTCAAAACCGTCAACAATGAGCGACCGCTGTATCAGGAACTCTACGCTGACTGGATACGGCCGGATACGGGCGGCAGTGACTATGAAGCGGGATATAAACCTAAATTCTGGTTTTCAGAACGTACTTATGCGTTTGGCGAAGGTAGCCTTTCAACATCAAAAGCTGCGCAGATTGATCAGCAACAAAAATTATTCGCAGGCTTAGGGATTCAATTGCTCAATACAAACATGACAAGCCTGTTTATGGAAGTTGGTGCCGGTCAAACAACTACAAAATTTGATAATACATTTTTAGGCACGGAAAATAAAACCATCATCTCGTCTAACATTGCACGCATGGGTGCGCAACAAGTGCTATCAGATTTTATAAAACTAGAAATAGATGGTGACTACGCAACATCAGACGAAAGCGAACAAACTACGGCTGAAGCTGGCTTGTCTCTGCGAATACCGGGAGGTTCGGTAAAATACAGCTACCGAATCATAAAGCTTGAGATTGGAAACAATGAGCCGGTCGAAACAACCGACTCATCGGTATCGTTTAGTTACGAGTTTTAAACTAACTCGCCTTGACAGACTTAAGCGTGCTTGCACCCTCGCCTGCGGCACGTTTGATCGCTTCAACAAGTAGTTGCTTGGCCTCTGTTACATCACCCCAGTGTTGAATTTTGACCCACTTGTTCGGTTCGAGATCTTTATAGTGCTGGAAGAAATGTTCGATTTGCTCACGCGATATGCTCGGTAGATCGCTGTAGGATTGAACTTCCACATAGCGACGCGACATTTTTTCCGATGGTACGGCTATCAGTTTTTCATCCTGGCCACCATCATCTTCCATCACTAACACACCGATTGGCCGACAATTAATAACCGCACCCGGCATGATTGGACGTGTGTTACACACAAGCACATCAATAGGGTCGCCATCTTCTGACAAGGTGTGCGGAACGAAACCGTAGTTACCAGGGTAACGCATAGGCGTATACAAGAAGCGATCAACAAACAAAGCACCAGAGGCCTTGTCCATTTCATACTTGATGGGCTCCCCACCAACAGGCACCTCTATAACGACATTGATATCGTCAGGCGCATTGTTGCCAAGAGGGATTTGATCTAGTCTCATTTTTTGTGTTTCAAGAGCGATTAATCTGGCTTATCAATGTGCAAGAATGCCGCCAATTGACTGGTCATTTTTTGCCCATTATGTTGGCATTAATCGCACCTAGGGGCGCTAAACGTGGCCGTACTGGCTGAGAGCTTACTTCACAGCTGCGCTAGGCACTGTTTGCACGCTCAATCGCTTCGGTTAATAACTGTTTCGCTTTTGCAGCTGAGCCCCACTCATGCACCTTGACCCATTTGCCAGGCTCCAAATCTTTGTAGTGCGTGAAAAAATGCTCAATCTGTTCGCGGGTAATCACGGGCAAGTCGGTGTAGTCGTGAATGTTTTCATAGCGTTTGGTCACCTGTACTGAAGGCACAGCGATGAGCTTTTCATCCTGACCGCCATCGTCTTCCATGATAAGCACACCAATGGGTACGCAGTTAACGACACCGCCAGCGATGATTGCCCGCGTGTTACAGATGAGCACGTCAATCGGGTCACCATCTTCAGACAAGGTGTGCGGCACAAAACCATAGTTGCCCGGGTAGCGCATAGGCGTATACAAAAAACGATCGACAAACAATGCGCCGGACGCTTTATCCAACTCGTATTTGATGGGTTCACCACCGATGGGAACTTCAACAATGACATTGATGTCGTCCGGTGCTGAATTGCCAATCGCGATGTTATCGATATTCATGACTTGCAAACTATCTCTATAGAATTAAAAGTGTGCGTCATTTGGCAACACAAGGTTCGCCAGCCAGACACAACAAAGGGCCCCAAAAAGAGGCCCTTTGCGGGTTCGCAAGCTTAACAAGCTTGCGGCTATCGTGAAACGATTTTCAGTTACAAGTGTTGGTTACAAAATCGGTGCAATAACCAAACTGACAATCGCCATAACGTTAATCAAGATATTCATCGACGGACCAGAGGTGTCTTTGAACGGGTCGCCAACAGTGTCACCTATAACAGCCGCAGCGTGTGCTTCAGAACCCTTACCACCAAGGTTACCCTTCTCAACGTACTTCTTAGCGTTATCCCAGGCACCACCAGCATTAGCCATCATCAGCGCTAGCAATACACAACCCAGCAAGGCACCAGCGAGCATGCCACCCAAAGCTTCAGCGCCAATGATCAAACCAACCAACGGTGGTGCCGCAACAGCGATACAACCTGGCAGAATCATTTTCTTTAACGCAGCTGTGGTAGCAATATCTACACAGCGATCGCTATCAGGCTCTGCGTTGCCTTCTTTCAGCCCTGGTATTTCCTTAAACTGACGACGAATCTCTTCAATCATTTCCATCGCCGCGTCCCCTACGGCCGTCATGGTTATAGCCGCAATCAAAAACGGCAGTAAGCCACCAATGAACAAACCGATAAGTACGATGGGATCGGATAATTCCAACGCAAAGTCATCTCTGGTAGCGTGCATGGTTTCAACAAACGCTGCAATAATCGCAAGCGCTGCCAGTGCCGCAGCACCAATTGCAAAACCTTTACCGATTGCGGCAGTAGTGTTACCCACTTCATCAAGCCCATCAGTGATTTTACGTGTGTCTTCACCCAAGCCTGCCATCTCAGCAATACCACCAGCGTTATCAGCAACAGGACCGTAGGCATCGAGTGCCATGGTCATACCAACCGTTGCCAACATGCCAACCGCTGCGATGCCAACGCCGTACAAGCCAGCAACCGAGGTGGAAATAAAGATGATTAAGCAGATAGTCAGGATTGGAATAACAACCGATTCCATACCGACAGCCAAGCCTGTGATGATGACGGTGGCACTACCTGTTGAGCCTGACTCAGCTATGCGCTTAACGGGCCCCATTGCTGTGTAGTATTCAGTGACCAGACCAATAATGATCCCGCCAACGGTACCAGCCAAAATAGCCCACCACACATTAATCGACAGACCCATCAGTAAAACAATGAGCAGTGCGGCAAACACCAAAGCAGCTGCCGAAATCTGGTGGCCCATGCGCAAGGCTTTTTCTGGCGCTTCAGCAGATTTCGATCGAACAATATAGATACCCAGTATCGAACACAATAGTCCAACGCTGGCCAGTGCTAATGGCATAAACATTAACGCGCCGCGGCTTCCGCCGCCGAGTGATTCAACACTGTCTGGCCCAGCCAAAACCAAGGTGGATGCGATCGCGATGGTGGCGATCATCGAGCCACAGTAGGACTCAAATATATCCGACCCCATGCCTGCAACATCACCCACGTTGTCACCAACGTTATCGGCGATAACGCCTGGGTTGCGCGGATCGTCCTCCGGGATACCTGCCTCCAACTTACCCACAAGATCTGCACCCACATCGGCAGACTTGGTAAAGATACCGCCACCCACACGTGAGAACAACGCAACACTGGATGCGCCCATGCCAAAGCCGTGAATGTTATGAACAGATTCTGGGTCACCACCGAAGAAGAAGTACAAAAAGCCCAAACCAAGCAGACCAAGAGCTGCAACACATAAGCCCATGATCGAGCCACCGAAAAATGCAACGGTTAGCGCTTCAGCTTCGCCTTTATCGTGAGCGGCTAGCGTGGTGCGCACGTTTGCCTTGGTGGCTGCGAACATACCCAGATAGCCAGCAAGCGCTGAGCAGGCAGCTCCAACAATAAATGACAACGTGGTACCGAAACCAACAAAGATAAGTAAGAGAACAGCAAGCACACCGGCGAACATACCGAGCATTTTGTATTCACGATGCATAAACACCATCGCACCAGAGTGAATCGCGTCTCCGATCTTTTTGATTTTTCCGTCACCTTCCGGATAGTCGATCAGCATCCGGTATATGACGAAGGCGACAAACAGTCCGCCCAAGCCGAGTAACATCGGCAAAATTCCGCTCCACCCCATTTGAATCTGTCCTCTTTTAATGTTGAATTGCGTATTTTTGGATTGTAACCCAAAGTGGTCGCAGACTCGATACGTGCGCAAGACTATTCACTATTGAGCTGCATCAGAACGGCCCCACCGGCTATGCTTGGTCCGCCGAGGCACTGATCGGCCCATAAACACCCCAATCATGAATTATTGTTCGCAATTTAAAAAAAGGAAAACTCAGTTGAGCCAAGCTATTTATCATTTAGCCACCTTCGAAGACGCTGAAAAGCTGGCCCAAAGTGGCAGCTACACAGCGGCCTCACTCGCTACCGAAGGCTTCATCCACTGCTGCACGGCTGGCCAATTACCAGGTGTGCTCCAGCGCTACTACGCCGATGCGCAACGGCTGGTGGTGTTACACATTAATTCCGATCAGTTAGAGAGCCGATTGGTCATGGAAAACACCGTCGGCGGCAGCGAGGATTTTCCGCATGTTTATGGCCCCATTAACGCGTCGGCCATAACCAGGCAGACCGAGATAGATGCCGAGCGCATACGCGAAATCGCTGCAAGCCCATCCTACGAAGAAGCCTAGACACCAAGCCGACAGGAACAAACATGCCAGAAATAAAACTCAGCGTCGAACAAACCGCTCGCGCCGTCACCCTCTTACAAGACTACTTCACTGAAAAGCTTGATAGTGAGATCGGGCAATTTGATGCAGAGTTTTTACTCGACTTTTTCGCTAAGGAGATTGGCGTGTTCTATTACAACCAAGCGATCGCGGATGCGCACGCCCTGCTCCACACACAAATCGAAAATGTGTCTGAGAATTTACTCGAACTGGAAAAGTGGACGTCGCGATAGCGCCACCCAGCGAGGGCCCCGTATCGACAAGGTACCTATGAACACCTACACTCACTTCATCACTTAGAACGTCTGTGGACAACCCGAATGGAAAGCTTACTCAACATTGAAAATCTACTCACGCTTGGTGCACTGGTCGTGCTGCAAGCGGTGCTCGGTTTCGACAACTTGCTCTATGTATCGTTGGAATCAAAACGCGCGCCTGCGGACAAGCAAGCCTGGGTGCGTAAGATGGGCATCGGAATGGCCATCGTATTACGTATCATATTGCTGTTCGCACTGGTATCGCTTATCCAATATGTACAAGACCCTATTTGGAATCCTAACTTTACAGGCATATTCGAAGGGCAGTTTAACCTGCACAGTATTATCGTTTTAGTCGGCGGTGTATTTATTATCTATACAGCCACTAAAGAAGTGCTGCACATGATGCACATCGAAGAAGATCACACACAAGACACAAAACCTAAATCTACCGGCATGGTTATCTTCTGGATTGTACTAATGAACGTTGTATTTTCATTCGATTCAATTTTAAGTGCAATGGCCTTAACCGATGTATTTTGGGTGATGGCAACCGCGATCATCATCGGTGGTTTGTTGATGATTTATTTGGCTGAGCGTGTGTCTACATTTTTAGAGAAAAACCGTATGTACGAAGTGCTAGGTTTGTTTATCTTGTTTGTGGTGGGGATTATGTTGTTGTCCGAAGGTGGGCACTTGGCACACTTGCACTTGTTTGGTAATCCGATCGTGGCAATGAGCAAAACCACGTTCTATTTTGTCATTGCCGTGTTGGTGATGACTGATATCGTGCAAACGCGATATCAGAAAAAACTATTGGCAAAAGCCAAGGCCAACAAAAAGGTTCACGTACCGACTTAGTCTTCCCAACCGTAGTCGTGCGTGAGCTCTTCGTCTTTTTCAATTGCGCGCAAGGTCACCACTTCTGTATCGGTGAGCGCGCAGTTGGGATTAGAGTCGTGATTGATAAAACGAAATTCATTGGTAATCTCTAAACCTATGTGCTTGTTCAGCCACAGCACATAGGTTCCATCTTCTTCGGTTAGCATGCCGTGCAACCGACCCAGCGATACATCCTCTTTTAAATCTTTGGCCGCGAACAAGCCCTTGCCATGAATCGGACTGTCTTTAACATAGACACGTTTAGCCATTCGCTTTGCGTTCTTCATCGCAGGCTTGGCATAACGATCAGGGTTAATGTCTGGCGCGGGTTTGAGCGCAAGCTTGGCATCAAGATCGCTAGCAGCATCTGATGTTAGCGTGCTGATAGTGGCTGGACTGGAATCGGAGGTGTTCATGGCATACCGCGCTAAAGAGTCAGCGCGGTATGTTAAAGCATTCGTGTCACGGGTCAAGTAACCGGATGGACACGCGAAAGCTGTTTACATTGTTTGGGTAGGACGTTCACCCGCAATGGCCGCAGCCAGATGTTGTTCAATATTGGATTTGGTATCACCATTGTCGTCTTCGGAGAACTGAATACCAACACCTGGTGTTTTGTTACCTTGAGCACCGGCAGGGGTGATCCACACGACTTTTCCGCTTATAGGTACCGGTGAATGATCATCCATGACTCTTAGCAGCATGAATACTTCATCACCAAGGTCGTACGAGCGTGACGTTGGTACAAATACAGCGCCGTTCTGTACAAACGACATATAAGAAGAATACAGAGCGCCTCGATCAGTGATCGAGAAAGCGATAATGCCCTTTCGGGTTTGTTCGGTCATAAGACACCTTCAGCCTTGAGTCATAGTTCTGATATCGGCAAAAAGTCCCTCGAGCACAGTCTGAGTTTTAAAGCTGGCGCTATCAGATCGGTACAACTGCTGCATTCGATCGTAAAGTGCGAACCACTGCTCAGAATCGAGTCCATCGTGGACCTCTGATATCAGCTCTGAGGTGGCATGATCCGCGCCAATCGGCAAATTTAGCTGCCTTTTGTTGGCCATCAAAGTCCAATTTGAAAAGTTGCGCAAACAACGCGTGGTGGGCAGGCCGGATATAGAATCAACAATCTTGCCCACACTGGCCCTCATCAGGAACAGATCTTTCCAGGCCTTTTGCAGCAATTGCTCTGATTCTATCCATTCATCCGAAAGTTGCTCCAACAGGGCTATCGGGCCCACGCGCGCGCGGCTTAAATGCGCTTGCGCATCGTCCATGCCTTGTTCTTCTAGCCATGTGATCGCAGCACTGGTATCCCTTAGAGATAGATTCGTAGCTTGGCATCGGCTTCTTATGGTGGCTGGCAAGGACCCCGGTCGATCGGCTGCGAGCAGTAACACGGCACGCTCACCAGGCTCTTCCAAGGTTTTTAACAAGCTGTTGGCCGCATTGCGATTCATCGCATCCGCGGTATCAATAAGTGCACATCGATAACGCCCCGGCGGCGCTGACAACTGTAACCAGCTCACCAGTTCGCGCACCGAATCAACCTTAATATTCATCGCTGCACCTTCTGGCAACAACACACTGAATTCAGCGTGCGCCCCGGCGGTTAGCTGTGCGCACGAATCGCATTTACCGCACGCGCCAATTTCACTGCAATTACGGCACAACAGGGATTCAGCGACAAAGCGAACAAACTGTTTTTTACCCACGCCGCGCATGCCCGTGAATAACAAGGCATGTGGTAATTGACCTTGCTCATGCCGTCGATACACATCACGCCAGTGATCAAGCAGCCACGGTGGACAGGGTGTTAATGGTGCAGGTTCAACCATGCGCACCCTCTAGAAAAGCTGTTAGTACATTATCGACCTGTTGCTGAACACCGTCGAGTGAAAGACTTGCATCAATAACTTTCATGCGCTGGGGCTGATCTTTCGCTCGTTGCAAATAGGCGGCACGGGCGCGTTCGAAAAAACCCAAGGCTTCCTTTTCGATGCGATCTGGTTTACCGCGAGCTGCCATACGCTTTAAACCGTCTTCTATTGGCATATCCAACAAAAATGTTAAGTCAGGTTGTATGTCGATTGACAGTAACGCGTGTAGAGATGCAACAACACCTAAGCCTAATTCTCGCCCGCCACCTTGATAGGCAAAACTTGCATCAGCATAGCGATCACATAAAACCCAAGTGCCAGCATTCAATGCAGGTTCAATGACATCAACGGTGTGCTGTTTGCGGGAGGCTGCCATCATCATCAGCTCAGCCTCTGCCGACACGGGTGCGGATGCGTGCAATAGCAGATGACGCAGTTGTTCGCCTAAGTCAGTACCACCCGGCTCGCGGGTGACCAACACTTTTATTCCACGCGTAGTCAGGACAGATTCAACGTACTCCCGGTTCGTTGTTTTTCCAACGCCTTCAAGACCTTCTAGCGTGATGAACCGACCGCGAGCCGTCATACAGACTTACCTTTTAAGTTGATACTTACGCACCGCAGCGTTGTGTTGCTCGATGGTTTCTGAAAATTGATGAGTGCCAGAACCATCATGGCGGGCAACAAAGTATAAAGCGGAGGTGGCTTCAGGTTGCATAACAGCACGTATAGCCTCGCGGCCAACCATGGCAATCGGGGTTGGCGGTAAGCCGCCACGAGTATAAGTGTTGTATGGCGTATCAGTTCTTAGATCGCGGCGGCGTATGTTGCCGTCGTAGCTATCCCCCATGCCGTAGATAACGGTTGGATCGGTTTGCAGTCGCATTTTTATTCTAAGCCGCGACATAAACACACCAGCGATCAGTGGTCGCTCAGAAGGCTCGGCCGTTTCCTTCTCAACAATCGATGCCAGCACTAAGGCCTCATAGGGTGTCTTCAAAGGCAAACCTTCCTGGCGTTGCTCCCACTCTTCTTCTAAAACCGATTGCAATAATTTATTGGCTCGCTTTAAAAAGTCAATATCGGTTGTGTTTTTCGGGAATTGATAGGTGTCGCTAAAGAACATCCCTTCAGGGTGTTGTCCATCTAAGCCAATCGCGCTCATTATTTCGTCATTACTCATGCCATCCATGGTTTGCACGAGATCAGTATTTTGCGCAAGCCTTGCGCGAATTTGTTTAAACGTTGAGCCTTCAATAATGTTGCCGGAGTACTGTATCGTTTGACCGGCGACAAACACATCAATGAGTTCTGGTACGGTTGGATTGCCGGTGATGTTGTACTCACCACTCTTGATACCAACGCCTTTTTCACTTAAGCGTGCATACAAATAAAACCAGTGTGGCTTGTCAATCACACCAATTTTTTGCAGCTCGTTGCCAACACGTTTCGACGACCAGCCTTTTTTTATGTTGAAGCTGCGCTGCGTATCATTGAATGCGAGAGGCTTTTCGATTGTGCCCTTATAGTCGGCAAACACAAGCCCTGCAGCAACCAGTCCAACCACAACAAGAAAGATTAGAAATCGCCACATAGTGAAAGTCGTTGAGTTGTATTCCGTTACGCCCAGTTGTCGATCAGGAAAGTAAACCGAAAATTAATGTTCCGTTTGTACCACCAAAACCAAACGAATTAGACATAGCCACATTAAGCTTTGCCGATCGACTCTTGTGTGGAACATAATCAAGATCACAACCTTCACCTGGGTTATCCAAGTTGATGGTTGGTGGTGCAATCTGATCCCGCAGTGCGAGTACGCTAAACACCGCCTCGACACCACCAGCACCACCGAGTAAGTGACCCGTCATGCTTTTAGTTGAACTCACGAGTAATGAATCGGTGTGTTTTTCAAATACCGATTTGACCGCTTGGGTTTCTGCCAGGTCGCCCGCTGGCGTGGACGTGCCGTGCGCATTTAAATAATCAACGTCAGTTGCATCAATCTTTGCGTTTTTAATTGCTGCACGCATACACCTTGCAGCGCCCTCTCCACCTTCCGATGGCAAGGTCATGTGGTATGCATCGCCACTCATGCCATAGCCGAGCACTTCGCTATAAATGGTGGCACCTCGTGCTTTGGCGTGTTCGTATTCTTCTAAAACCATAACGCCTGCGCCATCGCCCAGCACAAATCCATCGCGGTCTTTATCCCATGGACGGCTGGCTGCAGCAGGGTCGTCGTTGCGGGTCGATAATGCTCTTGATGCACCAAAGCCTGCCAAGCCTAATGGGCAGGTTGCCATCTCAGCACCACCTGCAATCATGACATCGGCATCGCCGTATTCGATCATGCGTGCGGCATCACCAATGTTATGTGTCCCAGTTGTGCAAGCAGTAACAACACACACATTAGGACCTTTGTATCCATACTTAATGGATAAATTGCCACTGATCATGTTGATGATGGTTGATGGTACAAAAAACGGCGACACTTTTCGTGCGCCACCGTTTAGTAAGGCTTGGTGTTGCACTTCGATGTTAGGTAGACCACCAATACCAGAACCAATGGCAACGCCAACGCGTTCCAGATCAAGACCATCCGCATTATGCAAGCCGGCATCTTCAATCGCCTGCGCACCTGCAGCCACACCGTAATGGACGAACGTATCCATTTTACGTGCTTCTTTTTTGCTGAAGTAGTCTTCGTAGTTGAAATTTCTAACCGATGCACTAAAGCGCGTACCGAACTCGCTGGCATCGAAATCCTCGATGGCTCGCACACCAGACACACCGGCTTTAATGTTCTCCCAAGACTCATTAACCGTATTGCCAACTGGCGAAACTAAGCCTAATCCAGTTACCACTACCCGACGATGCGACACAAGAATTCCAAGTTATTGATCAGTTCCAGATGGGGATAAATTAATAGCCAATTTAGCAGTGATGCGTTTTGAGTCGGCTATACAATTTGACTTGAAAGAGACAAAGCCGCTTGCGTCTACTTGAGAAGCTAAGCGGCTCGGTTTCATTTGGATTACTTCAATCTTTGAATAACAAAGTTATTGCGTTAACCAATGTTGGCGTTAACGTAATCTACCGCTTGTTGTACGGTGGTGATTTTCTCTGCTTCATCATCAGGAATCTCACACTCAAATTCTTCTTCCAGAGCCATGACCAGCTCAACCGTGTCTAGCGAATCTGCGCCGAGGTCTTCAACAAACGAAGCCTTGTTAGTGACTTCCTCTTCTTTAACACCCAACTGCTCAACGACTATCTTTTTGACGCGCTCGTCGATACTGCTCATCTTGGAATTAACCTCCGAAAAATTGGCGGCGATGACAAGGGCCGCATTAATGCGGTTAAAAACATCGCTTACCGTTCTACCCAGGCACGCAAACCGCGCCGCTATTGTATTGAACTCAACCTGTCAGCGCCACTAAATATGCAACCAATCGGTCAAACGCAGATTTTACCCTGCATTGACTCAAATTATGGCGTTAATTCCGGTTTTCAACACAGATTTAGCACCTAATTTCACTTGACAATCAAAATTCTCGTCATGTGTTTTATTGCATGTACATGCCGCCGTTCACGCTCAGCGTATGTCCAGTGATGTAGGCAGCGCTATCGGAGGCTAAAAACAGTGCGGCTTCAGCGATATCGTCCGGCGAACCGAGGCGGCCCAAAGCGATAGATTTGGTGATGGCCTGTTTTTGATCATCGGACAATGCATCGGTCATATCGGACTCGATAAAACCCGGCGCAATGGTATTCACAGTGATGCCGCGAGAACCCAACTCGGCGGCCAATGATTTTCCAAAGCCAATCATGCCCGCTTTAGCTGCGGCATAGTTGGACTGACCCGCATTACCGGTTTGACCAACAACCGATGCAATATTTATTATCCGGCCCTTGCGCGCTTTCATCATCGGTTTGATCGCCAACTTACACAATCGAAACACGCTACTTAAGTTAGTGTCGATGATTGCATCCCAATCGTCTTCCTTCATGCGCATGATTAAGTTGTCGCGAGTAATGCCTGCGTTGTTCACCAACACAGTGACGGCGCCAAACTGATCACTGACGGCGTCCATCAAGGCTTCGCTGGCACCTTCATCGTTAACATTAAACGCCATACCGGTGCCTTTAATGCCTGCCTCTTTAAAGCGTGCCGCTATAGCTTGCGCACCAGCATCAGTTGTAGCTGTTCCAACAACGGTTGCCCCTTGTGCGCCAAGCTTATCGGCAATAGCTTTGCCAATACCGCGACTTGCGCCAGTGACCAACGCGATTTGATTATCCATTGAATTGCTCATGCGCTCACCTGAATTGATTCTATAGCTGCTTGTAATGCATCGGGCGTCTCGCTTGGGAAATGCGTTAAGCTGCGATCGATTCGCTTGCCCAATCCAGAAAGTACTTTGCCTGGTCCGACTTCAATAACGCTAGACACTTTATACTCATCTTTTAAAGCCTGCACCGTACGTGTCCATTGCACCGGACTGAATACATGCGCTTTAAGTGACGCTAACATTGCATCCTTGTCTTTGGCTACGGCTGCCTGTGCGTTTTGCAGGAGCGGTAAAGAGGGTGTTCGCCATTGCAAACTATCAATGGTTTGCGCTAATTGTGCACCTGCATCATTCATTAAAGAACTGTGGTTAGGCACGCTTACCGCTAGCATGATCGCTTTACGCGCACCACGCTCCTTGGCCAGAGCAACGGCTTTTTCCAACGCATCTTTATGCCCGGAAATAGCAACCTGGCCCGGCGCATTGAAGTTAACCGCCTCCACGATTCGATCGCCTGTGCAATCGGCACAAACCGCAATCACATCATCATCATCCATACCGATAAGTGCGGCCATACCACCCTCGCCTTCAGGTACAGCGGTAGACATTAGCTGCGCACGCTGGTTAACCAGCTTCAATCCATCTGCATAATCTAGCGCATTAGATGCAACCAAAGCGCTAAATTCACCCAAAGAATGACCAGCCATGGCAACAGGTGCTGGAAGACCCGCCGCTTGCAATGCACGCCAAACGGCAATGCCGCTAATAAACATCAATGGCTGCGTTACACGCGTGTCGGCTAAGTCTTCACTAGAACCATTTTGCGCAAGCGTCCAGTAGTCGGTGCCCAAGACATCGGCTGCTTCTGCGAACGTGCTACCAACTACAGGATAAGCATCACTAAGCTCTTTGAGCATACCAACGCTTTGCGACCCTTGGCCGGGAAACACTACAGCTAAACTCATTGGTTATTCTCCATGGAGGTTTGTCTGACAACGCGCTTGCACAGTTTTACATGCGCGCCACAGTATCGATTATTCTTTTTCAATTCCCAACACGTGGGTCATGTCATACAGACCAGCTGGTTGTGACGATAGCCAAATCGCTGCACGAACAGCACCGCGCGCAAATGTCATTCGGTCGTTGGCTTTATGCGTTATTTCCAATCGCTCGCCATTGCCAGCAAATAAAACCGTGTGCTCGCCAACAATGTCACCGGCACGCACAGTGGCAAAACCAATCGACTTAGGGTCACGCGCGCCGGTAATACCTTCTCTGGCATACACGGCACATTCATCGAGATCACGATTCAATGCATCGGCTACCGCATGCCCCATCGCCAGCGCCGTTCCAGACGGCGCATCCACTTTATGATGGTGATGCGCTTCACTGATCTCAACATCATAGTCGTCGCCCAAAGCTTGAGCCGCCTTTCGTAGCAACGACAAGGCAACCGTTACCCCAATGCTGTAATTGGCGGCGAACACAATGGGCGTATCTTTAGCTGCTGCGTATAATTGTTTAAGCTGCTCAGCATTGAAGCCGGTTGTTCCAATAACAATGCGCTTACCAGAGCCCCTCAGTTGCTCAAGCAATGCAAGTGTGACGGCGGGTGCGGTGAAATCGATAATGGTATCGAAATGCGACATGACCGACGCAGCGTTGTCGACCGTGGACACGCCTGTGGCTTGCCCACCACTTAACACGCTGGTATCCACACCAATGCTTGGTTGACCAGGTGCATCAATGGCTGCAGACACCTTTGCATTATCGACTTCTGCCACCGCACTAAGCAGTTGACGACCCATGCGACCGGCCGCGCCGTTAATGGCAATATTCACTGGAGTGTTAGGCACGATTTAATCTTCCGTTAGTTGATATTGCACGCCGCTGCGCTTTAGGTGTGCTCATCTAATAGAGCTTGCAAGGCATCTTCGTCGAATACCGGCACACCTAAACCTTCGGCTTTAGTGACCTTCGAGCCCGGCGATGCACCCGCATAAACGGCGGTGGTTTTTTTCGACACTGTACCACTGACCTTTGCACCCAGCCGTTGTAGTTGCTGTTTCGCTTCATCGCGCGTCATGTTTGACAGTGTACCCGTCAACACATAGGTGTTGCCCTCGAGTACTTGCTCAACATCAACTTTTTCCATAACCGGAAATTGTATGCCGTGCCCGATAAGCGCATCAACCATGGCGCGATTATCTTCATTACCAAAAAATGCAATCACACTTGAGGACGCAGCCGGACCGATATCTTCAACCTCTTCCAATGCTGGTGCATCCGCCGACATAATCGCTTCAAGCGAACCGAAGTGATCGGCTAAGGACGCAGCACCGGTTTCTCCCACCTCACGAATACCCAATGCGAAGACAAACCGTGCAAGTGTGGTTTGTTTTGATTTTTCTAGTGATGCTAATAGGTTGGTGGCCGATTTCTTCGCCATACGAGGCAGTTGCGATAACTCCTCAACGTCTAATGTGTATAGGTCGTCTAACGATTTCAACAATCCAGCATCGCTTAGCTGCTCGACTAATTTATCGCCCAAACCATCCACATCCATTGCACGCCGACTTGCATAGTGTTTGATGCCTTCGCGGCGCTGCGCATCGCAATTCATACCACCGGTACAACGTGCAACCACATCATCATCCAAGCGTTCAACCTTCGAACCACAGACAGGACAGGTTTTCGGCATTTGAGTTTTACGTGCACCTTTTTTACGCTTCTCCATCACCACACGCGCAACCGATGGAATCACATCGCCGGCCCGGCGCACAATAACCGTATCTTTTGGGCGGATGTCTTTGCGTTCAATTTCATCCATGTTGTGCAGCGTGGCGTTACTGACCGTCACACCACCAACAAACACAGGTTCAAGTCGAGCCACTGGGGTTAGAGCACCTGTGCGACCAATCTGAAATTCGATATCCAACAATTGTGTTTGCGCTTCTTCGGCCGGAAACTTTTGTGCAATCGCCCAACGCGGTGCGCGTGAACGAAATCCGAGTTCGCGTTGTTGTTGCATATCATCAACTTTAAATACAACACCATCGATGTCGTAACCTAAGTCCGGTCGCTTTTGTAGAATGGATTCGTAGTAGTTAAAGCAGGCTTTGTGACCCGCGCATTTTTTAATTTCAGGATTAATCGGAAAACCAAATTTGCCTAGCCACTGCAAGATCTTGTATTGGCTAGACGGTGCTTCAACACCTTCAACTTCACCTAAAGAGTAGACGTAGATCGACAAACGGCGTTTAGCGGTTTTGCGCGAATCAAGCTGGCGTAGACTACCAGCTGCGGCATTGCGCGGATTAACAAACGGTTTGTCACCGGCGGCTGTTAACACTTTGTTTGCAGATTCAAACGATTCAGAATCCATAAACACTTCGCCTCTGACTTCCAACACAGGGGGCGGTTTTGAACCACGTAATTTAAGCGGCACCATCGCGATGGTGCGAATGTTATCGGTTACGTTTTCACCGGTGGTGCCATCACCACGGGTTGCCGCTTGTATCAAGATACCGTCTTCGTAGCGCAAACTTATCGCTAGGCCATCAAGTTTGGGTTCAGCCAAATAGCCAATTTTTTGTGTGTCATCAAGTTCAAGACGTTCATGCACGCGTCGATCAAAATCACCAAGCTCGTCAAAAGTAAAGGCGTTGTTCAACGATAGCATCGGCACTCGATGGGTAACTTGCTCAAACCCATCGAGCGGTGGTGCGCCTACACGATGGGTTGGCGAGTCGGGGCTAACCAGTTCAGGATGCGCAGCTTCAAGCTGCTCAAGTTCTTTGAACAAAGCATCGTATTCAGCATCGCTAATGCTTGGCGAATCCTGTACATGATATCGATACAGGTGTTCAGAGAGCGTTTTGCTCAGTTCGGCAATCTGCTTTTTGGCTTTATTTGTCATGCCCAACAGCCAACACGCTACGTTTTATAGTGAATTAGGAAGGTACGCCACTAAAGTATTTCTGCCGATGCATGTATTCGTGTATACCTTCACGCATGTGTTGCACGGTTTGCTTACTCAAGGTGCTACGATCCGCATCTAGCACGGTGGCACCCAGAGATTCAGCCATCTCATGCGCTTCGCTTAACAACACTTCGAACGCAACATCGGCCGGAACCGGCCCCGGCAATTGCAGAATAAGCGAGATACCCGGCGTTTGAAAACTATCCATGTCCTTTAAATTAAATGTGCCAGGCACAACCAATTTAGCGATGGAGAAAACGGTTTGGCCTTCATGCATCGAATGAAAAATATTCATGTCGCCAAAGTGATAACCTCGCTGTTCAAATTGCTCAAGCAACAAAGCGCCGTTCATAAGCTGCCCTTCTGGTGCAACCACATGCAAAGTCACGATTTTACTGGCGTAGTTATCCCCGCTCTTACTCGGCGCGGGTGCATTCGCTTCAACACGCGGCTTTCGGCGTGGCGTAAATTTGGTGCCTAGCGCTTCAATTTTTCCTGAAATACCGTTTAACCCGCCTGTGCTGTTGCGTCGCGCTTTCGCTGGACTTGCACCACCAGGGCGTTCAAGTGGGTCGTCCTCAACTTGATCGTCTGCAAAACTGTCTAAGGGATCGGCAAAAGCATCGTCACCTAACAAAGGGTCGGCCGGTTCTTTGGCAATCGGCGTCTGCTGCGATGGCGTGCGCTTTAGCGCATCATCTTGACGTCGGGATGCTTTAGATCTGGGCTGCCGGCCGGATAGGTACAACAACACCAAAATGGCGACACCTGCAAATATTAATATCCAACGGAGATTTTCCATCTACTGTTCACCCACGGTTGCGTTAGGGAGGAAATTGATAAGTTTATGCACCTGCCAACTCTGCGGCTTCTTGTACATCAACGGCAACGAGACGCGACACACCCGGTTCGTTCATCGTTACGCCCATTAATTGCTGCGCCATCTCCATGGTCACCTTATTGTGCGTAATAAATATGAATTGTACACGCTCCGACATTTCTTTGACCAGCGCACAAAATCTTCCCACATTGGCATCATCGAGTGGCGCATCAACTTCGTCGAGCATACAAAACGGCGACGGATTCAATTCAAAGAAGGCAAACACCAAAGCAACCGCGGTGAGCGCTTTTTCACCACCGGACAACAATTGAATATTGCTCACCCGCTTACCAGGCGGTTGCGCCACCACACTCACACCTGTGCTGAGTAAATCATCACCGGTCATTTGCAGTGAAGCCTTACCACCGCCGAATAGTCGTGGAAAGAATTCCTCGACTTTGGTGTTCACCAAATCAAAGGTTTCCTTAAAGCGGGTTCGCGTTTCCTTATCAATTTTCGCAATCGCATGTTCAAGCGTTGCCAATGCGTCGGTAACGTCAGCATGTTGCGAATCAAGATATTCTTTACGCTCATTTTGCTCGGCTAGCTCATCAATAGCTGCCAAGTTGATCGGGCCTAGGCGAGAAATGCGTTGCTCAAGCTTTTGCAGATCGTCTTCCCACGCTTCAACGCTTGCACCCTCTGGCATGTTCTCAGACAGAGCCGCAATATCGTATTCATGTTCAGCCAATTGCTCTTCGATGGTTTTTAAACGAACCAACACTTCCTGGCTGGCAATCTGTTCCTGTTGCAAGGCTTCGCGCTTCTTTTGTGCTTCGCTGTCGTGCGTTAGACGCGCTTGCTCGTGTTCGCGTAAACGCAATTCAACATTATCTAATTGCGAACGGGATTGCGTAAGCGCCGTTTCTGCGGCCAAGCGTGCACCTAAATTATCTTTCAATGCAGCTTCTAAACCCGTCAATGGATCTTCATCTTCACTGGCGAGCAATTCATTTAGCATGCGCTGACGTTCAGTGAGTTGTTCAATGCGCGAGGTCATACGCTCAAGGTTTTGCGTTGTTGCGTCGCGCGCGCTACGCATTGACTCCACTCGTATCGCAAGTTCTTGACCAGCATCGCGATCTGAATCGGCGCGCTCGCGTGCGTCGCGTAACGCTGCTTGCAAACTTTCCTGCTCGGCCACAAGCTTTTGCTTTTCTACGTCCATGCTTTCAAGTTGCTGCAAAGCTTCATTTCGATTGCTTTGCGCTTGTGCTAAGCGTTGCGCCTCTTGTTCCGACAAGGCGCTCACTTCCATGATCTCTTCGCTGAGCTGTGACACGCGTGATGCCTGTTGATCGTGACGTTGTCGGTTGGCTAACAAAACAGATTTCACATCCGACAAGCTTCGCACCGCATCATTAAAACTGTGTTGCAGTGTTTCGCGTCGGGTCTCATGTTCGGCTAATTGATCGGTCACCGAATTTACTCGCTCTTCAAGCGACTCAATTTCAGATTCTAAGCTCTCAAGCTCTGAGCGCAGTTCAGTGATTTCAGTTTCACGCAACAACACGCTATCCTGGCTGTCGGCGCGTGCAACACGCAACCATGAACGACCAAGCCAAAGCCCGTCTTTGGTAATTACTGATTCACCATCACCTAATGAATTGCGAACGTCTAGCGCCTGTGCCAAGGTATCAGCGGCGCGCACACCGACCATTAAATCGTTTAAAGCAACATCGCCACTTATCTTACTGCGCAAATCACTCGCTGAAGCGCTTTTATCGTCGGCCTTGCCATTAAGCAAAGTCAGCTGTGCTGCAGGTACATCTTTTAAACAACGATCGATCGCGTCTGCACCGTCAACAACTATCGCTTCCAAATGCGAACCTAACACCAGTTCAACCGCTTTTTCCCAACCCGGTTCCGTTGTTATAGATTGTGCAAGCTTGGGTCGACCATCGAGCTCATTCATATGCAACCACGTATCAGCTGCACTGCTGTCAGGCTCTAAAGCGGCTTGTTGCAAAGCTTCAAGGGAAGCCAGACGGCCCAACATGGTTTGGGCCTTCGCACGCGCTTCATTTAGAGCAACCGTTTCACGGCGGATGCTTTCACGTAGCACTTGTTGCTTCTCTAAACTTTGCTCCAGGTTTTTCTGTAGGCGTTGCTCTTCACCGGCAGCGGCGACTTCTTCGGTAACCGACACTTCGATAAGCTTTGCAACTGCGCCTATGTCAAACGAGGTTTGTTCACTGTTTAATTTTTCCAGCCGTTCGGACGCATTACCAATACTGCGTTCTAGCTGCTCGATGTTATTACGCTCGATCTGTGCACTGCGAGTTGCCTCAGCATGACGCTGATTAAACGCATCTTGTTGCACACGCCATTCGTTAAGTTCGGTTTCTGCTTGCGTTAGCATTTCGGCTGAAATGCGTTGCGAATCTTTTAACTGATCAATCGCTGGCTGATCTTTGGATAACACATCATCAATTTCTTGAATACGCTGAGTATCAGTTTCAACGTGTTGCTTCGCTTCGTGTAATGAGCGATCAACTTCAGCTAGCTCTTGCGATTGCTGCCGCCGTGATTCACGTGTGTGCTCAATGGTTTGTTCAATGCGAGATACTTCAGAGCCAATGCGGTAAAAGTTCGCTTGGGTTTCATTGAAACTATCGGTAGCTTCGGTTTGCTGGATGCGAGCCTGTTCAATGGATGCTTCACTGGCCCGAAGCTCAGCCACCACCGATTCAAGTTCTTTTTCGCACTTGGCGATGGTGGCAGCCTGGCTGTCACGCGAGTCCATATAACGTTGGCGACGAAGTGCTAACAACTCACCACGCTTTTGGCGCTCTTCGGTTTTTAATGTTTGAAAACGCTCTGCGGTACTGGCTTGACGTTTTAAGTGTGCAAGTTGTTTATCAACTTCTTCGCGCAAATCATCAAGACGGTCTAAGTTGTCGCGGGTATGACGAATTCGATTTTCAGTTTCTCGACGGCGCTCTTTGTACTTTGAAATGCCGGCGGCTTCTTCAAGGTACACACGTAGCTCTTCGGGCTTGGCATCGATAAGACGCGAGATCATGCCCTGTTCAATAATCGCATAGCTGCGCGGGCCTAAGCCTGTGCCCATAAAGATGTCGCGAATATCGCGACGTCGACAGCGCGCATTGTTCAACAAGTATTTGGACACACCCTCGCGGGTGACTTCACGACGGATAGAGATTTCGGCATAGGCGGCGTATTCGCCACCAAGCGAGCCGTCTGAATTGTCGAAGACCAATTCAACCGAGGCTTGGCCAACCGGTTTACGGCTGGAAGAACCGGTGAAGATGACGTCGTCCATCGATTCACCGCGCAAGTGCTTGGCTGAGGATTCCCCCATGACCCAGCGTACGGCGTCGATTGTGTTTGATTTGCCACATCCATTTGGCCCAACGATGCCTACCAGTGAGGTGGGAAGCTTCAGATCGGTGGGATCAACGAATGACTTAAATCCTGCTAGCTTGATTCGGGTCAGGCGCATTGGGCTTTATTTAATTACCATACATAAGTGTCTGTATGGTCGAGCATTGTACTGCGTTTTGCGCCCGACACCACAATTGGTTTTAAGACTATTATTGGACCATGAAACCGATCGGATTTATACCTGCGACAAGTTACCTTGGACGCGGCTGGAAACTGGTGCGCGAACCCGGATTGCGGCGTTTTGTGCTTATACCACTGCTTATTAACATCGCGGTGTTTGCGATCTTAAGCTGGCTTTTGTTCGGTGCGCTGTTCGATTGGATGGGGAATTGGGCGTTTTTTGACCGATTTGGCAACTTCTGGTTGGTCGAAAAACTACAACAGATTTTACAATTCGTCGTGGGTGCCGTGCTGTCAATTGTACTGTTTTACGCCTTTACCCTGCTAGCCAACCTGATTGGCGCTCCCTTCAACAGTTTATTGGCCGAACGCGTCGAGCTTCACATGACCGGAAAGTCACCAACTACCGATCCTTCTTTGAAGTTTTTGGTCAAAAGTATTCCAAAAACCATGCGCTCAGAAATATCAAAATTGATCTATCTTGCGTTGTGGTCAATACCAATGCTGATCATTGGGTTTGTTCCGATCATCAATTTGGCCGCACCGTTTATCGTATTTGCGTTTGGTGCGTGGATGTTTTCACTTGAATACATCGACTACCCTATGGGCAACCACCATAAATTCTTTAAAGACGTGAAAGGTGAGTTACAACAACAGCGCCCCATGGCACTAGGGTTTGGATGTATGGTTGCAGTATTTAGCATTATCCCAATCGTAAACCTTGTAATAATGCCGGTGGCTGTTGCCGGCGCGACTGCACTTTATGTCGAACAAATGGGAGAGCGACCCAGGCCATGAACTCCTTGATTAAAATGAAGTATCCACTTCTGGCTATTGCTATCTTGCTCAGCCACATACCAGCGTGGGCAGAGGGCGAACCTAAATTGGCTTTCTTCGAAGAACAAGCTGTGCCGGGAGGCATAGCCATTGTTGATTTAAGCGTACCGGATACGGTCGAATCCATCGAGGTAAAGCTGGGCAATAAAACCATCGCCGCACTGCCACAGGACGGCACGTGGCACGCCATTGTGGGCATCGCACTCACCACTGAACCTGGTACGCACACACTTAAAGTCAATGCCGGGCGTAGTGCATCGACAGTCAATTTTGAGGTGAAAGGTTTTAAATACGAAGAGCAGCGCATCGTTATAAAAGATAAGCGCAAAGTAAACCCTGCGCCGTTAGATATGGAACGTATTAATAAGGAGAACAAGCGAATTCGTGAAGTCAAAGCCTATCGCTACAAAAAAATGCTCAGCACCGGTTTTCAGCTACCACTTGAAGGCATCTTAACCAGCCCATTTGGCTTGCGACGTTTTTTTAATGACCAACCACGCCGACCACATGGCGGTATTGATATTGCGGCGAAGACCGGCACACCTATCTATGCACCCTCTACTGGCCTTGTTGTTGATACGGGCGATTATTTTTTTAATGGCAATACCATCTTCTTGGAACATGGACTTGGCTTGCAAACCTTCTACGCACACATGAGTAAGATTCACGTAAAGCCCGGCGATAAAGTCGAAGCCGGAGATTTGATTGGTGAAGTGGGTGCTACTGGTCGGGTTACTGGCCCGCACTTGCATTGGTCGGTTGGTTTAAACGGTACTTGGGTTGACCCTTGGTTGTTGATCCAAGATTAACCAAGCCATTCAGGTCGAATAACTAAAATTCTATTGGCAAATATTACTACCAAGCAACAGATTTAGTAGTCACCTAACGGCGATTGCGTGGACTGTTACCCGTGGGTGAATTGTCCGTAGAAGAGCCGGTTTTCCGATTTGCGTTGCGCTCTTTTTTCTTACCCTGCCCACGCTTTTTTGTGGCACGGCTTGCAAACGGATTATCGCCTTGCTTGAATTCAATCCTTAACGGTGTGCCGAACATACGCAAGGCTTTGGTGAAGTAATTCATTAAGTAGCGTTGGTATGACGCTGGAATTTTTTCTGTTTGAGTACCATGTATAACAATGATGGGTGGATTAACACCACCTTGGTGCGCGTAGCGCATTTTTATACGACGACCATTCACCATCGGTGGTTGGTGTTGCTGCACCGCCACTTCTAACAAGCGCGTTAATTTAGGCGTTGGTAAGTCCATAAACGCTGACGCGTAGGCTTTGTTTATTGATTTGAATAAGTCACCCACACCAGAGCCATGCAATGCACTAATGAAATGTATTTTCGTAAAGCGCAAAAATTCAACTCGACGTTCCAGTTGTTCACGCGCATCTTCGCGTTGTTCTGAATCGAGCGCATCCCATTTATTGATGGCAACGATCAGCGCTCGACCTTTCTCAATAGCATAGCCAAGTAAATGCAGGTCTTGCTCGGTTGCGCCGTCTGTAGCATCAATCAATGCCACACAAACGTTGCAACGATCTATTGCTTGCAGGGTTTTAATCACGCTAAAGATTTCTACTTTTTCAGAAATTTTTCCGCGCCGGCGTACCCCGGCAGTATCCACTAACTTGTATTGCTTACCTGCGCGTTCAAACGGAATTGCCACAGCATCACGTGTGGTACCAGGTTGATCATAAGCAATCACCCGTTGTTCACCAATCAACCGATTAATAAGCGTGGACTTGCCGACATTCGGTCGACCAACAAAAGCGATGCGAATGTCTTTATTACGTTCCTGTTCGCTTAGCTCTTCTGAGGATTGAAATGCACCGGTATCGATGCCTAGTGCTGCGGCGCACTCGTCTACTAAAGACTTTACGCCGCGGTTGTGTGATGCAGCAACGGGGACAGTAGCACCGATGCCTAAGGCATAAAATTCGAGCATGGCTTTATCTTCACCCACGCCATCGATCTTATTCACGCACAACAGAACAGGTCCCGCTTCACGCCGCAACAGGTCTGCGATATCTTCATCAATGGGGTTTAATCCGGCGCGGCCATCAACCATAAACACAACGAGGTCAGCTTCACGTACCGCTTCCAGAGTCTGGTCGGCCATCTTTGCATCGAGTGAATCCGGCTCACCACTTAATCCACCAGTGTCGATAACTAGATACGGCCAATCGCCGACAGCACCATCGCCATATTGACGATCACGGGTAAGCCCAGGCAAATCTGCAACAAGCGCATCCTGGGTTCGAGTGAGTTTATTAAATAGCGTTGACTTACCAACGTTTGGTCGGCCAACTAAAGCTATTACCGGCTTCATGATGAATTACTGCTTGGGACGCAAAGCGGCGACGGTGCCGTCGGCTGCTTGCACAATGATAGTATTTTCTGCTGATGATATTTCAGGAAAGACAGATTTTTTCGCCACCCGTGAGCGGCCAACTAATCGACCGTCGTCGGCGCTCAGTGTATGTAAATAACCTTCTAAGTCACCGACTAAAACTAAATTACCGGATACCACTTGTGGCGCACTTAGGCGTCGATGTTTTAAAGCCGATTGCGTCCAAAGCAATTGACCACCGGCTTTATCAAAAGCATGCACTTCGTCATCGTCACCCACAACGAAAATGGCTGTATCTGAGATTGCAAGACCTGCCGTCGATGACATCGGGACAGACCACATGATTTGCCCTTTTGCAGGTTCAATTCGAGCAAGTCGGCCTTGGTAATTAACCGCATAGATTGCACTGTTATCAACGCGGATACTGCCGTCGATATCAGCAAGGCGTTCAACTTCAGAGCGACCCGCGGGCACACTCACAACCGATTCCCACAACACACTGCCAGATGCTGAATTCAAGGCGAGCAGTCGGCCATCATCCAAGCCCACCAGCACACCACCATCCAGCAGTAATGGGCGGCTATAGCCATTGATTGTTAATGCTGGCGGTGTATAAGTTACCGACCAAAGCTCTTCCCCGGTTTCAGGGTTTAACGACAGCAAACGCCCATCCGCACTTCTAACGATGACACTGTCAAAACCTGCTGATACGGGCGCTAATACTTCGGATGAGGCTTGCGCTGCCCACGCCGTTTTGCCATCGGTCGTATTTAGTGCCTTTATCAGCCCTTCACTGGTGCTGACATACACCCGGCCATCGGAGCCACCCACACCACTGCTAAGAGATACATTTAAATTGCGAATCCATTTACGCTTGCCTGACTCTTGTTCAATGGCAATGACTTCGCCAGCACGACTAGCTGCGTAAATAACACCGTCTAAAACCAGCGGCTGAAAACGACCTTTCTCAGACTTTTCTAACTTGCGCGTCCACAGACGATCAAGCTTTGATTCGATTTGAATCGATGCTAACTCGGTTGGAGGAACGACTGGATCGGTCGCACACGATGACACAAAAAACGCCACACCCACCACGCCAAGCAAGCGTTTAATGTACTTGCCTGATGTGGATAAAAACAATGGTGTTTTATAAGCGTGACGACAAGTCATATCAGCTTTTGCCACCAACGGTCGCAAGCTCATTGAATTTCATTTCCAGCGCACCAGGGTCTACCGCATTATCTGAATCCATCGCTGCTTGATAGGCCGATTTGGCTTCAGCTAGTTCACCAGCGGCAACATGTAGGTCCCCTCGCGCTTCTTCAACAATGTGAGTAAACGAATCTGAATACTTTTTCGGCAAGACCGCTAAACCACCTGCCGCATCGCCTTGCGCTGCTTTAACTCGAGCCAATCGAACGCGCGCGATCACACCCACTTCATCGAGCTCTGAATTTTCCATTGCCCACGTCAAATGCTTAGCTGCCGCATCCAAATCGTTTTGTTCAACCGCGGAACGTGCTGCAGCTAAGGCTGTGTAAGCAGAATAAAGCGTACCATCGTGATCATCTTTTGCAGCTGCCACCAGTTCCTTAACTTTATCGTGATCACCTGCTTGCAAGGCTTCTAAGGTTTGGCTGAAGTTGTCGGACGCAGCAACGGCTGCTTTTTCCTGCGAGCTTTTCCACCACATCCACGCACCAACAAGTAGCGCGCCGATAAGGATACCCGCGATAACCGCTCTACCGTTTTCGGCCCACCACGCTTTCATGGCTTCGACTTGTTGTTCTTCGGTTTCGTATTGCACCGTGTATCTCCGTAAGGTCTTTACCGACCCAGCTAATGGTTATTGCAGTGGTCGGGATAGATATTCCCCTGCTTCTCTCGAGGCAGGGAATTCATTGAGTAATTTGTTAGCGTACTGCTCGGCCGCTGCCGTACGACCCGTATCGCGGTTGATCTTAATGCCGAGCAGCAAACTCTCTGGCGAATCTGCACCGTATGATCGGTAACGATCAAAATAGGCTTCAGCAACGGTTAATCGTTGACGCTTGTATAAAAGCTCAGACATGTGCAAATAGGTATTTGCAAACTTAGGATTAATTTGCAAGGCTTTGCGCAAATAGGTTTCTGCACTATCGAGTCGATCGGCATCGAGCATGCAAACACCAGCATTATCCAAAGCAAACTCAGGGGTTTTGTAGTACTTATTGTTCGCAGCAATGCTGAACTGTTCCTCTGCCCCATCAAAGTCTTTTACTTGACAAAGAAAAATGCCAAAGCTGTTGCGATGGTCGGCTTCGTCTGGCTCGAGTTTTATCGCCTCTAGAAAATGTTTACGTGCCTTAGTTGGTTGTTCAACAACGTATTGCAACTGCCCATAGGTAACGTGTGCCAAGGCGTTGCGCTTATCTTGTACGAGTGCCTTTTCGAGTTTGTCTCGGGCTTGTTCAAGTTCGCCTTTTTGCAAAAAGCCAGCGCCAAGTTGTGCGTTGTATTGAGCTGCCTCTTTGGAATCTTTTTTACTTAAGCCTGAACTAACACAAGATTGCAGCAGGGTACCCATAACGAGTACCAGCCCAAGCTTGATTATTTTTGTCTTGCCTTGCTTCATTGAAACTGTTCTCCAAAGCGCGGTTCGGCAAACCGAATATAGCGCTTACTACGATCAGTAATATCACCAGCCAATTGCCCACACGCAGCGTCAATATCGTCGCCACGAGTAGCCCGGGTCAGTGTCAGAATCCCACCATCTGTTAGAAGTTTAGTAAATCTGGCTACAGCTGCATTACTGGATCGCTTGTAACCCGACTCCGAAAACGGATTAAACGGGATGAGATTGACCTTTCCGGGAAAATCTCGCAATAACTCGACCAATTCGAGTGCATGTTCGGGTTTATCGTTCACCCCAGCCAACATGACATATTCGAATAACACGCGTTTTTTGCGCTCGCCCTGCACATAGCGCCAGCACGCCCCCATCAATTGCTCGATGGGGTACTTTTTATTGACCGGCACCAGCTCGTCGCGCAAGGCATCATTTGGTGCATGCAATGACACAGCCAATGACACATCAATGTCATTGGTGAGCCTGTCCATCGCCGGCACTACACCTGACGTGCTAACCGTGACACGACGTTTACTCAAACCATAGGCACGGTCATCTAACATCAATCTTAATGATGGCACCAATTTGCTAAAGTTAAGCAGCGGTTCGCCCATGCCCATCATCACAATATTGCTAATGCGTCGATGTTTGGTTTCAGGATTCACAGCAAGAAGATTGGTTGCCAACCACAATTGGCCAATGATTTCACTGACCGATAAATTGCGATTAAAACCTTGCCGACCCGTTGCACAGAATGAACAGTCAAGTGCGCAACCCACTTGCGATGAGATACACAAGGTGCCGCGATTTGCTTCCGGAATAAAAACCGTTTCTATCACATTTCCGTCGTGCAGCTCGAACAACCATTTGCAGGTGCCATCTTTCGATAGCAGTTCTTGTTGCACCTTGGGCAGCGTGGTGCAGGTTTGTTCTTTTAAGCGTTCGCGCAATGGTTTTGAAATGTTGCTCATCAAGTCTATATCGCGCACGTTTTGCTGATATAGCCATTGCATGACTTGTTTTGCTCGATACGGTTTTTCGCCAGCCGCAACAAAGTAATCACGCAAACCGTCGTGATCAAAGTCGAACAAATTGACTTTCGTTGTGGTCATGGCTTAACCGAATTATCAAACATTAAGGCAATGATGCTTACCGATAATTTAAGTTCTTGCACGCGTGGCGATTACACTACGCGCGCAGGAAATAAATTAACGTGTGCGGTTGCAGATACCATCAGCACCGAAGAAAAATTTAATCTCTTCTGCCGCTGTTTCAGGCGCATCGGAACCGTGACAGGCATTCTCATCTATCGATGTTGCAAAACGCTTGCGAACAGTGCCTTCGGCAGCTTCTGCAGGGTTGGTTGCGCCCATCACATCACGGTGCTTGGCAATGGCGTTTTCGCCTTGCAGAGCTTGCACCATAACTGGCCCAGAGGTCATAAAAGCAACCAAGTCATTGTAGAACGGACGTTCTTTGTGTACTGCGTAAAATTCGCCAGCTTGCTCTTTTGTCAGGTGGACCATTTTGGCCGCAACCACTTGAAGACCTGCCGCCTCGAACATGGCGTAAATTTCGCCAATGACATTCTTCGCAACCGCGTCTGGTTTAATGATGGATAAGGTATTTTCAACAGCCATTGTCAGGGCTCCAGTAGTTGGTTTAAATTAACCGCCCATTGTAGCCTGTTTCGCCCAGCTAATGGCTTATTAAGCGCTCGACGCGAGTTTCACCGTCTGCATTGTGAGTGGCAAATGTGATGAGGTGTCAAATTCTGCACCAGCCTCGGCACCCGCTTTGGCAATATCCTTGGCCGTTTTGTACTTGTTGTACACCGCATGCATGGCACCCAGGGCGTAACAGGCGCCAGAACCCACCGCCCAATAGTGGGTGTATTCATACACTTCGCGCAGTGAGTACATGGCAAATATGCCATTTTTATTGACGTAAACCGCATCAATCTGACTGGTTTCGTATGGGTCTTCCTCTTGATCTTTCGGATTCAGGTAGTACTTCTCTTTAAGCACGGGGTGCAGCCGAATCAGGGTGTCGAAGGAGCTATCGCGGGTTGAGAAGTCGGCCTTGACGTCTTTGTCATTGAACGCACGCTCCGCCACCAGGGTGTGCGCAGCACTGCCAACGATGCCCATGTGGGTTTTGCCGAAAGTCTGAATTTTATTGTGATTATGGTCCAGGTGCGCGCCGAGGCGTATATCGCCAAAGGTAGTCAGCGTATCGGCTGCAATGCAGGCCATATTGCCCTTTCGAGCGACGACAATAGTAGACAAGGAAAGTAACCATCCATTTTTGGGTTAGTGGGTATAGTCTGCCACGGTTACCGGCCGAGTGTTGCCAACTCTGGCAGCATTAACCACCAGCCACTTAATTTAAGAAAAAACGAGTAAAAACAAGGCAGTTGCTGATATTGAAGCGGCGGTTTCAGGCAGTTCGAGACCCAGATCCCGCTTTGTCTGGAACTGGGTTTGAAAGCGATTGGCTAGTCGCTGTCTTTGAGCAAAGACAACTGGTTCGCAGCGATTTTTCCATCCGGTGTGGCTTCCAGGGTTTCGATCGCCTCGCGAAAGGCCGCCACATCCTCAAAGGAGCGATATACCGAGGCAAAGCGAATGTAGGCCACCTGATCCAACTGCTTAAGCTCTTCCATGACCCAACCACCGATTTGCCGCGCATCAATCTCGCGCTCGCCGGCCACCAGACAACGGTGCCGAACCCGCGCTACCGCTTCATCGATGAGTTCAACGCTAACAGGACGCTTTTCCAGTGCCTTTTGAAAACCGGCTTGCAGCTTTTTATCTGAAAATGGCTCGCGATTGCCCCGGCTCTTAACGATGCGCGGCAGGTTCAATTCGGCAGATTCATAGGTCGTAAAGCGCTCTTCGCACTCTGTACACTCACGTCGCCGACGCACTTGATCGTTGTCACCAACCAATCGTGAATCAACAACTTTGGTATCGATCGCACCGCAAAAAGGGCAGCGCATTGTTTTTCTCCTAAAAAAAGCAGCTTGCAAATACAGCAAATCGGGCGCACGCAATCCCGCTGGCTGCGGGAGATTACCACATGGGCTGTGTTATTATCCGGCAGTTACGCGGCGCAGGCAATGGACCACAGCCGATTCTGGCTTGTAGCTTGCTCACTTAACAACTAATTACATCCGAACATCACATCAATTTACAAGCACGAGGAATTTTCGCAATGACACAGCCAAAGCGCATTGCCGTAACAGGCGCGGCCGGACAAATTTGTTACTCCATGCTGTTTCGCATCGCCGCTGGCGCAATATATGGCCCAGACCAGCCAGTGAGCTTGCACCTTCTTGAAATCACGCCAGCGCTAGGGCTGCTTGAAGCTGTGAAAATGGAACTCGACGATTGCGCATTCCCATTGCTCAACGATGTGGTATGCACCGACGACCCGAAAGTGGCTTTAAACAAAGTCGACGCTGTGCTATTCGTTGGCGCAAAACCCCGTGGCCCAGGCATGGAACGCAGCGACTTGATCACCGATAACGGCAAAATCTTCAGCTCACTTGGCAAAGTGCTAAACGAAGTAGGCAACCCTGACTGCAAAGTGTGTGTGGTCGGTAACCCTGCGAACACTAACGCTTATATACTTAAAGCGAATGCGCCCAACATAAACCCACGCAATATCACGGCCCTTACGCGCTTAGACCACAACCGAGCGTTGTCGCAACTCGCGGCCAAAGCTGGCGCGCGTATTGGTGACATTCAGCAGATGGTGATTTGGGGCAACCACTCAACCACACAAGTACCAGATATCTCTTACGCATCGATTAACGGCAAAGCCGCTTCTGATCTTGTTGATCAAAGCTGGGCGCGCGATGAGTTTATTCCAACCGTTGCCAAACGTGGTGCTGCAGTTATTCAGGCACGCGGTAGTTCAAGTGCCGCCTCAGCTGCAAACGGTGTTATCGATCACATGGCAAGCTGGATTCAGGGCACGCCGGATGGTGATTGGGTCAGTATGGCTGTTCCTAGTGACGGTAGCTATGGCATTGACGAGGGTTTGATTTACTCATTCCCAGTTCAGTGCAAAGATGGCGACTACACCATCATCAGTGATTTGGATGTTGGTGACTTTATTAAGGAAAAGATGCAAGCGAGCCAACAAGAATTGCGTGATGAGCGCGACACAGTAGCTGCATTACTTTCATCGTAAGATTTTAGTATTCACTATCGGCCGGACGTGTGTGTTCGGTCGATAGTCAGGACTCTACACAGCCTGCCTGCGCTTATTCCATTGCGCTACAAAGCCTTTTAATCGAAACAGCATCAACACAAACAATACGAAAAGATAAACCAAGGGCTCTATTTGATCGCCTTTTGCTAACCAGATGTAGTGCACGACCCCAGCAATGGCTGCGATATACACCAACTTATGCAGAGATTGCCAACGCTTACCGAGTCTGCGCATCATGCCTTTGGTAGACGTTAACGCCAACGGCACCAAGATCAGAAACGATACGGTTCCAGCCAGAATATAAGGCCTTTCAAGAACGTCCAACAAAATAGCGCTAACGTCCAACTGCTGATCAAGAATCATGTACGTAAGCAAGTGCGTAACGACATAGAAGAACGCAAACAGGCCCACCATACGGCGCAATCGAATCGGCCACGGTTTACGAAACATCATGCGCAGCGGTGTCATGCACAGGCTGAGTAATAAAATACGCAAAGCCCATTCGCCAGTGTGATGCGTAATAGCCTCGATTGGGTTTGCGCCTAATTGACCGTTAAACAAAGCATAAATCAGCCACGCAAATGGCAGGCTTAACAAGACGAATACCACAGGCTTTAGCATTGCTCTCATAACAACGCCACTGGATTGAGTTGAAGCAGGGCCCGATTGTATGGTTTTTTGATCAAAGTATGTAGTCATACCAACATGGAGTGTTTAGGGCTAAACAGGTTCCATGAAAAATCGTTAACCACCTTAGGCTGCGCGATACTTCACGCAGTTAAAGGAATCTTTTAGATGCGCATGGCAAGTTCTAAAAAAACTTTTTCAAATCCATATCAGCATAGAGTTCTGCCACCTCTTCCCCATACCCGTTCATAAACTGCGATGGAATTTTAGCGGAGAACAATGCGGCCAAGCCAGACGTGTCGCCCGACAAGCGTCTCTCCTTTGCCTGACTCCAACGTGGGTGGCTTACATCTGGGTTTACATTACTGTAAAAACCATATTCATGTGGTGCTGACATGTTCCAACTAGTGGGCGGTTGCTTTTCTGTAAAGCTAATACGAACAATAGACTTAATGCTTTTGTAACCATACTTCCACGGCACAACTAAACGCATGGGCGCACCGTTTTGATTTGGAATAACATTGCCATACATACCAATCGCCATGAAAGCCAATGGATGCATGGCTTCATCGATGCGCAACCCTTCAACGTATGGCCAGTCCAGAACGCGTGAGCTCATGCCAGGCAAATTATCGTCCTGCACAGTTTCGAAGGCCACGTATTTCGCATTTGCATTGGGTTTAAAACGTTTGAGTAAATCACCTAAAGCAAAACCGTTCCATGGAATCACCATGGACCATGCTTCTACACAACGAAACCGGTATATGCGTTCTTCAATAGCGTGCGGTTTGAGGATGTCTTCAATAGTAAACGTGCCAGGCGCGTTGCACTCGCCATCAACGACCACGCTCCACGGATCGGTGACCAATTTATCGGCATATTTAACTGGGTCGCCTTTATCTGTCCCAAGCTCATAGAAATTGTTGTAAGTGGTGGCAGTCGCCTCCGATGTAAGTTCGTCGGTCGCGTTACCTTCCCATTGTGTCACCGGTTGCGACAATGCCTTGGCATGTGCGGCGGAACCGATAAAACCGGTAACGCCTGCGGCCATGGTGCCTTGAATAATTTGACGCCTGCGCCGAAAAACCGATTCGTCAGTGATTTCGCTGCTTTTTATTCTTGCTGTTCGCATCCAATCTTTCATGCACATGGCCCGATTAGTTAGTTTTATAGACGCCTGAGACACTGAAATTGAGATTAAATTCCGTGCCACTTAACATTTTTCAGTCATTTAAATCGATGCAAACAGCGCACCGAACACCCGAATTTGAAGCCTGGATCTAACATTTAGTATATGCCAGCCACAAAACCCTGCAGCAAAACCTGACCATGCTCCCAACGATCGTCTTATTGGCCCGATTCCTGATACAGCCATTAGAGATATTTTTCATTTGCAGCATAGACGGTAAATTTGCCTCCAGTGGAAGTTTTAAAAGGTCATCAAAAACAGCTAAGCCTGGCGCGGCGACGCAGCGATTCGCCTGAGCCAAGTCAGCGCTCGCTTGAGTGGTTTACACGTGAGGGCGATATCGTGCTGTACCCGCACTCACCACTGGCATTAGCGGATGTACTTGCCACCAACAACGGTTGCTTCGACTTGGTAGCCGATAACGGCAACCCGCACGTCGATCCCGCAGAACCCACGGCTGCCCAGTTAAAAATTAAATCAAGCGTGCCCGCATCATTGCAGCAACGCAGACAACGTAAAAATCCTCGCCAACGAGCCAACCTGCTAACGCAACATGCGCAAGATGAGTTATTGGATGTGTGCAAGCATATTCAAGTTGAAAATGCTTTGGTTAAACGAGCCGGTGTTATTCGCTTGTATTTGACCGCCGGTTTTCTAAATTGGATTCCAAGCGAAGGTGAGAACGTGGTTCGTCGTGCACCTCTGTTGTTCTACCCAGTGACATTGGTTAGAAAAATTAGAAACAGCGATCAGAACATCGAAACCCTTAGCGCCAACTCCGCTGTTGCCAGCGATGATAACGAGCTTGAGCAAATTGAATACGAAATTCGCTTAGACAGCGAAATCCCCGATACCAATCAAGCGCTGGTTACATGGTGTAAAGATAATGAAAATTTTGCACTACCTGAATTCGATCAAAAACTACCCTTGCAAGATTACTTTGCCCAATTAGCCCAAGCCATAACTGGCCATGACAACATTGAACTTCAATTTGAAGTGGCATTGGGTAATGCAGCACCACCAATTGATCTTTCACATATCGGCGAAGACAACATACCCCTCCCCGCTCTACCCGAACACTTTGATACCTCACTGGCGATGGCTATCACCGGTAACAAAAACCTTCAACAATTGCACAGTGTATTGAATCTGCTACGCGATTATTCAAACACTGAAAATGCGAAAGATGATTTACCCGGCGCCGCCAATGAAGCTGCAGGGGCCGTTTCAAACTTACATGAATATTCAAAGAAGCTAAGTGCTGCAGGCCTTGCTGGCGTGGAGTTTCAACACCTGGCCGATTTACCCGAGAACATTTTAAAGTGGGTCAACAACGTTAACAAAGCGATGCAATCGCAGCTGGTGACGCATGTATTAGACATGCCACAAATAAATGCACGCCACCTCATCCGTTTAGCCAGTGTCATTGAGCTTATTGATAAAGCCCCGCTGAGTATTGAACAATTCAAACACGCTGATCTGTGCTTTGCGGCAACGCCAGGCCTGCTGCAGCGTGCGCGGCATCAAGCTCGCTTAATAGAAGATGAACTAAGCACATTACAAAACACCTTTGTATTAGACAAAGTACCCGCAAAGAAACAACTGTTGAGCTTGATTGGGGAGCTTGGTGGCAGCCTTGATGCAGAGCCCGATATCATCGATGCAGACTATTTCAATGCGCGTCGACAGTTTATGGAATTCAGCATTGAAAAACCCACAAACTTAACCCCTGAACACCGCAACTTGCTAGGTAAGCTTGCCAAGGTGCTTCGCTTTCGGGAGCTGTTTGTCAACAACATTGAATACCGCTTGGCACTTGGCCCAGGTTACCGAGGTTTGCGTACCGATTGGGAAACACTGTCGGGTACCGTTGATTACGCACAAGAGATTAGCGAAGTACTTGAATCAGAATCCATAGCAGCAAGCGCACTTGGGCAATGGAACAAATTTAGAACCACTTATATAAACGAATTAGAAATCCTACAAAATGCCGCCGAGTCTTTACGCAAGCTACTGTGGATTTGCGGTTCTGACTGGCAAACAAAACCGGTGAATGACGTGCTACAACATGCAACTGAGACGCGCATGAAACTATTGGCGTGGTCGGAAATCTACGGCACTGTTTCACCGGGTAGTGCAAAATCACCGTCCAATGTGCTGGCGCAATTCTCTGGCCGGTCGCAAGAAGATGTGATCACAGAAATTCACGTTGGCGAAACCCAAGCCACCATTGAACAACACATCAATGGACACGGTGCATCGGCCGATGCCGTAATCGAAACAATTGAATGGTTGCGCGAAGCGAGTCAGACGGCCAGTGATTTACAGCTTGAAATCAATGCCATTGTTGAGCACTTAAGAATTGCGTAAATAGTACAATGCGCGTTAGCCCTAACGCGCATTTTCAAAACTTCGCCTACCCAACCCACACGCGCGCATTTTCAAACATCCGCAACCACGGTCCGTTTTCACCCCACTCGGGTGGATGCCACGAGTTAGTCACGGTTCTAAACACACGTTCTGGGTGCGGCATCATAATCGTTGCTCGCCCATCAGCGCTGCACAATCCTGTTATGCCGTGCGGTGAACCGTTCGGGTTAAGCGGATATTGCTCGGTGATCTTACCCTCGTTATCAACGTAACCCAGAGCAATCTTTGCCGCATCCATTTGACTACTCGATGCAAAGCTTGCGCGCCCTTCACCGTGGGCAACCGCTATGGGCAAACGCGACCCAGCCATATCAATAAAAAATAGTGAGGGCGATTCATAGACTTCAACCGTTGCCACACGTGCTTCGTATTGTTCGCTTTCGTTGCGCAAAAACGCAGGCCAGTCTTGTGCACCAGGAATCAGGTCGCGCAAATGCGACATCATTTGACAGCCGTTGCACACACCCAATGAGAATGAATCCTCACGGTGAAAAAACGCTTGGAACTGATCGCGCAGCGCATTGCTAAACAAAATAGACTTGGCCCAACCACCACCAGCACCGAGCACATCACCATAGGAAAATCCACCACAGGCAACCATGCCTTTAAAGTCGCTCAATGATGTTCTACCGCTGTGTAAATCTGACATATGCACATCAACACAATCAAAACCCGCTGTGTCGAACGCTGCTGCCATCTCAAAATGCGAGTTCACGCCTTGCTCCCGGAGAATGGCGATTTTCGGGCGCGACAGATTGAGTTGCGGTGTGAGCAATATCGCTTGCGGGTTAAAACTTAAGCTCGGTGAGATACCGGCATCATCTGCAGAAGTAATTAAGGCAAGCTCCTGCTCCGCACATGCGGGATTATCACGCATTTTCTGCATTTGATAACTGGTTTGCCACCATTGCACGCGCAGCTCTACCACCGGTTGTGAATAAACTAATTCATTGCCGCGCCAGATTTCAACATCGGGGGTTTCAGCTAATCCGCCTATGGGGTGAATGCAATCGCCAATGCCAGCCATTTCAAACACGGCCATGACCTCTGCATAAGCCGAGGCCCTTACTTGTATAACGGCACCAAGCTCTTCATTGAACAAACTGGCCGTGGTATCGCTCGGCAAGCTTTGAATTTGCGCTCGAACCCCAACGTTACCGGCGAACGCCATTTCAGCCAAGGTGACAAACAGACCGCCATCGGAACGATCGTGATAGGCAAGCACATGCTTGTTTTCTATCAAAGATTGAATCGACGAATACATACCGTTTAAATGAGCAGCCTTATCCACATCAGGTGCATCTGCACCGGTTTGGTTAAACACTTGCGCAAGGCACGATCCGCCTAAGCGATTCTTACCCAAGCCTAAGTCGATTAAAAACAGCTCGGTATCACCACAGTCTGTTCTCAATTGCGGCGTAACGGTTTTTCGAACATCTTTTACTGGTGCAAACCCTGTGACTACCAACGACATCGGAGACGTAACGCTACGTTCTTCATCATCTTGCGTCCAAACCGTTTTCATGGATAAGGAATCTTTACCCACCGGAATCGCAATGCCTAATTCAGGTGCCAACTCCATGCCGACCGCTTTAACCGCATCAAACAGGCCTGCATATT
This sequence comes from uncultured Granulosicoccaceae bacterium, assembly GCA_938035945.1. Classification (GTDB taxonomy): domain Bacteria; phylum Pseudomonadota; class Gammaproteobacteria; order Granulosicoccales; family Granulosicoccaceae; genus Granulosicoccus. The sequence continues at coordinate 102,726 of CALHOU010000053.1, forward strand.
CACCCGGATGCGATGCTGCTGCCATCCAGTTGGCCGATAGTTTAATATTGCCAATCTCACCAATATTCGTTGCACAGATATTGGTTATCGCCTCACCAATAGCAAGCCTTGCGGATGCGGCCGGATTAATTAAAGCCACCGGCGTGCGCTCACCCATGGCCATAGCTTCACCGGTGTAACCGCGATAGTCAGCCACCGTCACGGCGACATCGGCCACCGGCATTTGCCAAGGGCCCACCATCTGATCGCGCACAACTTGCCCGGTCACTGAACGATCACCAATCGTGATCAAGAAATTCTTCGACGCAATACACGGCAACTGCAGTAGACGTTTAACTGCATCTTCAATGCTGATTGATGCGCTGTCCAAAATGCCCGATGCAAAGGCGCGACGCTTAGCATTGATATCCAGCTTTGGCGGTTTGCCCAGCAACACATCCATGGGCATATCGACGGGGTGATCATTGAGTAAGTTGTCTTCAACGAATAAGTTTGGCTCTTGCGTGGCCTCACCTACCACCGCAAACAAACAACGTTCGCGTTCGCATATTGTTTTAAATTGATCAAGTTGGTCAACATCGATAGCCAATACATAGCGCTCCTGCGCTTCGTTACTCCAAATCGCTTTTGGCGACATACCCGGCTCATCGTTTGGAATAGCGCGTAAATCAAAATGCCCACCACGACCGGCATCGTTAACCAACTCCGGCAGTGCATTGGATAAACCACCGGCGCCGACGTCATGCATGGATAGGATTGGGCTTTTATCACCCAATGCAATACAGCGATCGATCACTTCCTGACACCGACGTTGCATTTCAGGGTTACCGCGTTGCACAGATGCAAAATCAAGTTCGGCTTCACTGGTACCGCTGGCCACCGAAGACGCGGCACCGCCACCGAGCCCAATCAACATGGCTGGACCACCTATAACAACTATGGCGGTACCCGCAGGCACGGGTCTCTTGTCGATATTACCTTCACGAATATTGCCCAAGCCACCGGCCAGCATAATCGGTTTGTGATAACCGCGTACTTCATCAACACCGTCGAATGAAACACGTTGGCAAAAGGTACGAAAATAGCCGCCTAAGTTAGGGCGACCAAATTCATTATTAAACGCAGCCGCCCCAATGGGCCCTTCAAGCATGATGTCTAAAGCGCTGGCGATGCGTTCGGGTTTACCAACAGCCTCTTCCCACGGCTGCGACCATTCTGGTAACTCCAGATTCGACACACTAAAACCGCACACACCGGCTTTGGGTTTAGAACCATTACCGGTTGCACCTTCATCCCGAATCTCACCTCCCGAGCCTGTGGCCGCACCTGGGAAAGGTGATATCGCCGTTGGATGGTTGTGCGTTTCAACTTTAATTTGTATGTGCGTTGGCTCGTGCCAAATTTGATAATGATGTTCAGCGTCAGGCATCCAGCGATCGGCCAAATTGCCTTCAATAACAGCCGCATTATCGTGATAAGCCGACAAAACACCAGCGGGTGCTTTTGCATGCGTGTTACGAATCATGCCAAATAAAGAATGTTCCTGGATTTGCGCGTCGATGGTCCAGCTGGCGTTAAATATTTTATGCCGACAATGTTCCGAATTTGCTTGGGCGAACATCATGAGTTCAGCATCAGATGGGTTGCGATTTAGTTTGGCAAAGTTGTCGGCTAGGTAATCAATTTCATCATCAGACAAGGCTAAGCCCAATGACGCATTGGCTTCTTCCAACGCAGAGCGACCACCGCTTTTTACATCAACCCGACTCAGCTGCGCCGGTTGCTGTTGTTGGAACATGGCATCGCTTGATGGTTGATCGAGTGTGACCGATTCAGTCATCCGATCGTGCAATAAGGACAAAAGATTTTTATCTTGCAGCTGCTCGGCATTTAAGCCAACGAAACCAAATTCAATCGCGCGCTCGACTCGGGTAACTTGCGATAAACCGCAGTTGTGCAGGATGTCGGTCGCTTTCGATGACCAGGGTGAGATGGTACCCAGCCGTGGGCTTACCCATAAAGCGTGGGTATAGGCATCAGCAGTTTCGTCAGTCGCATCAAGCAATGAATGCAGATGTTGACGTTGTTCCGCACTAATGTCACTAGTGGTATCAAGGAAATATTGATACCGACTGCGTACGTCGGTAAGTGTTGGGAACAGGGCTTGGACTTGAGTGATGAGTCGTTGCCGACGAAAATCCGATTGCGCTGACGCGCCTGTGAGGCAAAGCATCCAGTGTCTCGTTAGTTAGCTTGGCGAAGCGGTCTTCTCAAGCGCCTATGATACTGGATATGGGCAGTGAACTGGGCACATCAGACCTGTTGCACAGGCGAAAAAAAGCCGGCCCTTATACAAAGACCGGCTCTTTTCACTCTCGCTTGCAAAGCGCAAGCATCAATCAAGCAATTTGATCAAATATCAACCACTAGATTCACAGTCGTCACGCTGTCGCTCTTTGATGGAGAATCAAGCGTTGGGTTGGTGATGTCTGTGTTGCCACGGGTTTGGTGTGACAATTTCAAAGCCATTCTTTCCGACAATTTGAACGCTAAGCCTAAGCCGATTTCTGTGTAGGTGTTATCGCCACCGAAGTCTGCGCGAAAGTCAGCGTTAAGCGTTACATTGTCGTTGATGCGATTTAAGTAGTTCGCACCAAAGTACGCAACACCGCCACTAACATCGTCACCGAAAACAACTTCAGTTGTCTTGTTACCTAAACCTGCTTCAGCTGATAGAAAGCCTGATGCATTAGAAAAGAATTTGTGACCAACACCGATCAACTGACGAGCAGCAAGATCTACGTTTGCAGGCTTATCTTTTTCATAATCGATGATGCCAAAAAAGTATGTGCGTGGACGCCAGTAATATCGTGGCTGGTAACCCAGCGCGAGTCGATCAGAATTACCGCTTTTTACAGGGACGAACACCTGTACTTCTTGTCCATTGATGGTTTGCGTTACCGGGTCACCGTTCGCGTCTTCTTTTTCAACAAGTGAAGTTGCATCACCTTTGAAGTAAGAACCAAAAACAAGGTGTTCCCACTTATCAACGGTTTTTCCTAAACGGATACCGGCGTTGACGTTACTTGCTTCCGTATTACCGGTAATGCTGTTAGCGCCCAATGTTGCTGTACCGCTCCAACCTTGTATCAAAGCGTTATCGTCTTGAGCTTGAACAGTGGAAACGGCGAGAGCACTGAAGACCACAGCAGCACTAATCTGCTTTGTGAATGTCATGCGTTTCATAGTGTTTATTAAATCCGTGTGAGTTTGTTCGGGTCGCCAAGTATATAGAGTCAAATGCGCCTGACAGCGGCATTTTCTTGCTGGCACAATGTATGACAATCGCCTGACAAATTACTGACTTATTGTTGATTTTGTTTTGTAGTGCGGGTGTAAAACAGGGCAACCATACGGGTTGTATTTGGGCGATGAATCGCCAGGAGCATTTGCTGTTCGAAACCGGTCAAGTTTCACGCGCTGTTGCCTACATAAGACACCACACACAGTTGTGACACAAGATCGTTGAATTTTCAGGCTTGCGGCCGCATACTGTGTGAGTAGGTTAGCTTTTTTCCGGGGGAGACATGGTTTCGACGGGAGTGGCGAACCCTTAGGTGCATGCCGAGGATTCAGATTACCTCGTAAATCCAGCTGAAAACTTATAGTTGCCAACGATGACAACTACGCGATGGCTGCATAATTAGACTTTATCCTTCGGGATAGTTTAGTTTTGTAGACTGCCCCGTTCCGGATCTGCCTGTGGGTTTGGGCGGGGGCAACAGACGCAGGATCGCCGGAAGGGTCGTACTTACACCGGATGGCTAAACAAATAATGTACTCGCTGCTCTTTATGGTGCTCGTCCTGCATTGTAGTGGCTAAAGCTAATGACGAAACTAAGCATGTAGTACCGACGGCGGAGTGCTTTCGGACGGGGGTTCGACTCCCCCCTCCTCCACCAAACACAAAGGGCCTCGATTTATTCGAGGCCTTTTTGTTTTGGGGGGAGACGAACCCTTAGGGTTTGACAAGCAACGCGACAGCGTTGCGCAGGACAGCATCGTTCACGGTGCAGGTCGCGTAGCGATTTGTAATCGGCGCTGGCCGATTGCAAACACTCCCATCTTTTGATTCGCACCTCTTTAATTGAGCATGCCTTGCTCACAAATAAAATGACTTATCTCTTCCACGCCAACATTGGATTTCACGCAACTAAAACAATACGGTTTACCCTCTCGCATGCGTTCGGTGTCCGATTTCATCACATCAAGTGATACGTCTACGTAAGGTGCGAGATCAGTTTTATTAATTACCAGCATATCCGAGCGCGTGATGCCAGGCCCACCCTTTCGCGGGATCTCCTCACCCTGCGCCACATCAATAATATACAGGGTTAAATCGGCAAGCTCTGGGCTGAACGTAGCCGCAAGATTATCTCCACCACTTTCAATGAATACAACATCTAGATCGGGAAAGCGTTCTTGCAATCGATCAATCGCCGCCAGGTTCATGGACGCATCTTCTCGGATGGCCGTATGCGGGCAGCCGCCGGTTTCGACGCCGATAATTCTATTCGAGGGAAGTGTTTGCTGCCGCACTAAAAAATCAGCATCTTCTCGGGTATAGATATCGTTGGTAACAACGGCCACGCTATACTTGTCTCGAAGTTGTTTACACAGCAGGTTTAATAGTGATGTTTTCCCGCTACCAACCGGACCGCCTAGGCCTACACGTAATGGAGAGCTTGTCATTTTTCGTTTTTCCTTAACTTAGGATCGATAAATTCTCGAATACTGAACCTCATGCCCACAACTAGCCATACTCAGAGCCGGAAGCGACACACCTACACACTCATCTTCAACATTGTTACTGTGCTGTACAGCTGCGCTAAGATTCGGAGCTAACGTATAAAGCATTCTTTGCGCACTCGATTGCCCAAGCGGAATGATTTTTACACCGGTGAGTAAACTGTTTTCTAACCAGTTATGCGCAAAGGCTAAGATAAGCGCATCCTCTTCAATGCCATGCTTCGCGCTAAACCAAGCCATAGACATTAAAGGGGTTCGCAAAAACAGCTTTCGTGGCCACGTTTCATCAATGGGCGAAACGGTTTTAAGCACGCGCATATAAGCTTCTGCCCGATCAAACTCTTCTTGCCGCAGCTCAGCGGTATCTCGCACAGCTAACGCCATTTGCGTCCAGCGATCGGCCGATAGTTCATTGCGTTCCACACAAGCCTTATAAAGTCGTCGCAACAGAGGCAACTCCTGCAGCGCCAGGGTACTGGCAATTTGCTCGGTTACCCATTGTTCAAACGCGACCCTGTCGGTTATCCATTGTTGATTCACAGCCCACTCAAGACCTTGCGAATAACTGTATGCGCCAACAGGCAAGGCAGGACTCAGAAACTGCAACAAACGCAAGTGGGCGTGAGTGGAATTCATGACGGTACTTGTATCACTCAAGTTCATCACTCATGCTCATGCCGATGTTTATGTTGATGGTTATCATGCGAATGGCTGTGGCCAGCGTGGGAATGCCCTCGCGTGTAGGCCCCGTTCTCCGGTGAAAACGCTCTTTCACTTTCTTCCACTAACAACCCGAGTTGACGCAACATGTCATCAAGCACAGAGTCGGTTAGATAGATTAGTTCGTTAGCTTCTATTTGCACTTGGGCATGACGGTTGCCAATGTGATAACAAGCGCGAGAGAACAGCAACGCGTCAGCGCTACTCGCAACAGATACTTTCTCTGCACAGGCTTTTATTTGCAGGACCTGCCCATTGCCGTCGGAGAGTTTGTCCCCATCACACAGTTCGTTGCCACGCGCTATAACAATACCCGCATCTTGCCCTTCGAGGGTCTTTATACGTAACCTGCCTTTCACTCGTTGATGATAGGGCAGCTCCACGATGTGCTGTGCTTTAGTATCCGCCGCTACTGGCTGGTTAAAGGTAAGCATAATCAAAACAACTGGTAAAGTTGCGCTAGCGGAAGAGTTTCCGCCGGTTCACAATGCAAGTGCTCACCATCGGCAACCACTTTATACGTTTGCGGATCGACACTAATATCCGGTTGCCACTCGTTATGAATCATGTCGGATTTTTGCACGGTGCGACACTGCTTAACCGCATATGTCTTACTCTTTAGGTCAAGCTCTTGCGCAACACCAGCCTCTACGGCAGCGTTAGACATAAACGTAACCGATGTTGCGTGCTTGGCGCTGCCGTAAGCGCCGAACATCGGCCTGTAATGAACCGGTTGCGGCGTTGGAATGGACGCATTCGGATCACCCATAGGCGCACTGGCTATCATGCCGCCTTTCAAAATCATCGAGGGTTTTGAACCGAAGAACGCAGGCTTCCATAGTACCAGATCGGCCAGCTTACCCACCTCAACCGAACCAACGTATTCAGACATACCGTGCGTTATGGCAGGGTTAATTGTGTACTTCGCGATGTAGCGTTTAACCCGAAAATTATCTTCATCTTCTGCATCCTCTGGCAAGCTACCGCGTTGCACCCGCATTTTATGTGCGGTTTGCCATGTTCGGCACACCACTTCACCAACGCGGCCCATCGCTTGTGAATCAGAGGCGATCATTGAAAATGCACCTAAGTCTTGCAAGATGTCTTCCGCAGCGATAGTTTCTCGGCGAATACGCGACTCTGCGAATGCGACGTCTTCTGCAATAGCGGGATCAAGATGATGGCAAACCATGAGCATGTCTAAATGTTCATCAATTGTGTTAACGGTGTAGGGCCGCGTAGGGTTGGTAGACGATGGCAGCACATTCGACAGCCCGCAGGCTTTAATGATATCGGGTGCGTGCCCGCCACCTGCCCCTTCTGTATGGTAGGTGTGAATGGTCCGCCCTTTCATTGCCGCTAACGTGTGCTCAACAAAACCGGATTCATTTAATGTGTCGGTATGAATAGCGACTTGAATATCCATTTCATCAGCCACACCCAAACAACAATCGATAGCCGCAGGTGTGGTGCCCCAATCTTCATGTAGTTTAAGCCCAATAGCACCAGCACTAATTTGTTCTCGCAATGGTTCCGGTAAACTCGCATTGCCTTTACCCAAAAAACCTAAGTTCATCGCAAACGAATCCGCGGCTCGTAGCATGGTTTGGATATGCCATGGACCGGGCGTTGCTGTGGTTGCGTTTGTGCCAGTGGCTGGCCCGGTTCCACCGCCGAGCATTGTAGTAACACCACTGCACAAAGCTTCTTCAATTTGTTGCGGACATATCAGGTGTATATGCGCATCGATAGCACCCGCTGTTAGTATCATGCCTTCACCGGCAATGACTTCGGTACCAGCACCAACCGGTATCGTTACAGCGGGTTGAATGTCGGGGTTGCCTGCTTTACCGATACTATGAATGAGGCCGCCTTTTAATCCGACGTCGGCTTTTACGATGCCCCAATGATCAACAATGAGCGCATTGGTGATGACCGTGTCGACAACATCATCGGCCACACCCTGGCACTGCCCCATGCCATCCCGAATCACTTTACCGCCGCCGAATTTAGCTTCCTCTCCGTAAACGGTATGATCGTCTTCTACTCTAATCCAAAGCGCGGTATCGCCCAAACGAACTCGATCTCCGGTGGTTGGGCCAAACATCTCCGCGTAGGCACTGCGTGTCATGGTTACCAAGTTAATCTCCTAGAGTTCGCCCATTACAGCTTGATTAAATCCAAATACCCGCCGATGACCGGACAAGGCGACCAACTCCACGGTTCGGGTTTGATCGGGTTCGAAGCGCACGGCTGTACCGGCGGCAATATTTAATCGAAAACCACGGGTTAACGATCGCTCAAACGACAGCGCTGGATTCGTTTCAAAAAAATGATAATGAGAACCGACTTGTATTGGCCTGTCCCCCGTATTGGTGACTTTCACCGAACAAGTTTCACGCCCTTCATTAATAACGATCTCTCCTGGTGCACATTTAATTTCACCCGCCTTTAGTTTACTGACCGAGGAGTTGGCACTGCCTGGCTGAATCGGCTCATGCACCGTCACCAGTTTGGTGCCATCGGGAAAGGTCGCTTCAACTTGCACATCATGAATAAGCTCTGCAACCCCATCCATCACTTGATCAGTGGTTAAAAGTTCTCTTCCCCGACTCATCAAATCGGCAACTCTACAACCGTCTCTGGCGCTCTCCATGATGTGCATGCTGATATAAGCAATTGCCTCAGGATAGTTTAAGCGCACACCCCGTTCGAGTCTTCGCTCTGCCAGCATTGCCGCAGTGAATAGCAACAACTTATCTTTCTCTCTTGGATTTAATTCCATACATCTCTCTCCCTATGTGGCCCAAATACGGGGCGCCATACTCGTTTTTCCGTTTAATGCGCAACGCAAAGCCGACCACACTTTTATAAAGCCAGCCTTTGCGTCCTCTGAACTGTCACCCAGGTATCGAACGATTAAAACATTGTCGAATGTGGTTGCACTGAATCCAGCTTTATCCATCACCGCTGAACGCGCACTTTCAACCGTAGCTGGATGTACTTGCGTAAATACTAAGGTGCCAACAACGCTACAATCACGTAATCCGCACGTGGCACTAATAGGATGTTCATCGTTAACGATCAATCGATCTTTTAACACTAGGGAAGCATTGATACTGAGCTCCATGATGTTTTCAACCGAACCGTTTTCGAACGGTACTTTGCCGTGCGGCCGGCCAAAACAATTAATCTCCCACCATGCCAGCCTTGATGTGCTTGATACGGAGAGACTGGTTTTTAGACGAGCGTGGCAACCACTAAAAAATATATTCTCTTGTGGGAACCATTCTAAAGCGCCGCCCTCGCACTCAATTGTTTGTACTGTATGTGCCAGTCCACCGTCCGATCGATAGTATCGGGTGGCACCGGGCGTCGATACCAAACCATGCGCAGCTTCTTCACACGTCACGTTTATCTGAAGATGATCTTGAGCAACCACGCCTCCTGGTGGGTGCAACAAATAGACGTGCGCGGTCTTTCCTTCTGGATAATAGGGCCGCTGAATGGCTAATGGTCCCGTGTGATTTCGACGAACCGTCGTGCGCTCTGGGCCAGCTTCGAAAGAAACATTTAAGCGCGCACTCCACTGATTCGCCATTGTGCCGACAGCATCCGTGACGGCAATGTGCTCTGGAGCGTTCATACCGATTAATGCGCGTTTCGTTTAAATCGCATACAAATAAAACCGATACAAACCACAGCGGTTAATGCAATAGCCAGCACACCGGCTGATGTATGCACGTGCAATTCTGTTAGTGGGTGTGCTTGAACGAACGTTGTCGCACCGATGTTAACCATCATTGCGCTGAGTAGTACACGACTGAATGAGATCACTTTTTTCATCTTTTTTCCTCTAATAAATTACTTTTAATATAAATGCTTATCTAACTAACAACACTCATGGCGCATCAACGCCTAACCGAGTTCTTAGCCTAAACATGCAAATGTTGACTGACCAGTTCTTCAGACAACTCTGACATAGAGCCCTGAGCCTGCAAACGCCCTCGGTCAAGCACGATAAATCCATTACCCACTCGCCGAGCGAATGGCAGCTTTTGTTCCACGAGCAGCACGGTTAAGTTTTTATCTGTGGTTAGTCGCTGTATGACATCGCCAATCTCTTGCACAATCGATGGCTGTATACCTTCTGCCGGTTCGTCCATTAAAATCATTGACGGCTCCAGGACTAATGCTCGCGCTATGGCTAATTGCTGTTGCTGACCGCCCGACAAGTCACCACCGCGACGACTTTTCATGTCCTTTAATACCGGAAAAAGATCGTAAATCTCTTGCGGTACTTTATTATGCGACGCCCGACTGGCGAAAAAACCGGTTCGTATGTTTTCCTCGACCGAGAGTTGCGCGAATATCTGACGACCCTGAGGTATATACGCAATGCCCATCGGCGCTCGCTTTTCCGCCGCCATACCCACGAGGTTTCTACCCTCATACATAATTTCGCCGGTCACTTTCGGTGCTAGTCCCATAATGCTTTGCAGCAAACTGGTTTTGCCAACACCGTTTCTACCCAATATACAAGTACAAGAATTTGGCGGCACCTCAAACGTGAGGTCCCACAGGGTATGGCTCTGTCCGTAAAACTGATTTAAACTTTGAATGCTGAGCACGCGTTACTCACCTAAGTAGACTTTTCGAACTTCTGGATTGTTTTGTATTTCATTCATGCTTCCTTCGGCTAGCACCGAACCTTGGTGCAACACAGTTACACGGTTGGCAATGGATCGAACAAACTCCATATCATGTTCCACCACAACAACGGTATGCTCACCCGCTAAGTTGGTCAGTAGCTCGCCGGTTTTCTCCATTTCTTGTTGAGTCATACCGGCAACGGGTTCATCAACCAAAAGCAATAAAGGTTCTTGCATAAGCAACATGCCAATTTCCAACCACTGTTTTTGTCCGTGCGACAAACTACCAGCTACGCCATTCATGCTTTCCGACAGCCCTATAAGCGAGGCGATTTGCATAATCCTATCGTGCTGTTCGCTAGAGAGTTTGGCGCGCAAGGTATAAAAGAATGACTTGTTATCAGCCATCGCCAGCTCAAGGTTTTCAAACACGTTCAGATTTTCAAACACCGTTGGTTTCTGAAATTTTCGACCAATACCAGCCAATGCGATATCCGATTCGGTTTCTTCTAACAAATCAACGTTATTGCCAAACAACACCTTGCCAGCGTCAGGTTTCGTCTTACCGGTAATGATATCCATCATGGTGGTTTTACCTGCGCCATTGGCACCGATAAGGCAACGCAATTCGCCCTTGTTCACATAGAAGTTAAGATCGTTAATCGCTTTAAAGCCATCGAACGAAACATTCACATTCTCCAAATATAAAATGTTTGGACCCGACGTATCGATACGCTCATTGATATTGGACACCAGAAAATTAAATACACGATCGCGACGTAGAATACTTTTATCCTTCAGTGGCGACGGTGCGGATACGCTCCCTAACGCATCAACAGGCCTGCGTTTTTTATTTGAATCTCTCTGGGTCATGATTTGCTCCGTTGTCCAAGCAAACCGGTAATACCTCGCGGTAAAAATAGCGTTGAAAAAACAAATAACGCGCCTAAAGCAAACACCCAGAATTCAGGAAAAGTAACGGTAAACCAACTCTTGGCATAGTTGACGATGAGTGCTCCAATAATCGGCCCATACAATGTCCCCCGTCCACCAAGTGCGACCCAGACAACAACTTCGATAGACTCAAGCGGTGCCATTTCACTCGGATTGATAATGCCCGCTTGGGGAACATAAAGCGCACCAGCAATACCTGCCAACATGGCTGATAGAGTGAACATATACAACTTGTAGTTCTCTACATTGAAACCTATAAAGCGGACTCTAGATTCTGCATCGCGTATAGCTTGCGCAGCGCGACCAGCACGCGAGCGAGTTATCCACCGGCACAACCAATACGCCAATAACAAAGCGACACCGGAGCTGACAAACAAAGCGATACGCGTGGTATTACTCTGCAATGAATAACCCAGTATGTCTTTAAAATCGGTTAAACCATTGTTGCCACCAAAACCCATTTCATTGCGATAGAAAGCCAGCATTAGAGCGAACGTCATGGCTTGTGTGATGATGGAAAAGTAGACCCCATTGACGCGACTACGAAACGCAAACCAGCCAAAAATCAGTGCTAATAATCCGGGTACCAATACAACGGCCAACATGGCAATCGGAAAATGTTCCATACCGGTCCAAAACCATGGCAACTCCTGCCAATTTAAGAACACCATAAAGTCGGGTAGGTCTGGGTTGCCATACACCCCACGGTTACCAATCTGACGCATCAGATACATGCCCATCGCATAACCACCCAACGCAAAGAAAGCACCGTGACCTAAACTGAGTATCCCTAGGTATCCCCAGATTAAATCCACTGACAAGGCAAGCAAAGCAAGGCATAAATACTTCCCTAATTGCGTGACATTAAATATGCCTAAATGCATGCCATGATCTGCTGGTAGAAACAGATTCAGATATGGAACGATGCACAGGCACAAAATGATGCCCATGACAAGACCGCGATCAAACAATGAGCTCGTGTGACTAGAGAATCTCAAAGCCTAACCCTCCGCTGCGCGACCGCGCTGTGGGAACAACCCACGTGGACGATGTTGTATAAAAATAATGATAAAAACCAAAATCAACACTTTGGCTATTACGGCTCCAAACCAGGGCTCAACCACTTTGTTGGCAATACCTAGCGTCATGCCAGCAACCAAAGTACCCCACAAGTTTCCAACTCCGCCAAACACGACGACCATAAACGAATCGATAATATAGTTTTGACCCAAGTTAGGACCCACGTTACCAAGCTGGCTTAAGGCCACACCTGCGATTCCTGCGATACCCGAGCCTAACCCAAAAGTTAATGCATCGACTCGGGACGAGCGAATACCCATGGCGCGCGCCATCTCCCGGTTCTGCGCAACGGCACGCATCTGCAAACCAAAACCGCTTCGATTAAACAGCAGTAGCAACAATGCGAACACTAATAGACAGAAACCAATAATGATGAGGCGATTTAACGTTAAGGAAAGTGCTGGATTCACTACCCATGAACCAGACATCCAACTTGGATTGATCACAGCAACATTCTGTGAAGAGACAAACGTTCGCACCAATTGTTGCAACATCAAACTAATACCGAATGTTGCCAACAAGGTCTCAAGAGGACGACCGTAGAGATGTTTAATCACCCCTCTTTCGATGAGAATGCCCACAAACCCAGAGACTAGAAATGCAGCGGGTATCGCCATGAACAAAGAATATTCTATGGTATTGGGGAATAACCGCTGGATAAAGTACGTGGTGTACGCACCCAGCATAATTAGCTCACCATGGGCCATATTAATAACACCCATGACACCAAAGGTTATCGCTAAGCCAATGGCGGCGACGACCAGCACGGAGCCCAAGCTGATGCCAAAAAACACTGTCTCAACTCGCGCATACCATTTGAGTTTAACTTCCGCTTTTTCGACAAGTTCAGAAGCTAAGGCTCTCGTCGAGTCATCTTCCGCTTGCAGCGATAAGGTGCGTAACGCGTTAATAAGCGATTGATTCATATTGCCATCAGCGTAGGCCAGCGCATCGGCCTGTTGCTGGCTATCGCCATTGTCTAAATCGTGCACTGAAATCAACAGCCTTAATTGCTGTTTAACACGAGCATCAGTTTCTGTTTCGTACATATCGCGAATACTTGGCATTGCATCGATGCCCACCTTGCCAACTAACTGCGTTATAGCCGCTTCCCTTTTCTCGGGGTCAGGATTTTTTAGCGACAAAATACTGAGTAAGCCACGAAGCTTTGTTCGAATGGCATTGTTAATTGATATCTTCGATAGTGCTCGTTTTTTTACTTCCTCCAGAGGTACATTGGTATCTGCATCGGTTAACGCGTAGAGTTTTCCTGATTTTTTCGCAATAACGATAACACCATCACTTTTGCGCTTATACAATTGCCCTTCCAATAGCGCATTGAGCCAAACACCGACACGCTCATCGCCGGACGCAGCCAGTTCATCAATGGCCTGAATACGTATGTCTTTCTTTTTACTGGTCAGATTCTCGGCAAGACTCTGCAGCGGGGAAACCGAAGCCTCGGTTAAGGTTTGGGCCAACACAGGTACGGTCGAGATATAGAACAAGCCAATGAACAACAAAGTGGATGAACATCTTCGCAAACATAAGTTTTTTGTCTTCCATGTGAATATGACAGATAACATTATCAATGAGCCTTAGCCAGTGAATAGTGCGATGCGGCAATCTGCCGCATCGCCATTTGTTCGCGATTGCATAAACCGCGCAAAAATATCTACCTCAACTGTCCTATAGATTCTGACCAGAACAGGTCCCCTTAGACACGTCGAAGTTGCCACACGCCATAGGTGCACGCCAATCAGAAATCAAAGACGCAGAGTCTGGTAAGAAATCAGACCATGCATCTCCTGCGACCAAGCCCGATGTTTCCCATACAATATCGAATTGACCGTCATCTTGGATTTCGCCAATCAACACTGGTTTGGTAATGTGATGGTTCGGCATCATTGTCGAATAACCGCCCGAGAGATTCGGAACCGATACACCAATAATGGCTTGCTCAACAGCATCAGCATCAATAGTTCCGGCTTTCTCTACCGCTTTTACCCACATATTAAAACCAATATAGTGAGCTTCCATTGGATCATTAGTAACCCGATCCTCACTACCGATAAATGCCTGCCAGGCTTCAATGAACTCATCGTTGGTTTCATCTACAACGCTCATGAAATAGTTCCATGCAGCCAAGTGTCCTACCAATGGCTCTGTATCAAATCCAGAAAGTTCCTCTTCACCCACTGAGAAAGCGATAACAGGAATGTCTTCTGCCGATACGCCTTGGTTAGCCAGTTCCTTATAAAACGGCACATTGGCATCGCCATTAACGGTTGATACCACCGCCGTTTTCTTACCGGCACTGCCAAACTTCTTAATTTCAGAAACAATACTCTGCCAATCACTATGACCAAACGGTGTGTAGTTGATCATAATGTCATCTGCACTAACGCCTTTGCCCATCAGATACGCTTCCAATATTTTGTTAGTTGTTCTCGGGTACACGTAGTCAGTACCTGCCAGAATCCAACGCTCTGCACCAATCTCATCCATCAAGTAATCCACCGCTGGTATGGCTTGCTGATTTGGAGCAGCGCCTGTGTAGAAAACGTTCTTTGATGACTCCTCACCTTCATATTGAACGGGATAAAAAAGCGGGCTATTCAATTCTTCAAATACCGGTAAAACTGATTTTCGTGACACAGATGTCCAACAACCAAACGTCGCAGCCACACCCTCAATTTCAACCAGTTCACGCGCTTTTTCTGCAAACAACGGCCAATCAGATGCTGGATCAACAACCACAGCCTCTAATTTCTTACCTAAAAGCCCCCCTTTTTTATTCTGCTCATCAATCAACATAAGCATGGTGTCTTTCAGAGTGGTTTCACTTATCGCCATGGTTCCAGACAATGAATGAAGTACACCCACTTTAATAGTGTCGTCTTGTGCGAAGGCAGTGCCTGAACTGCCCAATGAAAGTGCAAGCAACAGCGCCGACCCATTCAATTTCAAGTTTAGTTTTTCTGTTATCACGTAAAGTCTCCCGAATGTATTGTTGTTAACAGCACTACTTTTATAGGGATAACTGTGCCAACACTTTCAGCAGACCTTAATACAAAGATTTCAACAACTTAGAAGTTTGAGATAACACGAGTGATTTTAGCTTCGCACTTGAAGAAGGCGCTTCAATGGATAATTGAACCAATGGAGTGCAAATAGAAAAAACGTTTGGAGTTCTATTGAAGCCAATTTAATGCGAAATGAGGGATTGCTACTACGGTTTTATATATTGGTGCACCTAATTAATTTCGCCCTAATTTGATGCAATTGCAACAAATGCAGCGCGTAAAATACGATGAATTGGTGGTGTCATAAGGGCGCCCTTCTTTGCGCTTTTCTTATTTTAGCGTTTTGCCATGGCACGCTCACCTAAGCACAAACCGACTGACGGGTTTATACATTTCTACTTAAGTTGTATAACTTAAGTTGTATAAATGTCATTACCAAGGGAAACTGTCGGCCTAACTACCAACCGACTTTGTCGCAAGCAACGGTATCAACAATTCTACAGTAGTGCAATTCGTAATCCCTGAATACATGAAGAACTTCTATATAGCGGACGTACATTTAGCATGTGAACAGCTATCCGGGAATAGCGACGAAGCGAACGCTCGCCTAGGTATTCATATTGAGTTGTAGGTGACTACTTATTTTCGCGACTGCCTCACCTAATTCAATTTGATAATTAGATCCGAAACCATCTAAAGCCAGTCAGTTGTGATCATCTCATACCAAAATGATGGAGTAGCGAATCAATACATTGATACGCTCATATCTCAATGTAGGCAGACCAGCAATGCCGCTGGTAGCCAGAAGAAACCGAATACCTTTGGTAAATATTTGTTGTTCGGCCCGCAATTAATTGTTTTCGCCCGTGTGACAAAGCGTAACCTCATCTATTAGTGCTTGGATGAGCTCAACATCGCGATGCCAATTGCGAAATACAAAGCGAACATTACTGTAACAAACCCCGCAGTTATCATAAAGCTCTCAAACAACAGTAGATCGAGAAAGCCGGTTGCATAGCCTACCAATGCTAATAAACCGATAGTCATAGCGACGAAGCCTAGAATTTTGTATCTCTCTTTAAGGTACGCACCAAGAATACCAGTGCTTACGAGAATGAATGCAAACCCAAGCCCACCATAACTGGTTGCGAGCTGGTGATTGAATTCAAATAACGGGGCCATCGCAGCTTGAAAGGGTTCAGTTGCGGCAATGTATTCACTCGCCATCTCTGGCAACACTAATCCGTGTAGCACAACCCCAATTAGGTAAAAAAGCTGCCCGATAGAGAAGCCAACGAGCGATAGTGTTAACATAATACTCGAACGAACACTCTTGAGGTCTTTGTACAAAACATAGAAGCCGATCAGAAATAATGGCGTTGCAATGAAAACCATAGCGTGTGAAATGTAATATCCACCGCGTTGTGCAATTGCGATTGTTTCGACCAGACTCTGTGGTGGGTAACCTGTAAAGCCAATTTGTTTATCCAAATATATGGGGCCCATTCTGATCATGTTCAGGAATGAACCCACAATCAATCCAATCGCACCCATTTTAATGTCGAGCGAATGCGGAACGTTTGATACATTGCGATTCAAAGTGTTGGTATGCTGCATAGAGATAGTACTCATGTCCGTTGTAGATAATAATTAGGCTGTTACCGCATCAGCACTAGAGATAACGACGGTTGTACATATGGCCAAAAACAAAGCTTGAAACTAGGTTGCGTACAAACGGTCCAGGAGCTTGTCGAATATGCTTTAAGACATATAGCGTTTCCGCTGAATGACTGACTACAAGTAGTATCAAAACCCCCTTCGCAATGGTCGACCAGATACTGGGATACCCGATAATCAGATTTACCAACCCAAACATCCAAGCTCCAAGAACAAGAAATTTTCCAATCATAGTGGGCACTTTTTCAGTAAAGGATAGTGAAATCAGATCTTCTTCGGGTCAATGGCATTACGGACCATCTTTTCGCTCATCTTAGCCGCCAGCTTCAGCGGGCTCAGCTTCATCATGGTGGCCATCAGCTTGTTGCGACCACCCGGTACGGTTAGCGGGCGTTTGCCCAAGCCGTCGATCGCTAATGACGCCACCAGTGCTGGGTCCATCGGTACCATCGGTGTTTTGCTCCAGTCCATGCCGTTGTCAGCGACCATAGGTGTTGCAGTCAAACCCGGCGAAAGCACGGTGACGTCAACTCCCTTCAATCGCAACTCGCCGTACAGTGAAGCCCCAAGATTCAGCACATAGGCTTTACTGCCGGCGTAGTTGGAGAAATAAGGATTCGGCATCTGACCAGACAAGCTAGCGATAAGCAACACGCCACCGTGCCCTCGCTCGACCATGCTCCGGCTAAAGCGGTGCACTAGTTCGAACGTTGCGTGGACATTTACTTGCAATACTTTCAGTTCGCTCTCGTAATCGGTTTTCTCAAATGCACCATTGACTTCAAGCCCAGCTGCAGGCACAAGCAACCCAATCTCCAGCTCAGTTGCTTTCACTTTAGCGACCCCTTCAACCGTCGCCAGATCGGCGGCGATTACAGCAGTTTCAACGCCATGTTTTTCGGACAATTGAGCTGCGTGGGTTTTGAGCTCTGCTTCTTTACGTGCAACCAATACGATGTTCAACCCTTTCGCAGCGATCTGATCAGCCAATTCTGCGCCGATCCCTGATGTGGCTCCTGTAACAAGTGCCCACGGTCCATATTGCTGCTTGAAATTGTCTGCCATGTTAAAAGCTCTCGTATTTATTTGTTTTCAGCTATTGATTGAGACTATAGACGTATTTGAGCAATCACTCAATAACTATTTTAGCCATCAACAAACAACTGTGAAAGTGATGTTAAAACGCTATATATTGGTTAGTTATGCCTAGACCCACTTCATATGATCGCGAGACAGCCCTGACTTCGGCCTTGACTTTGTTTTGGGAGAAGGGATTTCACGCGACTTCTTTAAAAGACCTGGAAGCTGCGCTGGAGATGAAGCCTGGCAGCATCTATGCCGCATTTTCCAGTAAAGAGAAGTTATATTCCCAGGCCATGCAATACTACTTTGAAGCATCTCTTGATGCGTTTCGAGTTGAAATGGCGCAGGCCCAGTCGCCATTAAATGGGTTAGCTCACCACATCAGATCGTATGCGTCGCTTCCCTTAGACCATCCACATCGGCAAGTCTGCATGCTGCTAAAGACAATCATAGATACTCAGACTACCGAGCCATCACTTGCCGAACAAGCGCGTAATCATCTGGATGACATCCGAACTGAGATCGCCATGGCTTTCAGAGATGCACAGTCTAATTCTGAAATTTCGGCGGAGGCCAATGTCAATCAACTTGCGCGTCGATATCAGGCTAACGTCAATGCTTTGCGCGTCGAGATGCACCAAGGTGGTGACGGCGCAGGCATTTACCAGCTTGCAGAAGACATGGCCGCAGAAGTGGAACGATTGAGTGTCGCGCCTTGACCTACCGAAGATCATAAAAACGTAGATATGTACGCCTGCTCATCGCTAATTTGAGCCTTCAGCCATCATTAAGCGGGCTGACATCGTTGCTTTTTTCTGGAGCCGAAGCCCAATGGTTTGCATGTTCTCTCGTAGCCACACGTTGCGAACACCTGTAGCGCTCAATTCTATCTCGTAGCTTTTCCATAGTTGGTTAGCCACCTGGACTTGGCCAAGATGGGGGTTGTCCAAAGAGAACTCGATAACTGTATTGGCAATGCTTTCATCAGTTCGGTTTTGGTGGCAATGGTCTGGGTTCACTTGGCGTTTAAGGGCGGCTACGCCGCCTTCTTTTACCAGCTTACGGTGCCGGTAGATGGTGTCGCGCGATACACCACTGATCTTAGCTGCTTCGCTAACATTGCCCAGCTGCTCTGCCAGCTCCAGTACATCCAGTTTCTTCTGTATGTCCATATCGAACATGGAAGGCTTTGTTGGTTCGCGCACCTCGGAAACAACCAGTTGTCGGCCAGCGAAGAACGCGTCGAAGCCATTCTCGCCAGTAGAGCGTATTTCAATTTTCTGTTTGGCGATAGACTGACGCAGCGGTGATTCGATCAGATAGAACTTGTTGCCATAGCTGAACGTGTGATCATTGCGTATTTTTCGGTATTCTTTTACGACAAAAATAGAATCCAGATCGATGTGCCTAGGAAGCGGTGTGTATTCAGATTCCGTATTTCGAGGATTGACTTCGATTTTTGATTCCCAGAACTCGGGGATAAAGCATTCCTGTAAGTACTTGTTAGCTGTGCTCATGCGTTTGAT
>CALHOU010000054.1 GCA_938035945.1 uncultured Granulosicoccaceae bacterium
ATACAACACTGGATGAACTCACTACCTGCGATTGTTCAATCTGCAAACGTAAAAATGCCTTAATGGTGAAAGTACACGAAGATGACTTCGAACTGACTCAGGGCGAATCACTATTAACGGAGTATCAGTTCCATACCAGAACCGCACGTCACTTTTTCTGTAAAGTATGCGGCATCTACCCGTTTCATAGAAAACGCGTTACACCCGAATTTCTAGGAATAAACGTTAATTGCTTAGATGATTTTAATGCAGATGGAATTCCGGTAAGAGAAACCAGTGGTTCATTAATGGACTAAGCTTCGGCGTAATACATCAAAGCTGCAACCCTATCTAAATAGCACCATTTTCGAAAAGCTGTTCGATCTTGTCTTCTGTTAAACCTAACTCGTGCAGAACTTCCCTTGTATGTTCGCCTAACTTAGGCGGCGGCGCAGTGATCGAGGGAGAGCCGTGTGCATAAGTAAATGCAGTCACAGGAAAAACACCAGGACAGCCATCCCCTGCACCTTCAACTTTTTGTAGAACACCACGGTGTTTTAATTGTTCTTCATCAAGCGTTTGTTTAAGAGATCGAACCTTGGCTGCGGGCACGTGTGCTCGATTGAGCAACACCTCCCATTCCATCGCTGATCGCGTCAGTAATATTTCAGAGAGTAACTTTGTGTCGCTCTGTTTTGATTGACCAATAGCCGAGCGCTCAATCTCCAACACTTCTTCGCCACGTTCATGCTCGCCTAGCGCTTTTAGCAAGGATGACAATTGTTTATTCGTCCACGCACCAATCATAATTTCCCCATCGGCTGTAGCATAGGTGGCATACCCTGCATAGGAAGGGTGCGCATTGCCATGTGGTACTGGGTCCCTACCGGTGATTGTCGTATCAACCACATTCGCACTCATCAACATAATGGCGGCATCAAGCATCGACACATCAATGTACTGCCCCAAACCCGTTTGCTGGCGTTGAAATAATGCACCGGAGATGGCAAACGCTGCTTGCGCACCGGTACCGTAGTCAACCATGGGTGGGCCAACCCTCACCGGTGGGCTATCAGACTCGCCATTAGACGCCATGAGCCCGGAAAAGGCTTGAATGACAACATCATAAGCCGGATGGTCAGCCTTTGGTCCGGTTCGACCAAAACCGGATATGCTGCAGTAGATAAGCTTTGGGTTAACACTTGCGACCGCTTCATAGCCGAAGCCTAAATCCTCTAGCGCATCCCCTGCGTAGTTCTGCACCAGCACATCGGCACTTTTGATCAACTGCCAAAGCACCTCGCATCCACCTTCCGACTTTAAATTTAAAGTGATACCACGCTTGCCCGCATTCTGCGACTGAAAATAAGATCCGTACTGATCTTTGTTGTGTTTTTCATCCACGCCTTCAAAACGCGTCATATCCGGATTAATTGCAGATTCAATTTTAATAACGTCGGCGCCCATGCAGGCAAGTTGAAAAGTGCTAAAAGGGCCTGCCAGCACGTGGGTTAAATCAAGAACGCGAATACCAGTGAACGGTTTCATTGTGCGAATTCACCTAACAATAGTTTAAAGAATCTGGCTCAAAAACTCTCTTGTACGCTCATCCTTTGCTTGATCGAAAAACGTGGTCGGTGGACCATGCTCGACTATGACACCTCGATCGGTAAAATAAATATGGTCCGCAATCTCTTTAGCAAAACCCATTTCGTGCGTAACCAACATACAAGTCATACCCTCTTCGGCTAAGTCTTTGATGGTAACCAACACTTCTTTTACTGTCTCGGGGTCTAGTGCCGCAGTAACCTCATCAAACAACATCACATCCGGATTCATCGCCAAGGAACGAGCAATGGCTACCCGCTGTTGTTGACCGCCTGACAGCTCACCGGGATAGCTCTCTTCCTTGCCTTGTAAGCGCACCTTTGCGATAAGTTCGCGAGCACGTTTTTCAACGTCTGCCGGGGATTGTTTGAGCACTTTAATAGGTGCCATCATCACATTCTCGAGCGCGGTTTTATGTGGAAACAGATTATATTGCTGAAACACCATACCTACTTTCTTGCGTAACTCCAGTTTGTTGAGCGCTTTATCATTTACCTCTATGCCTTGCACTTCTATGGATCCCGATTGAATATCGTTCAGCGCATTGATACAACGAATAAGGGTCGATTTCCCTGACCCTGATGGACCAATAATACAAACCACCTCACCCTTCATAACATCCAGAGAGATACCTTTTAGCACTTCTAAATTACCAAAGGATTTGTGCACATCCTTTATCGATACGATCGGTTGACTGTCGGTCCAGCTTTGAGTTGACATGCTTAGTTCACCTACAGTTTGACGGCAAAACGACGTTCGAGCGCAATCGTAGCTCGAGCAATGGGGTAGCAATATGCAAAGAAAATTAGTAACGCAAAACCATAAAACGGTACCAGCAATTCTGGTCGGTTATTCTCAGCTTCTATGGCTTGGCGACTGAGTGTTATCAGCTCTTCAACACCCAACAAAGAGCACAGTGGCGTGGCCATGGTTAATATGGCGTACCAATTCATCCACGGCGGTATCATGCGTTTAAAGCACTGGGGCAAAATAACTTGCCACAGGGTTTGTTGCCGAGTGTAGGCAAGGGATTCTGCAGCCTCCCATTGCCCACTGGGCACAGACTTGATCGCCCCGCGTACAACCTCTGCAATGTTAGCCATAATCGGTAAGCACAATCCAAATACCGCTTTAATCCAGTCCGGAATCCTTATTACTTTATCGCCGATTTCAATTTCAAATGGCAAGGCCAGTAGAACGATAAATAACAAGACCAACCAGGGAGAGTTTCTGAATACCTGAGTTATAACTTGGGCTGGAAAACGTATCAAACGTAAAGGAGAGATTTGCATTAGGCCCAGTACCACACCAAACGCTGTTCCAATTAACATCGCCAGAAATGATATAAGTACATTATAGAAAAATCCGCCGGTAACGATAAAAGGGATCCAACGCCACAGTGCCTGAAAGGCCTGCGTCATTGTGTACCCTGATGCAGCAGCTGTGACACCAGGCCAAACCAAAATAGTTGCGCATAGCGCAAACCAAAACCATTTAGGCGTCGACGCAATCCATCGTGAGAACAGCAAATCTTCAGGCTGCCCCGCAGGCATGGCATTGAACGGCTTTAATACCGGTAAGTCTGTTGATGGAACCGTGCGAATACCAGGTATGCCATTGCGTTTATTCATGCTCATTCTCCGTACCCTGGTATGTACATCGCCTTCTCCCAGCGATGCATGCCAAATACTAATAAGCCAACTAGAATGATAAATGAGAAAAACAGCAGCAGCATGGTTGGGTATTGCGCACTCGGGTAGTCATTCCAAATACTCACGCATTGGTACAGCAGTTCTGGCACCGCTATACCAATCGCCTGGGTCGTGGTCTTAACTAAATTGACCAAGTTATTATTCAACGCAGGCAAAGACACACGAAACGCTAATGGCAATACAACTTCCTTGTAGGTTTGCATACGCGAAAACCCCAAGGCATCGGCGGCTTCTTGTGTCGACTCTGGAACTGCTTCTATTCCTGCTCTGAAAATCTCGACATTAAACGCGCCAGCGAAAAACGATAAGGAAATAATCGCCCAACCGACGTTTGAAATAATCGGTATCTCAGTCCAACCGTCTGGCCCGGTTACAGCGGGGGTAAATTGGCCTAAGGCGAAATAGAAAAACAGTAGTTGAACGAACGGTGGCGTATTGCGAAAAAACTGGATATAGCCTTGTACAAAGCGTCTTATCCATTTCGAAGGCGAGCTTTGTAACCACGCACCAACAACGCCAATGATGACAGACAATATAACGCACGCAAAAGACAGAATAAGCGTGTATTGCAAGCCCTTTACAATTCGAGCCCATTGCCGCGGCTCGTAAAAGAATATGAAATTCCAACGCGGGTGATCGTCGGCAAGCTGCCGAAAGAATTCAATAAAAGTTTCAAGCATGAAAATTTATTCTCAATTCTTTCATTGAATCAATTAACAATGTTCTCTATCAAAACGCGCATAAATAAGGGGCACACTCATGTGCCCCCTCATCACAGCTAATTTACGTTACTACTTGTCCGCAAGCCAATCACTGTAGGCCGCGTTTTTATCTTGCAGGTACTTGGTCGCCTGAATGCCCCATTTCTTTTCCAACTCAATTAATTGTCCGGACTGGTGCATGTTGAATGTAAGCCCAGACATAAAATGGCCAAACACACAGTCTTTCTCTGCAAGTGGAACAGCTAATGCCCAAGGGTTATCGTCTTCAGACGCCAATGGCATTTCAAAGTCTTCAAACTCACCAGATGATAAATCTGACCCAATAGATGAATCATCGTAGACCCATGCCACACACTTTTTATCTCGCAATGCTTGCTTCGCTTCCGCGTTACCGGTGAAAGCAACCACCTCTACGCCGTAACGCTCAGTAACCACTTCATTATAAAAAGCACCTTGCTTACCACAAACAGGCTTGCCTCTTAATTGCTCCCAGTCTTTGAAGCCAAGCGCTTTGGGCGCCATGATGTTGGTACCAGATGTGTAATAGTTAGGTTGCGTGATACCAACAATTTCACGACGGTCGGCACGATCAGACATAGTCGCGATCATCATATCGATCTTGCCTTGCTCTAAAAACTGCATACGATTAGATGACTGCACAGCCACTGTTTCGAGTTCAACGCCCATTGCATCGGCCGCTGCCTGGGCGATATCGATTTCCATACCAATGATACTGCCATCAGTATTTCGATAGCCCCATGGCTTGTAGTCAGCCTTTACGCCAACCACTATTTTTCCACGCGTCATGACCTTATTCCACACATCGTTGGTGCAGGCAGCGGATGCAACGGAGGAAATTGTCCCAAGGGAAGTTGCAACAATACCTGCAACGGCGAGTCTTTTGAAATTCATTGATTTTTCTCCAAGTGATTAGTGAGTACTACCGGCTGTTGTAGCTTGACACTTGGGCACTCTCCCAGTCCACTACGATTTTTAACCGATGTCACTTAAAACTACGCTGTTAATTACTGCGAATCAACAGATAGTTTCAAACTCAGCAGTCGCACGGTACCTGCACACCGACAGTAATTCGGCACACAGGTGACTAATATCGCTAAATCACATGATAAACAGGAATAAACACCAAACAGTCGCGCAAAGTGCAGGAAATGGCCAAAAAATAGCATAGATGCTTCGTATTTAGAGTCGAGGTTGGCCGCTCATGTTTTGGGCCAAAAGTGAGCCTATAAACGGTACCATCCGTTAAAATGACCCAATCGGCCATGAGTGATGATTAGATTCAATGAATAGACAATTTGGCTTAGTACGAATTTCAGCGGCGGTGCCTAAAGTCACCGTCGCAGACCCGGCCGCTAACACGACCGAAATGCTGAACATTTTAGCCGGGCTGCCCGACTCAGACATCGTGGTCTTCCCTGAGCTATGTGTATCTTCCTACACTTGTGGACAACTATTCCATCAGCAAGCCCTACTCGACGCTACCGAGATACAGCTACATCGACTAGCTACCGATGCGCCGAATAAAAACCAACTTATCATTGTTGGCGCTCCATTACGTTGCGGCACAGCGCTCTACAATTGTTCTGTCGTGATCAACAATGGCCAGATCATTGGCGCCACACCCAAACAGTTTGTGCCTAATTACAATGAATTTTATGAAGCACGTTATTTTGCATCAGGTGATGAAACTACCGCTGAATCAGTGGCCATTGGAGACACCACGGTTCCATTCGGCACTCAACTTTTATTTACGCACGGCGGTGGTAATGGACAACCCGAATTGGTTGTATACGCAGAAATTTGCGAAGCCATATGGATGCCAATACCGCCATCGAGCATGGCTGCCATTGCTGGTGCAAACGTGCTTTGCAATATTTCAGCCTCGCCCGAAACCATCGGTAAAGCAGACTATCGTCGTAGCTTAGTTATCGGGCAATCTGGGCGTTGCATAGCCGCCTACGCATACTCAAGTTGCGGTCCAACGGAAAGTACCGCTGACTTGGTTTACGGCGGGCATGCCCTCATTGCACAAGGTGGTCATCTGTTAGCTGAGTCAAACCGTGTTGGCGATACCCAACCAACCAAACGCGATTCCTATTCCATCACCACCGATGTTGATATAGAGATGCTGCAAACAGAGCGTAGAAACACAACTACTTTTATTGAAAGTGAACGCTACTTAGACGGCCGCGAATACCAACGCATACCGTTCGAATTACATCACACTAGCAGCGAATTGATTCAAACCGTTGATGCAATGCCGTTCGTACCTAGCAACCCGGATACGCTTGCTGCGCGCTGTACCGAAGTTTTTGGTATTCAAACCTCATCGTTAGCTAAACGATTAGAGATGCTCGGTAACGATCCTAAAATGGTGATTGGTATATCCGGCGGATTGGATTCAACACTTGCACTGTTGGTTGCGACAAAAACATGCGACCTGATGAATATACCGCGTCGGAACATACGTGGCGTTACCATGCCAGGTTTTGGTACCACCAGCCACACTCTAAACAACGCGCACGACTTGATGGAGCACTTAGACGTTCAAGTGAGTGAAATAGATATTCGTAAAGCCTGTTTGCAAGAATTCTATGACTTGGCCAGAGCAACTGGATATAAGCCCTTTGGCAAGATAGATTTGATGGCATCTGAGAACAATAATTTAAGCATCGATGATTTCATGCAGTTGGTGCTCGCTATCCCGGAAACCGATCGAGAAGACCTGGTATTCGAAAATGTGCAGGCTCGGCGAAGAACAGAACTACTGATGAACATGGGTTTTGTATTGGGCACGGGAGATATGTCGGAGATGTGGTTGGGTTGGTGCACATACAATGCAGATCATCAAAGCATGTACAACGTAAACTGCTCTGTACCAAAAACCCTAGTACGTTTTTTGGTTGAGTATGTTGCTGCAAATCAATTTGAGGGTGTCGTCCAAGACACCTTGGAATCTATTGCTAAAACAGAAATTTCCCCTGAACTTTTGCCGGTTAACGAATCCACTCAGGAAGCACAGAGCACAGAAGATACTGTTGGCCCTTATGAGCTACACGATTTCTTTATGTTCAATCTGGCAAGGTACGGGTTCAGTCCAAAGAAAGTGTTGTTTTTAGCTAATCAAGCTGAAGGCTGGTCAAAGGACTATTCACCCGATGAAATCAAACAGTGGTTAAAGGTCAATATAAAACGCGCGTTTAGTCAGCAGTACAAACGCGATGATGTGCCGAATGGGCCAAAGGTGGGTTCGCTTAGCTTATCGCCTCGTGGTGATTGGCGCATGCCCAGCGACGCATCAGCAGCGGCCTGGATAGACTCCCTGGATGAGTAAGAAAATCAAGTTAAGCCACCAGCACCCAAAGCCAGGTACTGATACTCAATATTGATACAGCTGTTGCTAACAAAACCGTATTGGACGCCGTCCTTATACCACGCGAATACAGACTGGCAAACAGGAACGCATTTAAGCCTGCGGGCATGGCCGACATCAACACAACCACATTGCGATTTAATCCATCTAAACCAACAAGCGTGCACAATGCATAGGCCAACACGGGTTGTAAAATTAAGGAAATTAAAGACAACACACTCGCCTCTTTAAGTTCTTTTGATAACGAATAGCGCGTTAGCACACCACCCAGAGCAAATAAAGCACACGGCAGAGCAGCTGTTTTAAGCATATCGATAACATCAATCACTAGTACCGGTATGTACAAGCCACTTAAATTAACAATAAAACCTAGCATGATGCCAATCATCAAACTGTTTTGAAACATAGTTTTCAAGATTACGGTAGCCGTATCTCCAGCTGATCTACCATCTGCACGCACCCCTTCCATTACGCTAATACCAAGCAGATAGCATATTGGTGCATTGATCGAGATCAACGCAACCGCAAAGGCCAGACCCTCCGGCCCAAAGGCTCGATCAACGATTGGCGTACCTAACAAGATTAAATTCGAAAACAAATTGCCAAAACTGACGGCAACAGCCTCACCGGGTCGACGATTAAACACCTTTTTCGCAAGATAGAATGCTAGGAAAAAACACACGACAGCGCCGGTAAAGTACGATAGCAATAGCCGCCAATCATAGGCTGCAGCCAGGTCGATGGTTGAGGTTGCGCGAAACAATAAACACGGCACGGCTATGTGGGTTGCGAACCGCATCAATCCATCTATGGCTTGATCGCTTAACACGCAAAGCTTAACTGCACTAAAACCTGCCAGCAGCAATAGAAATACAGGGCCAACGATATTCAGTACAAAGAGAAACATGAATTTTTAGTGATTCGCCGTGTGAGACTTATTTTTTTTGAATATCGAAATAAAATGCGGATGCACCCTGCCCAGTCATATAATCATCGTGGTGAACCGATACCCTTGCGATGAACTTCGACTTTAACAGTTCAAAAACAGTACCGACGACTTCGTCGTAGTATTGCTCCCTACAACTAAATACAAAGTGTCCGCCTGGCCGCAGTATACGCACCATCTCACCAATAAAATGCTGGTTAAAGCGTTGCGTATACACACCTATTGATATCACAGCATCATAAGCTTCCGCTGCCACATCTATGGGTCCACCAAAATCTAAGGTTTGCAAGCTATGGTAGTGACTAGTCGATTCAGCTTGTTCTAGCATCTCACTAGAAAAGTCTGACCCATGTAAATTGCTATAACCCAACTGTGTCAGCAAAGTCCCAACTAAACCTGTACCACAGCCAGCGTCATGGATCAGTGCTTGAGCATTGACTACCACTTGCGATAGCAATTGCACACCAATACGCGGCGCTACGTACCCAAAAGAATCCAGGTCAGCATCATAGCTTGCAGCCCACTGCTTATATAGGCGCTTAACCTCTTCCGGATCGGTGGCACCAACCAGCTGATTCACGATTGAGTTGAGTTGTTGATTTTGCGTCATGTGCGCAATCCATGTTATCCCAGAGGCTAGGATACCGAAGGCTTGCGAGGACGTGCAGAATAATTAGTAGAGGTAGTGTGGAGCGCTGGATGTGCCAGCACGGTGCCGAAGCGCTCGACACCGTGATCTTGATTTGATCTACTCGACAGTTTCTTGCAACTGTAATGTTAAGAACAAAGAACTCTCCCCTCGGCGAACCAGAACAGGCACAGGCTTACCAACTGGGAGCTTATCAACCGTAGCAAGTAAGGTATCAACCGAATCGATCGCCACCGAATTAAAACGCACAATGATGTCGTTGACTTGGATAGATGAAAGGTCCGCAATGCTACCAGGCTCAACAGCGACTACACCAACGCCTTGCTCAACCCCAAGCTGTTCAAGCTCTTCCTTACTAAAGCTCGTAAGTTTCATTCCCAGCGTTGTGTCCGATTGCGCACTTGCGACTTGCTGCCGTTCCCTTTCACCGATGGTGACATTCAGCACTTTATCGTCACCGTTCCTGAATACCGTCACGGTTACGTTTTCACCACTACGCACCGATCCAACCAAGGAAGGCAGTTCACCAGAACGATTAACCGACTTGCCATTAAACTTCAGTACGATGTCACCTTCTTGAATACCACCGCGATCAGCTGGACTATCTTCACCCACACTAGTCACTAAGGCACCGGCTACACGGTTAAGTCCAAAAGATTCTGCCAATTCGGGGCTGACATCCTGAATGCCAACGCCCAGCCAACCGCGACTGGTACGGCCATTTTCTTTTAACTGCTCCGCCACGTTCATCGCAATATCGATGGGTATGGCAAACGAGAGCCCTTGATACCCGCCGGTACTTGAATATATTTGGGAGTTTATACCGATGACTTCCCCATCTGTATTGAACAAAGGTCCGCCAGAATTTCCCGGGTTTACCGCCACATCAGTTTGGATAAACGGCACGTAGTTGGCCGACGGTAGGTTTCGCGAAACTGCTGACACAATCCCTTGCGTTGCTGTTTGATCAAAACCAAAAGGCGAACCAATTGCCAATACCCATTCGCCAACCGCAATGTCATCTGAATCAGCAATAGTAACCACGGGAAGATCTGCCGCCTCTACCTTTATTAAAGCGACATCAGTAAGCTCATCTAATCCTACCAAACTAGCTTTAAGTTCAGTTCGGTTACGCAAGCGAACAGTAATCTCTGTCGCATCATCAACCACGTGTGCATTGGTGAGAATATATCCATCGTCCGATACGATAAAACCAGAACCCACACCTGCTTGAGGGTTGGGTGCGCGTCGCTGTTGAGGTCCAGGTTGTTGGAAAAAACGACGATACTGCTCTGGTATTTGTTCTAAGTTGGGTTGCTTGTTTAACGATGCAGGTTGCACCGAATTGGTCACCGCGATATTGACTACCGCTTTGCCTTCATTTTCAACAAGGCTTGCAAAGTCCGGAAGCGAATTAGCTATGGCGGGTGCACTGATTCCTACATAGAGAAGCACACCACTTGCCAATACGGCTTTTGTCTGTGTGGCGGCATGGCGAATTGTACTGATCATAATTAATATAAGTCCTAGATAAACTTGCTGTAACAGACTCAAATAAGTGGAGACAGTTGCGTTACTTGCAAGCAAGGTTTTCAGCTGTTTACAATCTCATTGCACGATTCGAGAACTCGAACGTAATCGCTTTATGCAATCGTGCATTGTTAAATAGTTTGCTGCTAAACCATTGAATAATGCATAATTACCCCCATATTCAACGTCATGTAGTTTAGTGCCAAACCAACGGAAAAATGACTGAATGGCAAACTCAGGAGGTCCACCAGACTTAGAAGATGCGCTTAGAAATTTAGCGCGCACATTGGCCCGCAAAAATAAGTCGGCAAATAAGAATCGAAGCGCTGAGAGCCGCACTCACCCATTTCCGCAACACGAGGACGTGACTCAAGTTACGACGGAACGGAAAAGCCGAAAAAAACGTCCACAGTTTATGTTTATGCTCGTCTTTGCACTTGCATTTTTCGGCTTTAACAGTAAATACATTTTAGATTTTTTCAACAACAATTCTGGAAGCTGGTCATCTGGCACATTGCCAAACCCAGATTCCTTACCAATCATTGACAAAATTACTTCCTTTATTGGAGACACTACTATGTTCGATGCAATGCCGTTCGCGGTTCTTATCGGGGCAGTCATTCTGCTCATATTATTTTTACGCTCGTTCGTGCGCATCGTTCCACAAAACGAAGCCTATGTTGTTGAGCGTTTAGGTAAGTACGATCGCACGCTTCTTGCCGGTTTTCATATCACTATACCGGTGCTGGAGCGAGTGGCTTATAAACACTCTTTGAAGGAATACGCGGTCGATGTTGCATCACAACATGCCATCACCAGAGACAACGTTGTACTAGGCATCGATGGTGTTTTGTATCTAAAAATTATGGATGCAAGAGCTGCTTCTTACGGGGTAGAAAATCTGCAATTCGCGATTACACAACTAGCACAAACTAGCATGCGTGCTGAAATAGGTAAACTGTCCCTGGATGATACGTTTGAATCACGCGAGAACATCAACGCACAAGTTACTCGAGCAATTGATGAAGCATCGGAAGCTTGGGGAACTAAAGTTTTACGGTATGAAGTAAAAGACATTACTCCACCCGCTTCAATCCTTGAAGAAATGGAAAAACAAATGGGTGCAGAACGTCAACGTCGTGTAGCCGTTACCACGTCAGAAGGTTATCGACAAGCACAAATCAATGAGGCTGAAGGTGATCGCGAAGCGCAAATACTGCGAGCTCAAGGTAGCGCCGAATCCTTAACGATTGAAGCGACCGCTCGTGCCGAAGCAATACGCACTATTTCTGCAGCGATCAATTCTGATGGAGGTTCGGCAGCTGTTGCACAACAACTTGCTGAGCAATACGTTTCCGCGTTCGATAAGTTAGCACGTGAAGGCACGATCGCCTTGCTGCCCGGCGACGGTAGTGATGTTGCAAGTATGGTTGCTAAAGCCTATACCGCATTCGAAGGTTTAAAGGGCGTTGTCGGCAACGATAAGCCAGGCAACAACAGCACACCAACAAGCTCACCGTTTAACGTTGGAGAATAATATGCCCAGTCCCTTTTGGCTCTTACTGATCACAGGCGTCACGTTACTGGCAATCGAGCTCATCGTATTTCAGTTCTCTACCTTTTGGTTATTCTTCCTTGGCTTAGGAGCGCTCGTAGGCGCTGCCTATGCCTGGCTCGGTGGTGACGTTACTTACACGGCAGCTATTGGAGTATTTTTGGCTGCATCAGTTGCATTCACAGCACTGCTGTACGCACCAATTCGCCGTTGGCAACAAAAACCTGCGGGCATGTCCGGCAATGACGCTATCGGACAAACCGTGATTGTCGAACAAGCTTTCGACAAGAATGGTAAAGGATTGGTCAATTGGTCAGGAAGTGATTGGCAAGCAGAGCTGGCCAGCGGAGAAATCGGTGAATTGGCCGTTGGTGATGAAGCAACCGTGGTGTCTGTCAAAGGCATACGGTTATTTGTGAAGCCTGCGTAAGGCTGCGACTTGATCTGTATTACAACGAGAACGCTGTGCTTCTGCGGCGATCACTGCCTCTTTTTCCACCATTGAGCAATTAACTACCAATTCACGGCTATCTGTCTTGTTCCATACATTCAAATATAATCATTAATAATAGTTATTACCCTCCAATCAGGGCCAAATAATCTGATAGCGCTTCACATTGGTAAAAATGGCCCAATCAACCTGACCAATATTGTCAGAACAATTGACGTCCAATCCCACTTGATTCATTATTGTTGCAGCTGATTCATGTATCTGTTTGCGCTGGCAAAAGCTCGCGCGTGCACTGAATCAGGATTGGAGATACCCAGCCAAGGAAGAACGAATTAGCACAAGCTTCTCATATCATCTGGATGCAGTAGCGGGTAATAATAAAGTTCGTCTAAAACAAGGCAATTAAAAGTACGGCACATACAGGAACGGTTTAGATACAACGGCACTGCATTGTCGCAAACCACTTACAAGCGAGGAAATACATGCTTAAGTCCACTAAGAAAATCACCAGCGTAGCAGGCGCAATTGCACTAGCGTTTGCAGCTGGCTCAGCGAATGCAGCAGATACGAAACTGCGTATTCAAACCCACTTCTCACCAGAGACTCTCTCAGGCCAACTGGCGGCTGAATTCATCGAAGACATTAGTGCAATGTCCGACGGCGCAATCAAAGTTGAAATGTTCTATGCATCTTCTGTTGTTAAGTCTGCGGAAACGTTTGACGCGGCGGCAACCGGTATCCTTGATTGTGATATGACAGGTGGTGCTTACCAAACCGGTAAAAACCCTGCTTTCCAATTCACGGGTGATTTGATGGGTGGTTACACAAACCCGTACCAGCAAATGGCTTGGTTACTACACGGCGATGGTTACGCTCAAATTAACGAACTATACAACGCGCACAACATGGAATTTGTTGGCTGGTGGATTCCCGGTCCAGAATCACTTTCTTCAACGAAGCCTATCCGCAACGTAGAAGATTTCAAGAATTGGAAATTCCGTTCTCCTCCTGGCATGGCTACCATGGTATTCAAAAACCTAGGTGCATCGCCTATCGTAATGGATTTCAACGAAATCTTTACCGCGCTTGAGTCTGGCATCATTGATGGTGCTGATGCTGCAAACCTAACCAACAACGTTGGTCTTGGTTTGTACGACATTGCTGAACACACTAACTTCCCTGGCTTCCACTCTATGCCTGCTGATCACCTAGCATGCCGTAAAGACGTTTGGGACAAGATGCCTGATTCGCATAAAGCGATCATGAAAGTGGGTATGCAAGCTCTTGCTCTGAAGAATGCAACTGCAAACGAAGTTAAGAACGCTCAAACTGCAAAAGACCTACGAGCTAAAGGCGTTAACTTGTATGAGTGGTCTCCTGAAGAACTAGCCAAGTACCGTGATGCGGTACAAAAAGGTTGGGTTGAGTTCGCTACGACTCCTGAGTCAAAAGCACTGCTTGAAAGCCACATCTCTTTCTTGAAAGACTTAGGCGCTATGAAGTAAAAAGAAAAGCCATCGGTTTTTCTAGGTAAATCGCGGCAGGGTGGATTGTTCCTCCCTGCCGTTTTTGTTTTCACGATATACTTTTTATGCATGTTGAACTTCTTTTGAAGTTGGCTTTTTTCACGCTTAGCAAACAGGACTATCACAGCAATGGCAGAGGAATCTACAGCAATGGCAGATGAATCTAAAGAGGAATCCGGTAGTTTCATTGAGTGGTTTCTACCCGCCGCCTTTATTATCTGTGCAGGTTGGGCCATCTGGCACACACCGGCTTACATACTCGATTTCATTCCTCCAGCAAGCCAAAGCTTGCTTGACCAAATGAGCGCTTTACACGGCCGCAAAGATGTCACACCCAACATGGCAGGTTTATTTGGTGGTTATGCCGACGCCATTGACTGGGCAGCACTTGTGCTCATGCCTATTATTTTTATTTTTGGTGTTCGTACTGTACGCGTTGCAGCGATGGAATTTCAGGACTGGCGAAAGATTGATCGAATAGCGCTATTTGTTGGCCGCATCACCATGATTTTAATCATCATGATGACAGGTATCATGCTATATGAAGTGTTCTTACGCTATGTGTTTCAGGCGCCCACACTGTGGGCCAATGAGCTCACGCTATGGATAGCTGGATTTGTATTTTTACTCTCGGGCTTTTACGCAATGCAGCAGCGTTGCCACATACGCATATTTTTGCTCTACGAAGTGTGCCCGCGTTGGTTGCAGCACGTATTCGACATAATTTCTGTCATCTTGATTTGGTTCTTTGCTTTTTTTGTTGTGTTCGGAAGCTATAAGCAAGTGTTCGTAACCAAGTTCTATAAGTGGGAAATGTTTGGCACCGCCTTCGACCCACCCATTCCGGCTACTATACAACCCATGATTCTGATTATGGTTTGCTTAATCGCTATTCAAGCGCTTATCAATCTCATTGCTGATTGGAATATCGAACCATCATCGCACATCGGTGTTGATGAACTCGATGAAGACGAACTAGAAGCCATCAAACGCAGCGTGGGAGAAAACTAATGGACCCGTCGGTACTATCAGACCCGAGTACTATTTCACTGGTACTTGTTTTTGGTCTTTTATTCGCGTTGGCGATTGGTATGCCATTGGGCTTGGCATCGGCTGTATTAGCCGTTGTGATCATGCTCATGAAGTTTGAGCCTACCCTGCTACTTAATCCTTTTAGCTTCGGCGATGGCATGCTTACCGGTAGTCCGGGGGTCAGTGCGCTTTATATATTGCCGCAAAAAGTGTTTGACTTAGTGAGTGAGTACGTTCTTATCTCGGTGCCACTGTTTATATTTATGGCGGCCCTGTTAGAGCGTTCAGGCGTGGCAAAAGCTATGTACACCTCGCTTGATTTTTGGCTAAGCCGTGTTCGTGGTGGTATCGCAATTGTCACCTCATTAATGGCAGTATTATTAGCTGCAATGTCTGGCATCATCGGTGGCGAAATCGTATTACTTGGTCTTATTGCCTTGCCACAAATGCTGCGCCTTGGCTACGACCAAAATTTGGCTATCGGAACCATTTGCGCATCAGGTTCGCTTGGCACCATGATTCCACCGTCAATTGTTTTGATCATCTATGGACTCATCACTGAAACGTCGATTAAAGCCTTGTTCACAGGTGCGTTTCTACCAGGCTTTATGCTCGCAAGTTTTATAATCATCTACATCATCATTCGTACGCGCGTCAATCCATCACTTGCGCCATTACCTGCACCAGGACCTGATGACCCTGAAGGCAATGAGAAAACGAAAATGTTCCTCACGTTTATCGTTATTACGGTGACGGGAATTGCAGCATTGCTGCTGCTGCGTGTAGTTATGTACTCACTAACGGGCGTTAACGAAAACGTTTCCGAAGATGATGGGCCTATATTTTGGGGCATGAAGTATCACCTTCCCTACATCGCAGCTGCGGTAATAATAGGTTTCGTGATTCTTGCAGCACTGTGCGGCAAAGCAAGAACCGGGCGTGCCTGGACGCATGGCAAAGGTTTACTGCCGCCACTAATCATTATCGGTATTGTTCTAGGGTCAATCTATGGCGGTGTAACCGGAATCACAGAAGCAGCCGGCATGGGAGCGATCTCCGTGTTTATTATCGCATTGCTGCGGGGTGAAGCCTCGGTTGCACTGGTCTGGGATAGTCTTATGCGTACGTTGCGATCCACCGGCACCATCATCTGGGTAACCGTGGGTGCTGCAGCACTCTCAGGCGCATACACACTTGCAGGTGGCCCAAACTACATAGCCGAATTGATTCTTGGTGCAGAGATGCCAACATTCTTAGTGCTGCTAACCATGATGCTCATCTTGTTGTTTATGGGTGCATTCATGGATTGGGTAGGTATCGTACTTCTAATCATTCCCGTATTTCTGCCAATCGTTCGCGCAATGCCGATTGAAGAGATCGGATTTATTGGTCAGCTAGAGCCAAGCCAAGTGTCGGTCTGGTTTGGGGTGCTGTTCTGTATGAACATGCAGGTCAGCTTCCTATCACCACCATTCGGTGGCGCAGCCTTCTATTTAAAGTCGGTGGCACCTCCGCATATATCTCTAACCGATATTTTCAAAGGATTCTTGCCGTTTATTGGACTGCAACTACTAGCACTAAGCGTGTTATTGATCTGGCCTTCGATAGTAACCATATTCTTATAAGGCCTATACACTTGGCGCTTGGAATGAGCTTGTGAACAACAATCCATACCAAGCGCCAAAAGCAGAACTGTTAGAAAAAGATGACAATAGTGACCGTCAGTTCTATCCGGCTGGATTGATCTAGGCGGGTTGGTATCGGGCTATTCAATCCCTAGCATGCGTCTATTCGCCGCATCATCTGTGCCGCCATCGGCGAAATCATCAAACGCCTTTTCGGTAACGCGAATAATATGGTCCTTAACAAATTGGGCACCTTCAACCGCCCCATCTTCCGGATGCTTTAAACAACACTCCCATTCAACAACAGCCCAACCATCAAAGTCGTTGGCTGATAGCTTTGAAAAAATGCCTTTAAAGTCAACTTGCCCATCACCCAAGCTGCGAAATCGCCCAGCTCTATCTGTCCAGCTTTGAAAGCCAGAGTAAACACCCTGTTTACCGGTTGGATTAAATTCGGCATCCTTAACGTGGAACATCTTTATCCGCTCATGATATATATCTATGTTGGCTAAATAATCGAGCGCTTGCAGAACATAGTGCGAAGGGTCGTACAACATATTGCAGCGCGCGTGGTTATCGACACGCTCTAAAAACATTTCAAACGTGACACCGTCGTGTAGGTCTTCTCCCGGGTGAATTTCATAGCACATATCGATGCCGTTATCATCGGCGACATCCAGAATTGGGCGCCATCGTTTGGCTAACTCATCGAAGGCGGTTTCAACCAAGCCAGCTGGGCGTTGTGGCCATGGGTAGATATAGGGCCAAGCCAAGGCGCCGGAAAATGTAGCGTTAGCCTGCAGTCCTAAATTGCGTGAGGCTTTGATTGCCTTCATGACCTGCGACACCGCCCATTGCTGCCGTTCTTTGGGTTTGCCACGAACCTCAGGTGCTGCAAATCCATCAAATGCTTCATCATACGCCGGGTGCACGGCCACGAGCTGACCTTGCAAATGCGTGGAAAGTTCGGTGACCTCCACGCCGTTATTCTCAGCAATGCCCTTGAATTCGTCACAATAGTCCTTTGATTCGGCAGCCTTGTCCAAATCGATAAGTCGTGCATCCCAGCTGGGCACCTGTACACCTTTGTAACCGCAATCGGATGCCCACTTGGTGATATTCTCCCAACTATTGAACGGCGCGTCGTCACCTGCAAATTGGGCTAGAAAAAGGGCTGGTCCTTTGATTGTTTTCACGGCAATTCCTAATTTAACCTGCGCAATATAGTACTATCCGAAGATACTTTCGTCGAACTAATGTGTGCATTACATTATGGCTTCAAATACCCCAGAAATCGCTCGTAGCAAACCTGCACAGCTCAATTGGGAAGACCCGTTCCTACTTGAAGAACAGCTGACCGAAGAAGAGCGAATGATTCGTGATACCGCTCGCAGCTACTGCCAAGATCGCTTGATGTCTCGCGTTATTGAGGCCAATCGCAATGAAGTGTTCGATCGTGACATCATGAACGAAATGGGTGAGCTTGGCTTACTCGGCTCGACTATCCCTGACAAATTTGGTGGGGTGGATGCCAGTTATGTGTCTTATGGCTTAGTGGCGCGTGAGGTCGAACGTGTAGACAGCGGCTATCGCTCGGCCATGTCAGTTCAATCAAGTTTGGTCATGCACCCTATTTTCGCCTACGGCAGTGACGCACAACGAGAAAAATATTTACCCAAACTCGCTAGCGGCGAACACGTCGGCTGCTTTGGGTTAACCGAACCAGACCATGGCTCCGATCCTGGTGGCATGCTGACTCGCGCAAAAGTAGTTGACGGTGGTTACTCATTGTCTGGTGCAAAGAACTGGATTACAAACTCTCCCATTGCTGATGTGTTTGTCGTGTGGGCAAAGTCAGATGCTCACGATGGCAAGATTAAGGGTTTTGTGCTTGAGAAAGGCATGGATGGTTTAAGTGCACCAAAAATTGAAGGTAAATTCAGTTTGCGGGCATCCACTACTGGCATGATTCACATGGACGAGGTGTTTGTTACTGAAGAAAATCTATTGCCCAACGTGAGTGGCTTGGCCGGACCGTTTGGTTGTTTGAACCGCGCACGCTATGGTATTGCCTGGGGCAGCATGGGCGCGGCTGAATTTTGTTGGCACGCCGCACGCCAATACACGCTCGATCGCAAACAATTTGGACGACCGCTTGCGCAAAATCAGCTAATACAAAAAAAGCTGGCTGATATGCAAACAGAAATTTC
>CALHOU010000055.1 GCA_938035945.1 uncultured Granulosicoccaceae bacterium
TAACAACGGCTGGACCAGTCACTTGTGGGCAGGCACATTAAACCTTGATGGTGACGAACCTGAAGAGTTGCATGTAAACGGAGTTGTTTACGATGATTTTTTAAATAGCAATGGCGAATTTGTCGAAATTGCGGAAATACCCACCCGATACATATACCGAGGCGGTGGCAACAACGATCGTGCCCGTACCACGCGTGCCAACACTACCATGGTGACAGGTGATGTGACTGGTGACGGTCGCGAAGATATTATCGTTTACCAACCCAAATCGATTAAGGTTGGTAGAGGTACTAGTGGCAATAGCACATTTGACATTACGGCATTAGCCATTAGTGTTTGGTCAATCAAAGAAGTGCCGGGTGATGAATTCGAGGTTAATCATGTTGAAGAGATTGAATTTGGTAATACCGACTATCCGAACAGTCCAATAATTCTGATCCCGGTTAATGTCGATAACGATAGCACCATCTTGCAATCGGTCACTAATTCACACGAGCTGGTATTTAGCGAACCCATCGTGCATGCAGCATTGGCAGCTCCACCTTGTTGGAACAACGGTGTGCAGCAAACAGACGAGTGTCGAACCTCTTGGGGTCAAGGCACATCAGTCAGCGCCGATGCATCTGTTTCGCACACAATATCCAGTAAAGCACATGTGGGCGTGAGCGCAGATTTTTCACTGCCGTTTGTTGGAACAGTGGCAGAAGGTGAGGTTGAAAAAACGGCCGGTGTTAGTTTGACTGCCGAGGCGAGTTTAGGTTACGAACTTACGCGTACGCATACTTACACCACCGGTTCAATGGAAGATACGGTTATCGCAACTGTTATTCCTTATGACCGTTACACCTATAAAGTATTGGCTCATCCTTTATACGAAGACTTGGTCGGTGAGGAAATAACGATATCTTTGCCTCGTCGCCCTCGTACTATTCAGATCGAGCGATCGTTCTATAACAGCAGTATTGTCGGTGATGGTGCGCGTATAGATAACTCCGTGTTTTCGCACACTATAGGTAATCCGCGCAGTTACCCGAGTGCGCCGTCTGGCTTTCTTCATACGAAATTTGGTCCGTTTGATGTGGGCTTAAGCCGAGGTAGTCAAAC
This sequence comes from uncultured Granulosicoccaceae bacterium, assembly GCA_938035945.1. Lineage (GTDB taxonomy): Bacteria > Pseudomonadota > Gammaproteobacteria > Granulosicoccales > Granulosicoccaceae > Granulosicoccus. The sequence goes on from CALHOU010000055.1 coordinate 1,105, forward strand.
GGCTGATATCTCCGAGGCGCGAGTTGCAGGGTTTAGTGCATCTGTTGCGGTATCGTACGAAACCACAGTAAAAGCCACTGCAGGTAAAGTGATGGGCGGCTTCACTGTGGGCAGTGAGACCAGCGCTACGCTAGGTGTTAGTACGGGTGATCTTGTGTCGTTCAGTGGAACCGTTGGTGATATTAATCCTGCAGACGGTATCAATGATGACTTGGACTACAGCTTTGGGATATTCGCGTACAAGCAGTCTTCAAGTGCGCAAGATAGGCCATTTCAGGTTATAAATTATTGGGTTGAGTAGTTCGATTCATTAAGAAGACGTGTGCTATCGCTATCTTACGCGGTAGCACATGTTCCTACCAAGCATGCTGCCTGTTTAGCTAGTATTATACGTGTAAGCTATTCTAGCGTTATAATCCAGTAGCAGCGAAACCGCTAGCCAAAACTTCTTTAACAAAAAACACTCGATAGTTTGATGTGGCCATGCACATTCCCGAGATAGACATCAGTCAAATTGCAAGCAATGAGTACGCTATTGTTATTCTTGCTGCCGGCTTGTCTAAACGCATGGGAGCGGAAAATAAATTGCTTATGCAGCATAAGGGGCAGTCTTTGTTGGAGCGGTGTGTATCGGTTGTAGAAAAAACAGTTGTTGGAGAAGTAGTTGTTGTAGTCGGACACGAGCGTACCGCCACAGAACGAGCGCTTGCGGAATCTAACGTTAAATGTGTGCTTAATGAAAAGTACCTAACAGGTCAACAGAGTTCAGTCATATGCGGTTTGCAGTCGCTTAGTGGCAGACAAAAAGCGACGTTAATCTGTTTGGCAGATCAGCCTTTGATTGATAAGTCGCATTTGCTGAAGCTGATGTGGGCGTTTGAAAATAGGTCGGCGGGTAAGGAAGTTGTTGTTCCAATGTATAACAAGCAGCGTGGCAACCCAGTCGTGTTCAGTAATATAGCGCGTACTACTGTATTGGAGCAAATGGTAAAACCAGATTGTCGTAAGTACATTGATAACAATCCAGATCGTGTTAGCTGGGTATCTTTTGATGATCAAGCTTACATTCTCGATATTGATACGCCAGCGGATTTCTCTGCACTCGGTGATTCCGTCTCATGACATTCTCGTCAATCTAATTGTCCCTTTGACCCATACCTGGCTTCAATTTTCGCCGCATTTCTCACATTTTCCGATTACAGCAAAAAAACACAATCTAGTTTCGCTTTGGTAGGACAGCAGGTGTCTTCCAAGGCTTGTACCTGTGTGATTTAACGTGTAATTTGTAAGCTAACGTGGACTGCGAAGACGACTAACGATTTCGCCTCATAGAATAATTAATATCTGCATTGCTTCATGAATTTGGTTCTCAACATTAATTTAGGTCGCTACACAGCCATCATCGCTTTCTTGCAACCCTGCAAAGCCGACGGGCTTTCGTCGAAAAAAGGGCGGTTACGATGAGATTTGTGCACATGCTTCGCTTCTGTGTTGCCGTAATGATCTTGTTGTCACAATCCGTATACGCAAAAGACACCCTAACGATTCCTATTCTCTACATTGAAGAAGAAATCTCTCGACCACCAGTATTGTCGCGACTGGTTGTTTGGCCTGAAGATGAAGGCGTGCAAGGGGCGCAGTTAGGTGTGGATGATAACAACACAACGGGTAAGTTTCTAAATCAAGAATATCAGCTGCAAACCTTGATTGTGCCCGAAGGCGATTCGATCGATGCGCAATTTGTAGAAGCACTCGCAGGTTCCCAGGGACTGGTTGTCGCTAATGTTTCTACCGACACCTTGCTCAGGCTAAGTGCATTGCCAGAAGCCCAAGATGTTTTGTTTTTCAATGCGCTGCAATCAGCCGATGAATTACGATCTGCTGCTTGCCGCTCAAACGTGTTGCACACCATGGCTTCGCGCTCAATGCTCAGTGATGCACTGATGCAGTTTTACAATTTTCGTAAGTGGCGTGATGTCTTTCTCATCGAAGGCACGCATGAGGGGGACAATGCGTACGCGCAAGCCTTGCGGCGATCAGCAAAAAAATTCGGTATCAAAATCAGACACGATAAAAAGTGGCTGGTGAATGCCGATATCCGTCGAACGGCCGCACAGGAAATACCAGCATTTACACAAGCCCGCAAATACGATGCATTAGTGGTGGCTGATGAACAAAGAGACTTCGCGCCTTACTTGTTATACAACACGTGGCTACCACGGCCTATGGGTGGCTCAGCTGGCTTAAAGCCTGAGGTTTGGTCGCCAGTAGTAGAACAGTGGGGTGCGGTGCAGTTGCAAACACGATTTAACAAGTTGGCCAGTCGCGGCATGAGTGGTGTGGATTATGCGAACTGGGCGGCCGTGCGTTCAATTGGGGAAGCCGTTACGCGAACAAATTCAAGCGATGCGACTGTGATTCGCGATTACTTACTATCTGACAATTTCGAGCTGGCCGGATTTAAAGGTGCCGCGCTGAGTTACCGCGCGTGGAATGGGCAGTTGCGGCAACCCATAACCTTAGTGCACCCAGAAGCTGTTGTTGCCACAGCACCACTGGCTGGTTTTTTACATCAAACCAATGAGCTGGATACGCTAGGGCTTGATCAATCTGAAACACAATGCAAGGAATTTTAATCTTATGAATATGTCCTCAGTACCGGCGCTTGTTTTATTGCTTTTAGGTGGCTCCGGCGTGGCAGTCGCTGATTGGATTTATGTGTCTAACGAAAAGGATGACACCATCAGTGTTATCGATACCAAAAGTAACGAAGTGGTTAACACCATTGATGTTGGAGAGCGGCCGAGGGGTGTAACTCTAAGTAAAGATAATAAGTTATTGTTTATCTGTGCATCGGATTCGGACACGGTGCAGGTAATGGATGTTGCGACTAATAAAATTCTATTTGAATTGCCCAGTGGCGAAGACCCTGAACAATTTGCACTCCATCCTAATAACAAGCACCTGTATATAGCGAACGAGGACGATGCGATTGCAACAGTGGTTGATATTGAAAGTCGAACGGTGATTGCACAAATCGACGTGGGTGTAGAGCCTGAAGGCATGGCCGTGAGTCATAACGGAAAATGGGCGATAGTGACATCCGAGACCTCGAACATGGCGCATTGGATTGACACGGAGCGCAATGAAATCGTCGCCAATACTTTGGTTGATCAGCGCCCACGCGATGCTGAATTTAATGCTGATGACACAGAGCTTTGGGTATCATCCGAGATTGGTGGAACCGTGTCTATCGTCGACGCAGAAACGCAGCTTATTAAAAAGGTGCTCAATTTTGAGATACCTGGTATATCGGCTAGCCGTATTCAGCCCGTGGGGATGGAGTTAACCAGCGATGGTAAGTTGGCTTTTATCGCGTTAGGACCTGCCAACCATGTGGCGGTTGTTGATCGCAGCAATTATGAAGTTATTGAATATATTTTGGTTGGCCGGCGCGTATGGCATTTGGCGCTCACACCGGATGAATCCAGGTTGTACACCAGCAATGGTGTTTCGGGTGATGTGACCATGGTCGATGTGGCAAAATTAAAACCTGTTAAAACCATTAAAGTCGGGCGCTTTCCATGGGGACTGGCTGTGCTACCTGAGAGTGCGATACCGCAGTAACTAACAGTATTTAAATACTGATCGGCGGCAGATACTCATCTGTCGTCTTTTTTGTTTTTTCAATTTGCAATAGCGGTAGGCTCGCATTTGTTTGTGAGCTGGGATGGGGCTGGCCGAATAGTCTAAGTTCGCAATGCGCTTTAATCGTTCTAAATGCTTGCGTATCACGAATATCATTGGGCGCCGATTCAAGTAGTTTCCATGCTTTAGACCATTGTTGCTTTTTCACACAATGGTTGATTTTGCGAATGCGTTGATTGTTGCGCCTGGTGCGAAACCAGTTTGCTGCCAGGTTAGATCGAGTAAGCCAAACGTAAGCAGCGATTAACAAAGCCAACAGTGCAGTGGGTAGTTTCCAATCAACGCCTGAGCTTCTCACATACAGTTTTAATCGTTCCCAGGGCGAGCGCCTGAGCGCAAGGTTAGCAAGCACATCGGCGCGTTGAGGTAGACCTACGTTAATTCGTCGTGCTGGTACGATTGATTCGCTCATCTTGTTCTCGATCGTGTTCCACCAAGGCACTCTAATCGTATCCAAGAAAACCGGTATGGGACTTTGTGCCGTCATTCTAAATTTAAATACAGCTGTACTGGTCATAGTGTTTTCAATAAGCGTTTGTTCTCGTTGGCTGCTGATCAACACAGAACTGATAGCACGACTGGCCAGCGGAACAACATCGGGTATTTGCTGGCTTAAAACGCCAGTTGCGCTAAGCGTGACTGTGCGAATGACTTCATCCCCTGCGGACAACTCAATCACAGGACTGGACCAGCTGTCTTTTAGTGATACGCTTTTTGCGGGCAACCACCATCCCTCTGCCGTGGTTGCCGGTTTAACAGCAAGCTTGGTCGCTTTGGGTTCTAGTGAGAATTGGCCGCGTTGCGTTCGCGACTTCACCATAAGCCCAGACCACGCCGGACCATTGAACGCAATTTCGCCAGACACTTTTGGGTGGATTAACCAGCGCCAACTAATTAAACGCCAACCCGAATCGGTTTGGTCAAGGGTTCTGCGCTGTTCAAACACGGGCACCACATCGAACTGACTAAAGTCGGGTAGTTGAATTGATTCATCTGCAACGGGGTAGCGATGCTTTAACACCATATCGGCAACGATCTGTTCATGTATAAAAGGTGCAGAATTATTGAGTGTAAATTCAAGTGCTACATCTTGTTCGCTTGGTGTCCATTGTACTACGCTAGCTTCAGAGACTTGTATGGAGATGGCGTTTGACGTTATATCTCCATTGGTAGCAATGCCCGCTAAAGGGCCAAAAATTAGTGTGTCACTTTTGTTGGCGGTAAATTCCATACGCCTGATTTTTATCTCGACTACTTTGCCTTCAATAACAGCAATGCGAGTGCCGTAGGTTTCTCGATCGAATCGTGCGACGGCCTTTAATGGTTCCACATTTAATGGTTCCAGTAGACCGGTGCTCTCTATATCGATGATGATGGCATCGCCAACGAATACTTGCGCATTCTCTGTGCTCAGGCGAATTGACGCTTGATCTGCAATGCAAATTGCAGGAATCAGAGCGTAAAGAAATAAAGCAATGCCTAGCCTTACCATACGCTGCCTCCATCGGGGGCACTTTGGCCTGCGTCAGCGCGTCTTTTTAATTCTAGGTGTATGCGTTTTTGTAGAAAACGAGCCGGGTCGTGATTAATATTGTTTAGCCATTGTTCGGTGGCTTGGTTTTCTTCTATTTTGCTGCGCATGCCAGCAGCACGTTGATTGTCGGAGTCCCCTTCGTTTTCTGAACCTCCGGAAGGGCGGTCGCTAATCTGTTCGCTGTTATTCTCACCGCGCATGTTCGCCAAGCCTTGTTCACCTTTGGGTGTGTCCTCACCTTTACCCGCATTGCCAGACTTTCCACTTTCACCGCTGGGCGCATCCTTGTTCGCCTCCTCACTTTGTCCCGGGTCACCTGAGGAGCCTTCACTGGAATCTACTTTTTCATCGCCGGTTGCTGCATCACCGGATTCGGCATCATCTGCATTGACACGTTCCAGCTCCTCTAGCTCTGGTTTGAGTAAGGCCTGTGATTCATTGTCTTTGTCATCCTCTTCCAGCAGTTTTAACATCAAATCTCGATTGAATGCAGCGTCTGCATGATCAGGTTCCAGTGCCAGCGTTTGTTGGTAGGCTTCAAGTGCTAGTGCGTAGTAACTTAATTTCACGTAGCTGTTACCTAAATTGAACGTTGAATCAGCATCGTTGGCACGAATAAAAGCTTCGGCGGCACGCCACCATTGTTCTGATCGATAGAGTGCGGTGCCTTTCCACGCAGGATCTGTGAACAGTTCGGCCGCTTGAGCGTAGTTACCTTCCTTGTACAGTTCGAACGCCAGTCTGTCGTTGTCCACAGCTGTGGCAGGTGATGATAAAACCGCAACCAATAGTAACGTCATTAACACCTTTATAGTCATGTTGCGTTGTACTCACGATAAATGCCAGGCAACAGCGGCAACAATAACAACAACAGCCAGTGAGATTGGTTTTGCCAATGAATCGCTCGTTGCGCTGCATTTTGCACAGCTACCTTGTCGTTGTTTAGCGATAGCTCGGATAAATCAACTGCACCCAAACTGTCTGCATGCACAAGTTTACCGCCACCGGTACTGGCCAACTGTTGCGCAAGCTCCATATCCAGTTGTTGATTGGCATCGTTGTTGGCTTCCGAGTTGCCAAAAGTAATGAGATCGAGCCGGTGACCTTGTGTTGATAAAAACTTGGCTGCGGCGATGGCGTTATTGGAAATACCGCCAGTATCATTGAGTACAAAAACTCTGGCCTGAGTCATGCCGCTTTCGGCAATGCTTGACACTGCTAGGGATATGGCACGGGTTAAGTTGGAACCATCTTTTTCTATAACCCCGTACTCTAGCAGTGCGGCGGTTTGCGCTAACTGCTGTTTATCAAATGACGGTGGTACCACCATGAACGCATCTGCCGTGTAAATAATCAATGCCGTGGCTTTTGCACCAGAAGCCGTGGTTAGTTCGGTGAGTGCGTTTCGCATTGCTGCCAGTCGTGAAGGCAGCACATCTGTCATGGTCATCGAACGTGATAGGTCAGCCAGTAGAAACCATCCGTCCGTATGTTGAAACGCGTCTGATTCAGGGTTGCGTGTAGATGGAGAGCTGAGTGCAGCGGCAACGATGGCGGCGGCTAATAGTAATTTGTTTACGAACGCTTTCGAAGGTAAGTGATTGATGAGTAAGTTTAATACAGCTTTCGACATAAGCTTATGCCAGGCACTGCGCAACCCTGCGCTGCGATAAATAAATGCACATGCAAACAAGAATGCGCTAACAAGCAGCCAATAGGGGTGTTGAAAGATCACGAGGTATGCCTCGCTACATTGCCACTTGCAGTCCGTTGCAATACAAACATGAGCAATAACACAACGAATAAACACAGTAATGCCGCATTGCGTAAATCTAGCTCAAGCAGTACAGGTGGCGTGTCGCTTACCGCAGACTCTAGCGTGTTCAAGTTTGCATACACTGTTTGCAAGTCTTCAAAGGTGCGCACCCTGTAGAAACTGCCCTCGGCACTCTCGGCTATCGATGCCAGTGTGTCTTCATCTAAGTCCGCCGACGGGGATGTTGCAAAGCCTGATGTTTTTTCAACTTCGCTGCCAAGTGCAATGCTGTGAATGCGAATGCCGAATGAGTTGGCAAGGTTTGCCGCGTTTTCGGGTTCAGTGGTGCCTGCGTTGTTAGTACCGTCCGATAACAGTATGATCGCTTTCTCGTTGGCGGGGTCATTGTTCAGTAGTTTGATGGCCAAGCCGATGGCATCACCAATGGCGGTGGAACGGCCAGCCATGCCCGTGCCTGCACTGTTTAAATTATTGACAATAGCCGAAACATCAAAGCTCATCGGGGAGGCGATAAACGCTTCGCTGCCAAACAGCACCAAGCCCAGGCGATCACCTTTGCGTTGCTCAATAAATTCACCAGCAACTTTTTTAACAGCGCTTAGCCGATCGATATTGACACCATCAATAAGAAAGTCATTGCGCGACATGCTGCCTGAAACATCAACGACCATGGCAATGGCTCGCCCCGTTGCTGCCTGCACGGTTGCTTTGCCGGTTTTATAAGGTTGTGCCAACGCAATTAAAAACAACAGCCAAACCAACCACGGTAAGCTGCGAGAAATGATTTGACTCAAATCGGATGAATTGTCTATCTGTTTCAATGCAGCCGCGACTCGTGGTGGCACATCAACAACGTCCACCGCCTTGCCTGCTTTATAGGATTTAGGTAAAAGCAATGGCAGCGGGAGCAGTAAGAATATCCAAGGCCAGACAAAGTTCATGTGGAAGACCTGGGTTTGTTATTAATTAGGTTTTCCAGTTGGTCGCAGAGATGTTCGGTATTGATTTGAGTGGCGCTCTCTTTATACAAATTTTCACCAAACACTCGACCACTATCTTCAGTAAAATAAGAGGTGTTGAATCGCGCATTAAGAACGGCTAGCCAAGCGTCTCCTTGGGCCTGACTATCACCTTTGCCGGTTTCAATAACCTTACTTCTTAGTAGGCGAGCTAATCTAATTAATGCCTGCGCCGGCGCTTCGGTTCGAGCTGCGTTTATTTGTGCGTTGGCTATGGATTCGGTTCTTCGTGGTCGGATTTTCCATATTACAAAGAGCAGGCCCAATCCAAATACAACAGCCGCAAGTAACCAGGGCCAGCCGGGTTCGGGTGCTAAGGGTTCTTGTATATCGCGAACCTGCGCCAGTAGGGCTGCTTTGTCGGTGCTGCTCATGCCAGAATCTGCCATTGGTACAAATGCCGCACAACTTCTGACATTCCATCTCGAATAGACACCGTCCGTGCACCTGCTTGTTGTAATCGATCAAGCAGTTCAAGTTTGTATTGTGCGAGTACGTTTGTTAACTGAGTGGCACTCGCGGTATCAATTCGCACAAATTCATCATTGTGCTTAAAGCGGTACCCGTAGCGACCAGTTGGCATTGGCTGCCATTCCATCGGGTCTTCAACTAATACCCATGCGATGGTTGCTGATTGACTTAGCACGGGCATAAGCTGGTCGAAAGCGGTGCCAAGCTCATCACCTGCGCTGATCAACACAACTGAGCCGGTAAAACGGCCATTGGCTAATAAGTGTTCGAGCAAGGGCTTTAAATCAGTCTGTGCGTTGGCGTCACGTTTCTTAATCGCATAATCGAAAGTATCGGCTATCAATTTGCACGCGTTTAACGCAGTAGTTATTCCGGTTGCCGGTGGCAGCGTGTGTAATTGCTGATCCGTTTGAATGGTTAGGTTGCAGCGATTACTTAAATCCGCTGCTTGCCATATCACTTTTGCGGCCAATAGCCCGGCTGTGACTGCGCTCAATGTTTGACTGCCGGTAAACATCGAAGATCTAAAATCTAATGCGACAGTCAGTAAACGCTCTTTCTCTTCACGGTAAAGCCGAGTATAGGTTGTGTTGCGCCGAGCAGTGACTTTCCAGTCGATGTGCCGTGTGTCATCGCCAGGGATGTATTGGCGCAGGTCGTCGAAATCTAACCCTTGACCGTGTTTGAGGCCACGGTGTGGGCCGGGCCAAGGTCCATTGCCAGGTGCTACATTTGATAATGGCGTGGCTGAATGTCGTTGTTCTAGTAAAGCCTCTAGTGGCAAGCTGATATTGAGTTCTTTGTGGGCCATGCGTTTAGAGTGCAGGTGTTGCATCTAAAATGGATTTAATCACATCACGTTGCGTCATACCTTGTGCGCGAGCCTGGTAGTGCAACACGATACGGCCACTGAGTGTGTCCGGTGCTAATTGTCGAATATCCTCGGGTGATATGTAATCACGGCCGGCCAACCATGCTTTAGCTTGCGCTGCAACCGATAAGAAAATGGAACCTCTGGGGCTGGCAGGGTGTGCGATGTGTTTTGCTATTTCCCCAGCCGGGCCTTCGCCACGCGTGGCTGTAATGATTCTAACAATATAATCTTTGATGGCATCGCTAACGTGTACGGCGCTGACATGTTTACTGGCTTGTTCAATGGTTTGTGTGTTGCTTATGGCATGCTGCGCAAGTTGTACGGCTGCGCTGTTGCGCTCGCTCAGTACCTGGTTAAGAATTTTCATTTCAGCCTGCGCATCTGGCATTTGTACATTGACAAAAAACATAAAACGATCAAGTTGCGCCTCAGGTAGCGGGTAGGTGCCTTCGTGCTCAATCGGGTTTTGTGTCGCAGCCACCAAGAAAGGAGATTCAAGTAAACGCGTTTGCCCACCGGAGGATATTTGTTTCTCACCCATGGCTTCTAACAATGCGCTTTGTACTTTTGGTGGTGCGCGATTGATTTCGTCCATCAAAATTATGTTGTTAAACAGTGGACCCTTAATAAAACGAAACTCGCCACTTTGTTGGTGGTACATATCAGTACCAGTCAAATCAGCGGGCAGTAAGTCAGGTGTGGCCTGAATGCGGACGAAGCGCGCATCAATTAATTGCGCAAACTGGTTGATGGTGCGTGTTTTGGCCAGCCCTGGCGCGCCTTCGATAAGGATGTGACCACCGGTGAGTAGCGCGATAAGCAATCGTTCGATGAGCGCTTCGTGACCTACCAGTTTTTGTTGCAATTGTGTTTGTACGGATTGCAATTGCAGCAACGCATCATGGCTGTTTATATTAACATCGCTGGTCATAGTAAGAGCCCATAGTGGTGTTCATCATTGGCATGCATTAGATAGAGCTCTTGGGTAATGGGTAAACAATCTATTTAGGGCGAATGATCAACTTGGGAAATCGACGGGCAGAGGATTCATCGATAAATTCTCCCAAATCGATCGGTCTTGTATTTGGTTCGGGTGGTGACTGCAATACGTTTAAGTCGCCGGATAAGGCCGTGCCAACAATAACTTGTGGTTGAGCCAACGCTAATTTGAAATACAAGCCATTCCACGCATCAATACCAAATTCACTGGGTGATTTCAAAACAAACAATAATTGATACTCAAGGTCTGTTAAATCGGCGCTGCTGATGGTGTTGTTTAATTCGTATGGATACTGCAAATAGCAGTACCATTCTTTTGGATCGGTGATGCAATTGAATGGACGCATCGATAAAAACTGATCGCTAAACACGTCGCCCTCTATTTCTACTTTAATACCAAACGTATTTTCATCATTGGTACTGAAGCGTATCGAACCTATTGCTGTTTCGTTGCCGCTTTGATCTACAAGGAAGACTGCGGCCGCCGGTGGAAACAATGGTGGTGTTGTATCGGTTAGAAAATTAACGGGCAAAACAGGCGTTAGCGCGTTGCCGCTTTCTTGCCAACCGTCAGTACCGGATGGATACCAGTAGATATTTTTGTACCCCAGTTGTGATGCTCGCTTACTCGCATTCCAACTCTGCCAGCAATCGGCTGTGCAAAAAAACACGAACTTTGTTTCTGGGTTGTCATTGCTAAGTCGCTTTAGGTTTCTTTCAAAAAAATCTTGATGTTCGTCGGATAAAAAGCCTCGTCCGACTTCGGGCAACCAAATGGCACCTTCAACGGTGTAACGCGGTTCACTGATAAGCCAATGGCCCTCAAGTGGGTCGGCACCCAAGCCCACCGGTGGTAATACATCAATGAAAACAGCATCAGATAGTAAAGTTTTGGCTTCTTCAGTTGAAATGGTCGTGCCACCAGGCACCGACTCTGGAACCGGTGCGCGGTAGCGCTCCATGCGAAAACCTGTTTCGCTATCAATGTCGTATTGCTCGGCTAAGGCATTGTTTGTAAAACCAAACATTAGAGCGATGGCGATCAAGCAAGAGCGGGTGTTCATAAGTGGACTCGCGAAGTAAAAATTACAGCGGGACATTTTGACCAGTATGGGGCAGTGGTTATGGCCTCGCACTGGTACCAAAGTCTAACGAATTAGCTTAAGGTCTGTACAGTTGTTCCAGTAGACTGATATTTAAACCGCATTGAGGAGATTTATTGTGAACGGTCAATCACTACCTAGCAGATTATTGGCAATCATCGCCTTGTGGGCGCTGGCGGCGAACATTGCGTGGGCTGGCACAGTCAAGGTGGGCGTGCTGAAGTTTGGAACCGTTAACTGGGAGCTCAAAGCACTAAAAAACGCAGGCTTCGACAAAGAAAATGGGTTTGATTTAGAAATTGTCCCGTTTGCCGGTGGCGATGCGACCAAAATCGCATTGCAAGGAGGCGCTGTGGATATCATCGTGTCTGACTGGCTTTGGGTGTCGCGACAACGTGCTGATGGCGTGGCCGTGAGCTTTGTCCCGTACAGCTCATCGGTTGGCGCAATGATGGTGGCTGGTGATAGCCCGATCAAATCATTGGCTGACCTTAAAGGCAAGAAACTTGGCGTGGCCGGTGGGCCGTTAGATAAGAGTTGGTTGTTACTGCAAGGATTGGCAAAACAGGAACACGGGCTGGACTTGGCCGCTGAGAACGAAATTGTGTTTGGGGCACCGCCATTGTTGGCTGAAAAAACACGCGATGGCGAGTTAGATGGTAGCTTGAACTATTGGCACTATTGCGCTCGGCTTGAAGCGGATGGTTTCAAACGCCTTATCAGTGTTGAAGAGGCGACAACCGCACTGGGCGCGAGCGGGCCCATTTCATCTTTAGGTTACGTCTTTAACGAATCCTTTGCAGAAGGCAATCCTGACTTACCTGCATTTACCAAAGCAATCAGACAAACCAAGCAACTACTCGCTGAGTCCGATGAGCAATGGGAAGCGATGGCGTCTGAGGGCATCATTAAAGACAAAGGCGATGCGCTGCTAAAATTGCGCGATCGTTTCCGCGAAGGCATACCTTATCGTGAGTTAAACGATGAAATCCGAGACGCTGAAATCGTTTATCAGTTGCTCGATGATTTGGGCGGATCGAAATTAGTTGGCGAATCCGCCGTATTGGTTGATGGCACGTTCTGGGAGGGTGCTGGCTCCTAAACGCCTTGGCTTCTATGTCCATTCTAAGGGCTGATTTGGCGTTACACTAAACCTGTATGAACGCCAATCTCAGCCGCCCACTCGTCGCACTCCTGTCCCTCACGTCCCTGCTAGTCTTGTGGTGGTTGGTTGCTGGCGCGCTTGGTGATCGCTCTTTGCCAGGTCCTGTCGCTGTTGCGCAGTCGCTGATGCAAGAGGCACGTAGTGGGGAGTTGTTCACACACTTAGGCGCCACTCTATTGCGAGTTCTGGCCGCTTTTGTGCTGGCCATGTTAATCGGTTCGGCCATTGGCATAGCCATGGGTCTGAATCAATCACTCAATCAGTTTGTCGACCCTTGGTTGGTGCTATTACTGAACATTCCAGCCTTGGTTATCATTGTCTTAGCGTATATCTGGTTTGGTCTAAATGAGGCAGCTGCCATAGGCGCAGTGGCTTTGAATAAAATCCCTAATGTGGTGGTCACTTTACGCGAAGGTGCGCGTAGCCTCGACCCGCAAACAGCCGAGATGGCAAAAGTATTTAAGTTTGGTTTTTATAAAACGCTTAAACATGTTGTATTGCCGCAATTGCAACCCTTCTTTGCCTCAGCCATGCGTTCGGGAATTTCGCTTATTTGGAAAATTGTGTTGGTCGTGGAGTTGCTTGGTCGATCTAATGGTGTGGGTTTTCAAATCCATTTGTATTTTCAGTTATTCGATGTGGCAACCATTCTGGCTTATACCTTGGCGTTTGTGTTTGTGATGTTAAGTGTTGAATACTTCGTATTGCAACCGCTTGAAAAACGCAGCCGTCGCTGGCGTGCGAAAAGCGCGGGCGGTAGTCGATGACTAGCACAGACATATTAACTGCCAATATTCGCGCAAAGGTATTCGATGCTGCCGAAGGCGGCATTATGCAGGCGATAAGTAATCTTGCTTTTTCATTAAAGCGCGAAACCTTTACCTGTGTTATCGGGCCATCGGGCTGTGGCAAGACCACAACGCTGCGTTTGCTACTTGGGCTTGATAAAGAGTTTGATGGCGAGATTAACTTCTCGCAAAATCGCACCATGACTGCTGTGTTCCAGGAGCCGCGATTGTTACCGTGGCGAACGGTAGAGCAAAACGTACGCCTAGCCTTATCCAACGCAAACAATGCGGTGGCTTTGGATGATCTATTCATAGAATTAGGCTTAGAGGATGTTCGGCAATTTTATCCAGCTGAATTATCCTTAGGCATGGCCAGGCGTGCATCGCTGGCGCGTGCGTTCGCTGTTATGCCAGACCTGCTCATTCTAGACGAACCCTTTGTATCCCTGGACGATGCAACCGCCCAGCGGTTGCGACAGATGTTGCTATCACTGTGGAAATCGACGGCGTGCACGGCGTTAATGGTGACGCACAATGTGGAAGAGGCCGTGATGCTCGCGGATGAAGTCATTGTGCTTAGCGCACGTCCCGCAACACAGTTGGGTAAATTAAGCCTCGATGTGCCCCGAGAGAGCAGAAATTCTGCCTACATTAGTGAGATGAGTGACAAATTGCGACAAGTTGGGCTTGTCGAATAATTTCAGGCTGTTAAGCTGAAATCTGCTGCAATTATGGGCCTGCGTGCCAAAGTACCATATTGGAAAAGCAGTGAATTTGTTATAAGCCGTGCTGGCTTTTTAACTATACGTAGTGAATAAATTACGTAGCAATTTAGGTGATTCGATGAAAATTAAATTTGTGGCGCTTGCTACCATTGTTGTTGGTGCATTGCACATGGCATTTATGCAAAGCAGTCTTGGTCATGGTGATGTGCAACCTCAGGCGGTTGATACCGAAGGCTTAGATGCTTTACCCGAAGAATTCGCGTTGGAAAACCCATACCGATTACTCGGTGGTGAGCAATATGAATTGGCTGTACAAATCGGCGCCTCAGGGTACAACCAGAACTGCGCACGTTGTCATGGCTTGGAGGCGATCAGCGGCGGCATCGCACCAGATTTACGTATGCTCGAAGATGGCGAATTCGGCGACGAGTGGTTTATGGAGCGAGTGCGAAACGGATATAGCCAAAACGGTGCGTACAAAATGCCTCCGTTTGAAGAATTGTTATCGCAAGAAGCGATGTGGGCAATTCGTTCCTACACAGAAACAAGGCCGAAATAAGGGCCGAATCTGGTCATAGAGTCACATCATGAATCGCACGCAAATAAAAATCATAACTAAAGCTGCGCTCGGCATACTCCTATGTTTGGCCATTACGTCTATCGCAGAAGCACGTCCATTGGATGATGTGGTCGATAGCGGCGAGATCACCATATTTGTTTATAGTGATTACGCACCCTACTCATACGAGCAGGACGGAAAGGCGGTTGGAATCGATGTAGACATTGCCAAGGAACTTGCCAATGCCCTGGGTGTCGAACTCAAATTGTTAATGCGCGGTGCTGATGAAAACTTAGACGATGATTTGCGCATCAATATTTGGAAAGGTGATTTGATCCATCGCAAAGTGGCTGATGTCATGATGCACGTACCGGTCGATTATGAAGTGGACAACCGTAATGAGTTCGCTGTCATTATGGGTGGCTACTTTCAAGAAACGGTGGCTGTCATATTCAATAAAGATGTTATCCCAGAAGTGAAAACCTTCGGCCGGTTTGTTTCACAACAAATCGGCGTAGAGCTCGACACCGGGTACGACTTTTTTCTTTCCAGTGCGTTTCGTGGGCAGTTGCTACAAAGCGTTAGGCGAGGGCGCACCTTTAAAGATGCGGTAGCGCTTTATGCCGATGGTGAAGTGCCGGCATTGCTCGCATCGCGTGCGCAAACCGAATGGGTAGCAACGCAAACGCCTGGTCTGAATTCGTCCGTTGTCCAACCACCCATGCCCGGTATGGTGCGTTTGGGCTGGCCCATTGGTATTTCTGTTAAGCACGACAGCCGTGATTTAGGCTATGAACTCACAGATGTGTTGAGCGAGTTACAGAACTCTGGCAAGCTGGCTGCTATATATAAGCAGTATGGCGTGACGTATCTACCGCCTATCATTGAATGATTACATTTTGTTCGTGAGTAACATCTTACTGATCATGCGTTATTGGCCGTGCTTTATTGGCCATGTGACAGCAAGAGAAAGCTGACAGCAGAACAAGAGGAGCAAGCATGGTTCACTCTAAAAAATTTCTATCTATTTCTAAGCTTATGCTTAGTGCTGTGTTGCTGGCATGCTCAGCGCTTGCGCAAGCTGCAGCACCTGCTGATCCGTTTGGTTCGGTTATGTGGCAGGCCATGGTTGATCGTTATTTCACTGGTGGCGATGTTGTGTTCGATCAACGTGTGAAAGTCATTGCGCCATACAGTGCTGAAAACCAAATGCACGTACCCATCACTGTCGATGCAACTGGGCTTGAGAATGTTAAACAAATTGTTGCCGTTGCAGACCTGAATCCGATTCAACATGTATTAACCGTTCGGCCAAAACAAGCGTTATCGTTTATTGGATTTCGCTTAAAGCTACAGCAATCATCGCCTATTCACGTGGGCGTTCAGACCGAAGACGGCACATGGCATATGGGTGGTGCGTTAATTGATGCAGCAGGTGGTGGTTGTACTGCGCCCGCTGCTGCGCATGGCACAAGCAATTGGATGCAAACCCTAGGTGAAACACGCGCCCTGGTGCGTCGCGACAGCAAAGGCGATGCACGCATGACGGTCCGTATGCGTCACCCAATGGACACAGGTTTAGCGGCAGGTATTCCGGTATTTTATATGAACAAGATGGTGGTTAAAGACGAGGCGGGTGGTGTGATAGCTGAGCTTGATCTGTTTGAGCCAGTCAGTGAAAACCCAACCATCACCTTAAAGCCTGCAGTGGGTAGCTCGGCGAGTCAGCTGGCTGTATCAACCCGCGACACGGAAGGGAATGAATTTTCATTTCCATTATCGGTTCCTGCGGTAACAACACAATAGACATAATGACGATCGATTCCCAGCAAAGGCGCGCTCTGCTTAAAGTCCTTGGTGCGGGGTGTGGTTGTTGTATCTGCGGCGCTGCCGGTGCTCGTTTGCTCGAGTATCCGTTGCACGCCACTGAAATAGCCAGCAAAACCTGGGCTGTGCATGGCGAACTAAGTCACTTCAATTTAGAAAACGGCGGCAACATCGTCAATGTTGCGTTCATAGAAGTGCCCGATGGTGTTGTGGTTATTGATACCGGACCATCGAAGCGCTACGGTCAGGCCTTGCTAACACTCATTGAAAAAACCGTGCCTGGCAGGCCTGTTCTGCGCGTGTATAACACGCATCATCATCCTGATCATTGTTTTGGCAATCAGGTGTTCGACCAGTCGCTTATTGCGGCTCCTCAAGGCGTTATTGACAACATCAACTTGGATGGTAATGGTTTTGCGGACAATATGTACCGGTTGGTTGGTGACTGGATGCGAGGGACAGCGCCCGTCGCACCAGGCGTGGCCTTGGAGGCGGGCAAGGAGGAAATCGGTGGTCGCCAATTTTCCTTGTTTTATTTGTCGGGCCACACCAGTGCCGATTTCGTTGTACGCGACGACACCACAGGCGTTGTGTTTTCGGGTGATTTAGCCTTTTTGTTCAGAGCGCCAACCACACCGCATGCCGATATTGCTACCTGGCAGGGCGCTATCAATGAGCTCAGCGGCTTAGACAAGGATCTGATATTGCCAGGTCATGGGCCAGCCGATAAGCGTGGTGAGTCGCTTGTGCAAACCAGCGACTACCTGGCCTGGTTAGAAGATACGCTCACGGGGGCGGTAGATAGCGGTTTAACCATGAACGAAGCCATGCAATTGCCTATCCCGGACGGATTCTCATCGCTCAGTGTGGTGCGAGAGGAATTTGAACGCTCAGTTGTGCATTTATATCCCGCTCTCGAAGATCAACTCATGCCATTGATCGATGTAACTCGTTGATCTGTTCCGGCCCAGCGGCCTGAGCTATTGCCGCTCGATTCTCCACGGTGTACCTTAGTTCTATATGGGGTTTTTTACTATTTAGTTAGACTGTTCGTGGCGCACGTATCTAATTTCCACGTACCCAATTTCGATGTACCCAATTTGGAAGAGGAGAGCTACATGATAAAAATGAAAGTCTGGTTGGCAGCCGCGGTTGGTGCCGCCTGCCTGAGTAGTACAGCAATTGCAGATGTAAGCATTGAGGATATTGTTGCCGATCAAGCTTCGGGTGACGATATCGTCTCTTACGGCCTTGGGCCGCGTGGTCAACGTTACAGCCCACTAACCACGCTCAACAAAGGCAACGTTAAAAATCTGTTTCCAGTTTGGTCGTTTTCGTTCGGTGGCGAGAAGCAACGTGGTCAGGAGTCTCAGCCGCTAATCAAAGACGGCGTCATGTACGTGACCGGTTCCTACAGTCGTATGTGGGCGGTCGATATACGCACTGGTGAAGAAATTTGGCAGTACGATGCGCGTCTACCTGAAGGCATCTTGCCTTGCTGTGATGTTGTTAATCGCGGCGCCGCTATCTTGGGCGACAAAGTGTTTTTTGGAACACTCGATGCCAAGATCGTGGCACTCAACGCCAAGACCGGTAAAGTGGTTTGGCGTAAAACCATTGGTGACTACCAGGCCGGTTACTCCTATACGGCAGCCCCTCTTATTGTTCCAACGGAAGCACATGGTCCCTTAATCGTTACCGGTAACTCTGGTGGTGAATTCGGTATTGTGGGTGAAGTGCAAGCACGTAACCCAGAAACGGGTGAGCTTGTTTGGTCACGTCCAACCATTGAAGGCCACATGGGCACACTCAATGGTGCTGACTCAACCATGACGGGTAAAAAGAATGAATCATGGCCGGGCGATCTATGGCAAAACGGCGGTGGTGCGCCATGGCTTGGCGGCACTTACGACCCTGATACCAAGTTGGTTTTCTTTGGCACAGGTAACCCTGCACCTTGGAACTCTCATTTGCGCCCCGGTGATAACAAGTGGACCTCGGCACGTATCGCAATTGACCCAGAAGATGGCAAGATTGCTTGGGGTTTCCAAACCACGCCACATGATGGTTGGGACTACGATGGTGTGAATGAGTTTATTTCATTCGACATGGAAAAAGATGGCGAAACCATCAAAGCCGGTGCCAGTGCTGACCGTAATGGTTTCTTCTATGTATTAGATCGCACTAACGGTGAATTCGTATCAGCCGCACCGTTTGTGCAAAACATTACGTGGGCAGAAGGCATTGATGAAAATGGCCGACCACTCTATGTTGATGACAACCGACCCGGTAACCCTGTTGAATCTGCCGATGGCAAGAAAGGTAAATCCATTTTCGCCATTCCAAGTTTCCTTGGTGGCAAAAACTGGATGCCAATGGCGTATTCGCAAGACACCAAGTTGTTCTACATACCGTCAAATGAGTGGGGTATGGACATCTGGAACGAGCCTGTTACTTACAAAAAAGGCGCAGCATTTCTGGGTGCCGGTTTTACCATTAAGCCTATCTTCGATGACTATATTGGTTCTTTGAAAGCATTAGACCCAGTCAGTGGCGAAGTGAAGTGGGAATACCGCAACAAAGCGCCGCTATGGGGTGGCGTTCTAACCACGGCTGGTGGTTTGGTATTCACGGGTACTCCTGAAGGTTACCTGAAGGCATTTGATGCAGAAACCGGTGAGGAGCTTTGGAAGTTCCAAACAGGCACCGGCATTGTATCTTCGCCTATTACCTGGGAACAGGATGGCGAGCAGTGGGTAGCGATCACAACGGGCTGGGGTGGTGCAGTACCGCTTTGGGGTGGTGAGGTTGCTAAGTTTGTTAGCTATTTGAATCAAGGTGGCTCTGTGTGGACGTTCAAAATCCCCGAATCTCTTGCTTCCAAATAAGCGTATAAGCTGTTAAAAATAGGGGCCAGCTTTTGCTGGCCCTTTTTTTATTGCGTTAGAAAAAGGCGGACGTTCTACCTTGGCATTGCAAATGACCGATCTATCAAAAGTGCTAATCGTTGATGATCACCCGATGTTTCGGGTAGCGTTGAGTAGTGCAATTAAAACGGTTTACTCATCCGTTATAACCAAAGAAGCCTCATCAATAGATGAAGCAAGCGATTTACTCGGCCGCGATCGCAATTTCGATATCGCTCTGCTCGATTTAAACATCCCCGGTGTCAATGGTTTCGATGGCTTGTTGCGGCTTCGCACAGAACACCCTCGGCTTCCCATATTGGTTGTATCTGGTCTTGAAAATTCGCAAATAATAGAAGAGTCACTCCGTTACGGTGCCGCTGGGTTTCTGCCTAAGTCACACGGAGGTGATGTGCTGGCTGAAGCCATTGGCACAGTGCTGCAAGGCGATGTGTACAACCCATCCCACATTGAACACGATACCGATACGTTGCCGGATGCTGTGAAAGAGAAAAACGAGTTGATCGATCGCATGCTGAGCCTGACACCACAGCAGCTCAAAGTATTGTTTATGCTGCGCGCAGGTATGTTAAATAAACAAATTGCTTTTGAGCTGGATGTCGGTTCCAGTACAGTGAAAAAGCACGTTTCCGAAATTTTGCGAAAGCTATGTGTTTATAGCCGCACACAAGCGGTGATTGAAGTATCGAAGTTAGAACAATCGGAAATGAAAGATATTGAAGCGCGTTTTTGTCGCCAACCTAAACCGAGCTAGTGTGGCGAGTCATTCGCCCTAGTCACTGACCAAGTGCGTAAGCAACGCACGTAATTGCGCAGGCTTTACAGGCTTTAGCAACACCTCTATGCCGTTTTTCTCGGCTTCTCGCGTAAGTTCCTTCGATGGGTTGGCTGTGACGATAACAGCGGGGATGTTTTCACCGCTGAGCGTATGCAGATGATTGATGGTGGTTGTGCCCAAATCATCCCCATCAAGGTGTTGGTCGGCAATAATAATGTGCGTTTGCCAGGTTTTATCGGCGACAATATCCAGTGCTTGTTGTGTTGCAGTGGCTGTGCGCAGCTTGCAACCCCATTGCGTTAAAAGCGACTCCATTGCCGATAGCACGTCTAAATCATTTTCAATCAATAAAATGTTGGTGTTATGCAAGCGAGAGCCAACTACCGCATCATTCGTAAAGCGTTGCATTGTGTCGCTAGTGGGCGTGTGTATACTTGGCTCTGCGCCGAGCATACTTAACTGAAAGCAGCTGCCTTGCCCCACACGGGAGTTTAACGTTAGCGAATGATTTAGGGTCCGCACCATACGTTGAACAATGGCTAAGCCCAGCCCTAAACCTGCGTCGGGTTGGTCTTGAGTATGTGGGATCCGGTTGCAGCGATGAAATTCTTGGAATATTTTTTCGTACTGTTGTTCTTCAATGCCAATGCCTGTATCAGCTATGCGTATGCGCACTCTGTCACCATGTTTGCCTGCAATCAGCGCCACTCCACCGTCATTTGTATAGTAGATCGCGTTAGCGACAATGTTCTGCAGTATGCGGCGTAGCATGGTCGGGTCGGAGTGTACGTGCAGATCTTTGTGCGCGAATCTAAACTTTAAATTCTTTTGGCTAATCACCGGCTCAAAGTCAGACATTATTGAATCAAACAGCGCTTTTATCGACACGCTTTGCCATTCGGGTTGTATATCTCCAGCATCCAGACGGGTTATGTACAGTAGTGATCGCAACAATGCAGTCATGGTTTGCAAAGATCGATCAATCTGCCCACACAAGCGTTCACCTTGATCAGTGTTTTGTATTGTACTCAGTGAAGAGACGAGTAAGGTTGCGGCGTTGAGTGGTTGCAGTACGTCGTGACTGGCTGCGGCTAGAAACTGAGTCTTTGACAGGTTCGATCTTTCAGCGTTATCTTTTGCGGTTTGCAACTCGTGGTTAGAGCGTTCCAAGTGCGCAAGCGTGGTTGAAAGTTCTTGTGTACGCCGCTTGATTTGCCCTTCAAGGTTAATCGCTGTTTGAAAAATAGAAAATGCGCTGCCTTGTTGATCCATAGAACGTTCGACATGATCCATCAAGGCTTGGTTGATTTTTTTAAGACGTCTGATTTCTTCGTCTTTTGAAATTGTATTGGCGTTGAGCTTATTCATTTAGGTACTTAAAGCGGATGGCCGAAAGCAACCCCTGTGAAGGTTTGATTTATGTGCATAGAGTTAAATTGCTCACCGTAGGTATTGAAGCCGATAAAGTTGTGCTCCTGGTACAAGGATTCCATTCGGCCCACCACATTTCGGTGTTGGGCATCAAGTTTGCGGTAGATACAATCAAAGCCGAGCATGACATCAATTTTACCTACCTGATGCTCAATGCGCTCAATCGCGGCGCGGGTAGAGCGCACCATGCCTTCGGAACGAGCAACGGTTAACACTACTCCATTATCTATGGCGCAGAAAAAAGTCAGCGATAAGTCGTCGTTATGTTGTTGTATAGCGCGGCAGTAGTACTCGCCACCAACACGAACCACTACAGCATGCGATGCATAGTTTCGTGATGAAAGTTCTTCGTGAGATAGGCCAATCGCGTTCGCGTAGGCAATGGCCGCAGGCTCAGCATTAAATTCTTTAACAGTGCGTTGGTCGGGGTCTGATTCAGTTACCACCAATTTGTGTGGTGTAGGTACAAAATTGTTTTCGGTATAAAGTGAAAAAGGTAAGGAGCACTTAGTGAGTGTAACCACCGCGGCACGGCTGTAGCTTTTGCCATTGACAATTTGCGATGTGCCAGTAAAGGCCAGATCATCGCCGGCTGACCCACCGATCAGTGGGATGCTACCTAAGCCGCGCGCTAAAGCGGCTGTGACAGGTTCTTCAGAATAAGTCAATCCGTCAATTAACAGCGTTGCGTAGATATCATCGGTGTTGCTGGTGTTTAGCTGGGCAAGAAAATTTGTTTTGTGTTCGGATGCTTGCTGCGATACGGCATGCATTCCCAAAGAGTCTACTTGTTCAATGACTTGGATAGATACTTCAAACCATTTTGTAGGCAATAATACGGCTATGGCGCCGTAGTCCTGCATGCCATCGGGTGTTATCTCGCCACAAGTTGAGCAGCCGTAGAAGGGTAAGTGTGGTTGTTCTGCCGCTAAGATAGCGGATAGTTCGGCTGCGTCGTGGCTGCGGCTGGAATAGTAGACCGTGCAACCGGCGATACGTTGCTTTTCACATTCCTTGGATATTTGCTGGCAAAACGCAACCGTATCGGAACCTGTGGTCCAGACTATAGTAATGCCTGAATGGTATTGTCGTCGTTGCACCAATTGCGTTATTTTCCAATTGACAAATCCTACCACCGGCCAATAATGCCCCTAGTAGCTCAGAGAAGTTTGACATAGAATGCAAGTCTACCCAAGGGAATAGTGACGTGCCAGATCACAATTATTTAATAACGTGTTCAACAGTGGCGTTGTGCCCTTGAGCGACACGAAAAACGCCAGTCTGATTGCACGAAATATCAATTTTAGCTTCGGCCAAAAGCGCGTTGTTGATCACGTTGAAATAGAAGTACCCAGTGGAAAATTTGTTGCTTTGCTGGGTCAAAACGGTGCAGGTAAAACCACGCTATTTTCTATTATCACAGGCTTGTATGCCGCTGATGAAGGTGAGATTCGCATAGGCGGGCATGAATTAGTAAAAGACACCGAATCTGCTCTGGGTTCTATTGGTGTTGTGTTCCAGCGTCCCACTCTCGATCGGGACTTAACCGTCTTACAGAACCTAAGGTACTTTTGTAATTTGCATGGCATTTCAAACGCAGATGCTCGAGCAAGGGCTGACATCGCACTGGAACGTTATGGCCTATCGGATTTAAAGGCGCGTAAAGTTGCCCAGCTTAGTGGTGGTCAGCAACGGCGGGTGGAACTTGTACGCTCAACACTTCATGAACCACATTTTTTACTGCTGGATGAACCCACGGTTGGGCTCGATCATGCCAATCGAATGGAATTTGTTGATAGCGTAAAAACCTTGTGCAAAGAGCACGATGTGGGTGTGTTGTGGGCAACGCACCTAATGGATGAGGTAGAGGATGCGGATTATATTTATATTTTGCATAACGGTAAAATCATATATGAAGGTGGCTCAGAAGAACTACTTGAAACACACAAGAAACAAAGTATCGCCGAGCTTTATAGTCACCTTACCAACCCAAAGCGTGATATCGCCTCATGAACACCAAGCACGCTCTCAGTTGTTTTAAGGGCATACTAACGCGCGAATGCTTGCGCTTTTTACATCAACGCGCACGTTTTTTTGCAGCGCTAGTCAGACCGCTAGTTTGGTTGTTTATCTTTGCCGCTGGATTCCGATCTGTGCTGGGTGTGTCCATCATTCCTCCTTATCAAACTTATATTGTGTATGAGGAATACATCACGCCCGGTTTGTTGGGCATGATCTTGTTATTCAATGGTATGCAAAGCTCGCTGTCGATGGTTTATGATCGCGAAATGGGTAGCATGCGGCTATTACTCGTATCTCCCTTGCCCAGATGGTTTTTGTTGTTCTCTAAGTTACTCTCTGGCGTGATAGTCGCTGTTTTGCAGGTGTATGTGTTTTTACTTGTGGCCTGGTTTTGGGATGTGAGGCCGCCGGTTGTGGGTTATTTTATGGTGATACCGGCACTCATATTGTCTGGCTTGATGTTGGGTGCCCTGGGATTGATGTTGTCGTCATTTGTCACGCAGCTAGAGAACTTTGCGGGTGTCATGAATTTCGTTATCTTTCCCATGTTCTTCGCATCGTCCGCATTGTATCCGTTATGGCGGCTACAGGAATCCAGTGAATTGTTGTATTGGATTGCCTATCTGAATCCATTTACCCATGCCGTTGAATTTGTGCGTTTCGCTTTGTACTCGCAAATCAGTTGGCAGTCCGGGTTTATCACTCTAGTTTGCACTGTGATCTTTTTAGCCATCGCCATCTGGGGCTACGACCCGCAGCGTGGTTTTCTACCGAAAAAAGGTGGATCAACTGCTTAGCGCGCAGGCGTTTTAATTTATGGCAGGCGTTAGGTTAACGAAGCGCTAAGAAGCGGCTCATATATAGAATGAAATCCCATATAGAGCCTTCGTAGTCATCTGGCGCAAGAGGTCCGCCTTGATAATGGCGGGTCTTTAGCGCGACCTGTAACACTTCGAGCTTTTCTCGATCTTCAGCATTAAAGTCTTTGCACAAAGATACGTAATCTTTAACCATTTGCGTGTCTGGATCGTTTTCCAGCCCAGTTACTCCCCAACGAATGTTCACTTTGTCTACACCGTTTGGTCGTAGACACATGAATAACGTAAAGTTAGTCGCCATACCAACCACTAAGTTAGGATAAACGCCATACATTGGTGAGTTAATTTTTTCATCTTCGGTTAAATCGGGGTGGAATGGTCCACGTGGTGGGTAGTTTGGGTCGTAGTAGGCGTGATACCCAGTCCAGCCTTCACCTGAGCCCATCTTTTTACACAAACGTGTTGGGGTTATTTTATGCAGTGTGTTTTTATGTGTCGTACTTAGGTGATAGCCTTCCATAAAATTTTCGAACAAACATTTCCAATTGCAGTTCCAAGTGTCTTCTTCTATAAAAACGAGGAAACGTTCTTCTTGATGATAATTTTTTATAAGCTGTTGCAAGTCTGTTAAGCGTGGCTCTAGCGGTGCCGCGTTGCCATCAAGGTTTACAAAAATCCAGCCATTCCATATCTCTGAATCAAATTCTGGTAATGCACATTTGCTTTTATCAAAACTGGGCTTGTCTTGCATAAATGGAGCAGAAAGAAGTTTGCCTTTGTTGTCGTAGCTCCATGTGTGGTATTGGCAAACAAAGCGCTTGCTATTGCCCGAACCTTCAGCAATGCGATTACCTCTATGGCGACAAACGTTCGATAGCACTCTCACAACATTATCTATATCGCGTGTAATCAGTAGTTGTTCATCCAAAATTTCTGTCGTGAAAAAGTCGCCTGCATTAACAATTTCTCCAACGTGTCCAACGCATAGCCATTCGCGGCGCAGCAATTGCGCGCTTTCTAGTTCAAGAAAATCAACTGAGGTATAGAATTCAGCTGGCATTGCCCGCGCGTGCTCCTTCGGTATAGATTGTATGGCCGCTAAGGTTTTGCGTAGATTTAAGACGGTGTTGTTATTTGTATCCGGCATTCGGCAAGTCTTGTCAGTGAGTGATACCACCAGTAATTCTACCGTGTACTCACAGCCTTCGCGCAGCATAGTCATTTTGCGTTTCTAACGGTGTTTTAAATGGCCTGAAACGGCATTGGGTTGCGGATTTAGGCAATTTTAAATTGCAATCATTCTACGATTGATGCATGGTATCCGATTAGAGCAATGTGCTCGGGCGATACGCGTTTTTTGTGCTCGAAGCCTTACTTTTTCACACCTGCTAGCAGGTAAGTAGCCTTAGTTTCTGGTCTTTAATTTATGTCGCAAGCAGTTGCTAGTCAAAGTGATAGTCATAGCGATACGTCCGCTGTGCATGTGGAAGACTTGCATAAAAGCTATGGTAGTCTTGATGTGCTCAAGGGCGTCTCGCTTGATGCGCACGATGGTGATGTGATTTCCATTATCGGCTCATCTGGTTCGGGAAAATCTACTTTTCTGCGCTGCATCAATTTGCTTGAACTGCCTTCGGCAGGAAAAATTACGATTGCCGGTGAAGCCGTTAAGTTTAAACCGCCAAAAAAAGGCGAGATGCAAGCAGCAGATGCCAAACAGATTCAGAGGCTACGTACTAATCTGGGCATGGTGTTTCAAAGCTTTAATCTGTGGCGTCACATGACGGTTTTGCAAAACGTCACCGAAGCACCTATTCATGTTCTAGGCATGAACAAGGCAGAAGCTATAGAAAAAGGCGAGGCGATGCTGCATCGTGTTGGCCTTTACGATAAACGCGACCAGTACCCTGCGTTTTTATCCGGTGGCCAGCAACAACGTGCAGCGATAGCCCGTGCGTTAGCCATAGAGCCGCAAGCCATGTTATTTGACGAGCCAACGTCGGCGCTGGATCCTGAATTGGTCAGTGAGGTATTAAAAGTCATTCGTTCTATAGCTGACGAAGGCAGGACGATGATCTTAGTCACCCATGAAATGGCTTTTGCTCGCGATGTTTCGAGCCATGTGATTTTTCTCGACGAAGGTCGAGTTGAAGAGGAAGGGGCACCTGATAAGGTGTTCAATAATTCATCGAGTGAGCGCTTTAGGGCGTTTGTTAAATCGGTACGCTAACTTTAAAATTAGATTGGGGATAACCAATGAAACTACTTAAATCAATCCTTGCAGCGGTCGTTGTCTCTGCAAGTTTTTCATCTCTCGCCAATGCAGAGCTTCGCCTTGGCCTTGATTCAGCTAACTACGAGCCGTTCTATTCGCGCAGTGCAAATGGTGAGTGGGCTGGTTGGGAAATTGAAATTGGAGACGCACTTTGTGCGGCTATGCAAGAAGACTGTGTGTGGGTGCCTATTGCTTGGGATGGCATCATTCCAGCACTTACCGCTAAGAAGATCGATCTTATATTCGGTTCAATGTCTATTACTGATGAGCGTAAGAAAACCATCAATTTCTCCAACAAGTACTACAACACACCCGCAGCTTTAATAGCGCCAAAAGGAATGTCAATTTCTTCAATTGATGATTTGAAAGGCAAGAAAGTGGGTGTGCAGGTATCCAGCACACACTCTAACTATGCCGAAAAATACTTATCCGATGGCACAGACATAAAAATCTATCAAGACTTCAATGAACATAACCAAGACTTATTTGCTGGTCGAGTCGATGCTGTCGTAGCGGATAGTTTGGCACTTGCACCATTTCTAGAGTCTGCCGAAGGTGCTTGCTGTGAAATCAAAATGGAACTCAACGACGAAGAAGTATTTGGAATTGGCGTAGGCGCTGGAATTCGCAAGGAAGACACAGATCTACTCGATAGAGTCAATGCTGCGATTGTTAAAATTCGCGAAGACGGCACCTACGATGAGATTGCCAAGAAGTACTTCAACTTTGATATTTACGGTGGCTGATTTAAGTCACTAGCTTAAGCTATCCGTTTTCGAAAAAGGGTTGTGCAGGTTCTTCTGCACAACCCTTCATTCGTTGAAGACTGACTATTAATAATAGGTTTTAATTGGCGTGGATTTTATTATCAGCACGGCGAATCTACTGCATGAGTGGGGACCTAATTTTCTTCGCGGATTAAAAGCTACATTGCTCATTGCCATCGGTGCGTATGCACTCGGAATTACAATTGGCGTTTTCGGTGCGCTCGGAAAAATCTATGGTGGTAAGTTTCTAAAACTCTTTCTTGAAATTTACACAACATTGATTCGGGCCGTGCCTGAGCTCGTTTTAATCCTGCTACTTTATTTCGCTGGCACCAGTTTGCTTAATCAAATATTGGAGGCAATGGGGTATCGGCCAGTGGATATCAGCGGTGTCGCCGCTGGTATTGCCGTTCTTGGTCTGGTTCAAGGTGCGTATGCCACTGAAGTAATACGAGGTGCATTGCTGGCTGTTCCCAAAGGTGAGACCGATGCAGCCATTGCGTTTGGCATGTCTAAAATCAAAGCCTTCCGTCGCGTGATACTACCGGCGATGATTCCGCTGGCTTTACCGGGCATGGCAAATTTGTGGATGATCGTTACCAAAGACACGGCCTTGTTGGCGGTTGTTGGTTTTGAAGAGCTAGCACTGGTGACCAAGCAAGCAGCCAGTAAATCGCGCTTGTTTCTAGAAGCGTTTACGGTTGCTGCCTTTCTGTACCTGTGTATAACGCTGCTTTCCAATTATTTCTTTAAACTGCTCGAGCGACGCACCATGCGCGGTCAGCCTAAGTTAGATCAGGTATAGGGGCAGACCATGGTTTGGGATTGGCTACCAGTATATTTACCCAGATTTGTAGAAGGGCTTTGGATTACCATCAAGCTGTTTAGCCTTTCCATTTTTTTCGGATTTGCTCTGGCTATTCCAATAGGTTTAGTACAAGTAGCAGGTCCTAAATGGTTGGGGTATATCGCACACGGGTTTTGTACTTTATTTCGCGGAACTCCTTTGCTTATTCAACTTTGGTTGTTGTACTACGGTTTGGGATCGGTTTTTCCCTATTACCCTGGTCTGCGCGAATCTTTTATTTGGCCCATTTTGGTTGAGGCATTCCCTTATGCGATTGTTGCATTTTCATTATCAGTAGCGGCCTACGAAGGGCATGTGATGAAGGGTGCGTTTCAATCCGTACCTAAAGGTGAGCTCGAGGCTGGGCGAGCGTTTGGCATGAGTGGTTTTACATTGCTTTGGCGTGTTTGGTTGCCGCGGGCTTTGCAAAACGTTTTACCCACCTTAGCTGGTGAAGCCGTTCTGACATTAAAGTCAGTGCCCCTGGCATCAACTATCACGATTTTCGGTGTTTATGGTGTGGGTTCAATAGTTCGACAAGATACCTATCGTACTTACGAACCTTTGTTATTTGTTGGGTTTATCTATATATGTATTACTGGGCTGATCGTGGTTTTGTTTAGGTGGTTGGAAAACCGCGTTCCGTCTGAGAGCCAAATGTAGTCCTAAGCTAAATACTCGAACGCTATAAAAGTGTTACAAATTGATTCCATTAACTGGCAATCCTGCAATTCTCCTATATGGTTGTGCATGAAGGCTGCTAATTCAGCCATAGATTCGGAGTACTCATTAATGAGTAAAAAAAGCGTAAGTAATAAAAGCGATAAACCCAATATTCAACGCAGGCGTGTGATGCAAGGCGCTGCTTTATCAACAGCGGCAATGGCAGCACCTGGTTTGGCTAATGCGGTATGCAATTCTGCGGCACATAAGCTAGCATCAGAACAAAGCACAACTGAGTTGGGTTCTATACTGACCAGCGAAGATATAGCTATAGAATTGGTTGAAACTGAACATTCGTTAAAGCACGGTCAATTGGCACGTGTCACTATCACTAACAGCAGCCACCGACCAATAAAACTCAACCGAGTATCACCAGGTGCTATATCAACGCAGAAAGGTGTGTATCAACTCAACGCAACCTTGAGCGAAAATCCATTGAGCATTCGATCTGGTGGTGTTTATCAATTCTGGCTAACGCCAGATGACGGTTCGCAAGCATCGATGTCGAGCAAAGCAAACTCTGTGTCGGGTGATCAAAATGTGTTGGGTGATCAAAATAAGATAACGCCGTTAGAAGTATCAGTAGTAACAAAGCTCGAGTCTGGTCTTTGGACAGGGACTCAGCGCGTGCATGCTTTGTTGTCGTAGGTTCTTAATCTCAGCTTGGGTGAGGCAGGCTTACCCAAGCTGTTGTAGAAATGCCCAGCCAGTAACTGAAATTAATCTTCGTGTTTTAAGAAGCCATTTGTTGCTGAAACTGTGGCCGGTGTGAAATGGCTATTCAGCCGCACGCAAAATATGGATAACGCGATCATCAAGTAAGTGGCCCACTTGCTTGGCATACTCCGTCATATGCGCTGATTTGCCATGCGCCTCTAAGGTCGCAGACGACGTCCACTTTTCAATAACCACAAATGTATTGTTACCACACGGTGTTTGAATACTGGGTGCATCGCTTGCATCGACGGTGGGGCCATACTCAATGCAACCTTCTTCTGCGTGAACAGCTGGAATGATTTCGCGAAATGCGCGGAGTACTTCTTCTCGCTTACCTGGTTTTGTTGTGATTATTGCAACAACATGAATCATGATGTGTCCCGACTGGATGTCAAATTATGAGGATGCCTGATACTAACAGGATTGTTGTGTATCGGTTGATGTGGTCGTGCTAGCGGCAATTAGCTAGGTAAACTGTTAACCATTTCCCTAAATTATACGTATATCTCAGCATTGCAGCGTCTCAGCCGCTATTTCTATTGTGATCGACTCATCTGATATGGAGTGTTAGATGATCTCGCTCACAAGGATATTCTTCGTTAATTCAAGTACCGATATCGGTTTGGACCTAGGTGATGATCGCTGTATCTACACATATTTTTCAACAGGTTTTCGCAGTTCGGCGAAAGTCGCGGAGTTTAAGCCTTTGCGCATTAGTTGTTCTGCTCAGTGCTTGTGGTGGTGCGCAGAAGAAAGTCGAAGGGCAGGGTAACTCAGGTCCGTCATGGTCGGTTAGCCGGGTAGTTAATACCAATCACTCAATGATCACATTGCTCGACCCATCTGATCTTGTACATCATCAAGCTGAACCATCGAATTGGTTTTTGCATGACTTTGCTATAAAAGACGACTTGCAAACAGGGCGTTTCGCAGCGGTTTTAACCGAACGCTCGGGTAAATTCAACGTACGTGTAACGTTTGGTGAGTTAACCAAGAGCGAACAAGCGGTGGCTGGACCTGAAGCAAAATTGCGACTTCGCGTTATTAATCACAGGTTGCTATTAAGCGGTGGGGATGCATGGCCATCGGTTAAAACCGACTATCGCCGCTACGCGCACGATCCTCGCTGGATAGATGTACCTAATGGCGACTACGGCGTAATTATCACCGCACTAAAACCTGGCGCTGTTAAGGCCGACTATGTATTTCAGCTGATTCGTGTAGATGCAATGCCAAGGGTGAAGCACGCGCCGGGAGTGCCGCAGCTTATTTATGGAGAAAAGGCAGCGGTTGTTGGCGTGAACGCGAAAGGATTTCAATTTAATGAACAGTGCCATGATGTGCCCAATAAAGCGACTTGGGCTCCATTGGCTGAGCGGTCCATGCCAATACCAGGCGCTAGGCAAGCGGTTGAGCTGCCTCGCGAAATACATGAGAGGGCGATCGTTCAGCAGCAATCTGGGAGTAATGCCACGATACCGATGGTGTTATCCAGAAATCCTGAAGTAGGTAGCTACGGCTTTTTTCTCAAGCCGAGTAGTTGGAATCAATCACAAGTGCAAGCCAATGGCGATGTGCATGTGAGTACCTTGATTCGATGTGCGGTAAAAATTACTGCCATAGATGCCTCACCTAATAACTTTGCGTTACAACTAAAACCGATTCCAACAGCAAATGACCGTTTGCCATCAACAATGAAGAAACGTTTAATGCGTAGCTTCAATGAGTGGTTGCGCGAGAAAAATGATCCTGCCTGGCGATTTAAAGAAGCGAAGGTGGAGCGCAGCACCAGCGACGCTGCCATGATATTAGGTATTGTGGATTACTTGCAATTGAGTTCTAAAGAGTCAGAAAAAATGCTACCGATGAGCAACGCCTTAAGAGTTGAGTACCTGTTAGATCGCTTGGAGCATTAGCGCACAAGGAATAGGCAAGTGGGCAAGGACGAATACACAATGAGCGATAGAATTTGGGGATTCGTTGGCATCAGCCTGGTCATCACAATATCCAGCGCAGTTTTTACGCTTCTTGTTTCGCTCATATTTTTCCAAATAGGTGGTGAGACAGCGTTTGTCAAACCATTGTTCCTTTCTTGCTTTGGCGTTCTGATGGTACTGCAAGTGCTTTTCCCGAAATTACTTGCCTCGGCTATGGGTGTATTGTGGCGTGTGATCGGCGGTCTTTTCACTCACGGACACCGGTAGCTACTGCCGATTTATTGCACGGCCAGCGTATTTGCGTCAAAATGAGCCGTATCAGCCCCTATTCGGCTAAATCTAGTACTTAGCGCGGTGTTGCTTTGATGCTTTCGCCAGATTTTCGATTTCTGTCCTGCATAGAACACTGGCTTTAAGCAGGTCAGCTGGGATGAGCTGGGATGAGCTGGGATGAGCAGCGATCTTATCATTAGAACCCTATGCCCCAATCGCTGTCCTATGCAGTTATGAACTAGATCGTACTGGTAGGCCGGAACGATACAACTGATGTGACTTGGCGGGTCGAGTCGTATCGCCAATAATTGATAAAATATAGGGCTCCCGAGCCGGTTAAAACAGGAAACCAAACAACGATGTCAGATAGCAAGCAGAAAATTATATACACCAAGACCGACGAAGCCCCTTCGCTAGCCACTGCATCATTACTGCCGATTATTAAAACCTTTACCGCTGCGGCCGGAATAGAAGTAGAAACCAGCGATATTTCGGTAGCTGCTCGTGTGTTGGCAGAATTTCCTGACTATTTAAGCGACAAACAAAAATTGCCGAATAATCTGGCCGAACTGGGTCGACTTACACAAGACCCTAATACCAATATCATCAAATTACCGAACATCAGTGCCTCGGTGCAGCAATTGAAAGGGTGCATCAGTGAATTGCAAGCCAAAGGCTTTGCATTACCTGACTACCCCGAAGACCCGCAAAACGATGTTGAACTTGAATTGCAAAAACGCTACAGCAAAGTGTTGGGCAGTGCTGTTAACCCCGTATTGCGTGAAGGGAACTCAGATCGTCGTGCACCGAAGGCGGTAAAGAACTTCGCCAAGAAAAATCCTCACTCCATGGGTGAATGGAAACAATGGTCGCGCACGCATGTCTCGCACATGCACAGCGGTGATTTCTATCACGGCGAACAATCACTCACTATAAACAAAGCGCGCACAGTACAAATGGAGCTAGTTGGTGATAGTGGCGAAACGCACGTATTAAAATCTGATTTGCCTTTGTTGGATGGTGAAATCGTAGACCTGATGTTCATGAGCAAAAAAGCCCTATGTGATTTTTACGAACAGGAAATGGAAGATTGTCGTGAGTCTGGCATTTTGTTTTCATTGCACGTGAAAGCCACCATGATGAAAGTATCTCACCCCATCGTGTTCGGTCATGCGATCAAAATTTATTATAAGGAAGCGTTTGACAAGCATGGTAAATTTTTCGATGAGCTTGGTATCAATGTTAATAATGGCATGGCAACCTTGTATGAAAAAATTGCTGAGCTACCAGCTTCACAACGCGAAGAGATTGAACGCGACTTGCAAGCATGTAAAGTCCGCCGACCACGGCTCGCCATGGTTAATTCAGACAAAGGCATAACAAACTTCCATTCACCAAGCGATGTAATCGTTGATGCATCCATGCCAGCGATGATTCGTTCTGGTGGGCAGATGTGGGGTGGTGATGGCAACTTGTATGATTGTAAAGCAGTTATTCCGGAGTCCACATTTGCTCGTATCTATCAGGAAATTATAAATTTTTGTAAGTGGCACGGTAACTTTGACCCCGCTACGATGGGTACGGTACCCAATGTTGGCTTAATGGCGCAAAAAGCGGAAGAGTATGGCTCGCATGACAAAACGTTTGAAGCCTCCGAGGCTGGTATCGCACGTATCACCGATGCAAGCACGGGCGAGGTCATTCTTGAAAAACATGTGGAAGAGGGCGATATCTTTCGTATGTGTCAAGTTAAGGATGCGCCTATTCGTGATTGGGTTAAATTAGCGGTACGTCGAGCGCGCGAATCCGATACGCCGGTTGTATTCTGGCTCGACCCATATCGTCCACACGAAAATGAAATCATCAAAAAGGTAGAGTTGTATTTGAATGATCATGATGTAGAGGGTCTTGATATTCAAATCATGTCGCAAGTGAGAGCTATGCGTTACACGCTGGAACGTGTGGCACGTGGTCTGGATACGATCTCTGCCACCGGCAACATTTTACGTGACTACCTAACTGATCTGTTCCCAATACTTGAACTGGGTACCAGTGCAAAAATGCTATCGATCGTGCCGTTAATGGCTGGCGGTGGATTGTTCGAAACGGGTGCTGGCGGTTCTGCACCAAAGCATGTGCAGCAACTAATGGAAGAGAATCATTTACGTTGGGATTCATTAGGTGAATTTTTAGCTCTGGCTGTGTCTATTGAAGAAATGGGCCTAAAACACGGCAATGCCAAAGCCACCGTGCTTGCCACCACTCTCGACGCCGCTACCGGACGCCTACTCGACAACGATAAATCGCCGTCGCGTAAGGTTGGTCAATTAGATAATCGCGGTAGTCATTTCTATCTGTGTTTGTATTGGGCCGAAGAGCTTGCGAACCAAACCGACAATGCTGAACTGGCTGCTCAGTTTAAAACCTTGTTCGAACAGCTCAGTGAGAAAGAGGAACTTATCGTCGAAGAGCTAAACTCAGTGCAAGGTCAGCCCGTTGATATTGGTGGATACTACTACGCCGATCCGGACGTGTGCGATGCGGTAATGCGGCCCAGCCAAACCTTTAATTCGATTCTGGATTCGGCAACTTAAGCCGCGTTGCATTGGATTTTGACTATCTCATTGTTGGCGCTGGAATCTCCGGCGCTGCACTGGGCTATGAGTTAGCGGCCAGTGGTAAAACGCTGCTAGTTGACATGGAGGCCCATGCAGGTTTTCATAGCACCGGTCGCTCAGCAGCTCTATACACACCAAACTACGGACCAGACTTGGTTCGGCAGATAAATAAACTCAGTTATTCTTTTCTAAATTCCCCACCAGCTGCATTTTCGCACACGAGCCTACTTACGCCGCGCGGCATGATGACGGTGGCCAATCATGGTTGCGAGTCGCGCCTTAATGATTTGCTTGACTCGGGCGCAGCTTATTTACAGAGACTCAGTGCTAAACAAGTTATTGATCGTGCCCCGTTCTTGCGCCCGCAAAACGTGATAGCAGCTGCCTATGAAGATGGCGTTTTCGATATGGATGTAAATGCGTTACACCAAGGCTTTCTGGCAGGGTTTAAGGCAAATGGTGGCATTTGTAAATACAAAGCAGAGCTCCTGTCGCTAACGCAGAATCCCAATGGTTGGACTGCGGTAGTAGGTCAGGAACAGATTAGTGCACGAATAGTTGTTAATGCCGCCGGTGCGTGGGCCGATAAAGTGGGCGCCATAGCCAATGCAACGCACATTGGTTTGCAAGCGAAGTGTCGAACAGCGATGCTAATCGATCCACCGCCTTCCTTGGATATGGGAAAATTGCCAGCAATTGATATTCTGGGCGTTGAAAATTACATCAAACCTGAGGCGCAACAACTCATGGTGTCACCTGGTGACGAAACGCTGGTTGATCCTTGTGATATACAAGCGAATGATTTA
Organism: uncultured Granulosicoccaceae bacterium; assembly: GCA_938035945.1. GTDB lineage: Bacteria > Pseudomonadota > Gammaproteobacteria > Granulosicoccales > Granulosicoccaceae > Granulosicoccus. The sequence goes on from CALHOU010000055.1 coordinate 36,593, forward strand.
ACCGTAGCGACACTGGTGGATTGGTTGGAGCGTGAAACTAATATCGAGGTAAGCAGAGTGAATCATCAGTGGGCTGGTTTACGATGTTTTGTTGATGACGGTAAACCGGTTTTTGGGTTTGACCCTAAACAACCTGGATTTTTCTGGTTAGCTGGGCAAGGTGGCTATGGGATTATGATGTCCTCAGCGTTGGGTCGTGCAGCGGCATCTTTGATCACAACAGAGCATCTTCCAGATGACTTTATAAGCTCAGGCCTTGATATACGCGCTTTAGGCATAGAGCGTTTCGATCATACTTAGGAATGATATGAAAAGTCGTGCAATCAGTTTGCTGGTAATCGCATGGCTTGTTTTGGAGTCAGGGGCTGGCGCTGTGTGGGCATCGCCGCCAGATAACGCCAGCGCAACCATTGATTCTGTATTACTGCCAAGCCCATCCACACCCTTACACAACTCAATTCCAACCACGGCTGAAAAAAGAGTTACCTTTTACCATAGCTATGGATTCGAGATAGGGCAGAACTGGCATATCCCAATTACGCTTTGGGTGTCTGAAAGGCCTGATTCACTGCGTCGACTTACAGCGAAAAGTGCACAGAAAGTTTTAATTAAAAAAGCAAACATGCAGGTGCTAAGTGATAGGCAAGCGCTTCGTTACAAAGAAGTTGTTGATGGCTTTATTGCTGATAGTGAGTCGAATGAAAACGTATCAATTACCTTTGCAAACGATCCGCAAAAGCAACAATATCCACTAATCGATGTGAATCAAAACAGTAAAACTGATCGTAATGGGAATCTTGTTGCGCTGCTTGTTATTAGTCGTGATCGGGTTGATCAATTGCTGCGTGCGCAGCAGTCGCAACACGGGTGGCTTGAGTTTCATGCTGTATCGGCTAAGCATGTTGGTGCCGGCTTTACCCGAATGATAAAGCCTGTCGGCTTATCCGTTATTTCAGACATAGACGACACAATCAAGGATACCGGCATCATCGAAGGTGATGATGTTGTTCTAAGAAATACGTTTTTCAAACCGTTCGAAAAAGTGAAATGCATGCCGCAGCTGTATCAGCAATTGGATGCATCGGTTTCAATTCACTATGTTTCTGGTGCGCCGTGGCAGTTGTATGTGCCGTTAGTTGATTTTATGTTTAGTGATAAGGTTGCCTATCCTATGGGCAGTTTGCATATGAAAAGCGTACGCACAAATCTGACAACAACGGCTGCGTATTCTGATATCTGGAAACTGGTGAGCGGGGGTTCTAAACAGGTAACTTTTGAGCAGAAGTTGGCGCAAATTACGCAGCTTATAAATCACTTTCCGGCTAGACAATTTATTCTAATTGGTGATTCGGGCGAGCGCGACCCTGAAGTGTTTGCTGAAATCCGCAACCGTTTCCCAGCACATATTGAAAAAATCATTATTCGTGATTTAGGGAATACAGACGATAACCGTGCACAGCGTTATGCAGGTATGGCATTGATACCGGGTAACGCCAACGAAGAAACCGGCTGCGGCAACATAAATGCACTTCTACCTTAGTCAGAACTGTAAACGTCGATGGTTTGTTTACTTTGTAGAGCTGACCAAACCACACCTACCGCATATTGAACGCTTGAATTAGTCTCAAATAATGGGCTTTGCTCATTAGCCGAGTTTTTATAGTTAAACAGTCCAAGGCCTGTAAAGATACGCAATTTGGGTTGTGGTTTTAAAGCTAGGCCTACGAATACTCGCGTTTCTGTGTAACCGCCAATCGCCGTATAAGCTGCGCGTGTGTCTGTTGCAAATTCTGCAGGAACGGAATAGATGTAGTCATTAAAGCGTTGATCATTAAAGCTGATATCGGCATTTACAATAAAATCGACCTTGTCTTTAATAATATCTTTTTGTCGTAACCCGAAACCTGAGCTCAATACAAAGCCGCGTGTTTGTAGTGACTCAAAATCGGTTGAAAAAATAGCACGCAGCTTAGTGTCCCAAGTGATTTCACTGCGTGAACCGTTTGGCCATGATTTGCGTAAAAACTTGTATTGTAATCGCGGTCCAAATCCAAACAGTAAATCTAAATCTGGCATACCAGCACGAACGGAATCTGGTTCGGGCTCTGCGTTTAATGCACCACCTAATGAGATATCGAGTTTCAGTCGTGGTTCCTCAACCGCTACCGCGCCAACACCACCGTCGCCAACTCTGAAAATACTACTTCGGTATATAAAAAACGGTAGGGCGAACTGTGCGGTGTTGGGATCTTTTGAGCCAGGGTAGTCTATACCAGATAAATACCCAACACCGAGTCCAGCCTCCCAAACCGGTTTCTTCTCCAAGCTGAATTGCGTCGATTGACCATATGCTTTTAAAGAAGTAAGCGCGGTGAAAACAAATATCATGCACAGGGTGTTTAGCGTGATTCTGCGTAGAGACTGTTTGATGGTAATAACCTGTAGTAACCTTAAGTGAAACGTAAACTCTGGCCAAGTCCATTGGCTTCGGCTTTCTTCCAGATGGCATGGCCAAGCGCAATATCGGTGGTGCTTAAACCGCGGTGCCAAAATAAGTTGGTTTCATCTGCGCTTTCTCTTCCCGACTTTTGTCCTGCAACTATCTGGCCTAGCTCACCATGAATAGTTTCTTCACTTACTTTTCCTTCATCCACGTGGCGTCGTAAGGACCCAAACGGTTTTCCGGGCGCGCACTGGCCCCAGTCATCAACAACAATTTTATCCATTATATCGGTCAATGAGAATTCAACAGCGCTCATGGTGCCGTAGGGCACAATCAGGGACCCTGGTTTAACCCATTGCGTTAGCAGGTGAGGGTGAGGTTCAGGTAGGCGTGATGCTTCGACCAGAATGTCAGCATTGTCTAAACAGTCTTTCCAATTGTCGGTGACGATAATGTCCCGATTAAGATCGGTCCGTAGTTTTTTAGCAAATGCATTTTGACTCTCTGGGCGTCTGGAATGTACTCTAATTTCTGAAAGATCAAACAGATGGTTTAGCAAACGTACATTCCAATAGGCGGTACCACGTGCACCAATGTGCCCAAGTATTTTACTCTCTTTGTTCGCAAGGTATTTAGCGCCAAGTGCTGTCATCGCACCGGTGCGCATGTCGGTGATAGAGCTGGCATCAATAATGGCTTTGGGCACGCCCGTTTCTGGGCAAAACAAAGTAAGCACTGCAAGTTCAGACGGTAAGTCTTGTTTGTAGTTATTAACGAAATCTCCGACGACTTTTACACCAGCAACATCTAATGACTTAACAACGCCTCGCAAAACATTAAAATGCCCCTTGTCTGATGTTTCTGGTACGAGGTGCACGCGGGGTTCTATTACGGTGTCACCAGTGCCTTGTGCGAGTAGGGCGGATTCAACGGCACCTAGAATTTCATCATTGCTTAAAGCCAGTTTACGTATATCAACACCGTTGATGTAACTGATGTTTATTTGCTGCATCTATTTATCTCTTTCATTGTGAAAAAGCTCCATGTTCTATCAGTGAGGCAAGTTGTTCTATTTCCGCGCCTAGTGCTCGATCACTTTCCAATGGTGCTGATACGGAACGCACCTTTGCATGGATTGGTATGAGTGTGCGCGCAATGGGTTTGGTGAGTTTTCTTAGATCTATCGCTTGTGCTGCAACTATCGCCTCTATCGCCGAAAGCTGCCGTAAGCGTTTGGCGATCGGAAAAAGATTTTTTGTGGGTATAGCTGCGTGGGTTACTACATCTTCAAGTCCGTCTGCTGAAATGCCGGGATAAATTGGCGGTGGTGTGGCCAAGTGTGAAATTTCTGCGAATAAAGCTTCCACCGTTTTCATCACTGGTCCTAAACCTGCTCCTTCAGCGCCTGCGTAAGATAGGCCGTTGGAGAGCCCTGAGAATCGTTCAAAGAGTTGCTTGGATATACGAGATGTTTGCAGTGCAGCTAAATGGACAAAGGCTTGCGCCGTTGCGTTTAAGGTAACACTAATGTGTGGTGGCAAATATCCACCGTTTGACAGTATTTCATTTGATTCTAAAATTACAGCAGGGTTATCTGAGGCGCCATTGATTTCGCACATTAATGCTTCTAGCGATACGTTTAACATCGCGTGGACCGAACCGTGCACCTGAGCGATGTTGCGAATGCTTAAGGGGTCTTGTAAGCGTCGCGCCTCACCTGCAACAAACAACTCGCTCCCTTCAAGACGATCTCTTAAGCCTTTGGCTGCATCGAGTTGCCCTGGCTGTGGTCGTAATGCTAATACGCGTTGATCGAGTGGAGATAAGTTCGCGCGAAATGCTTCCATGGATAAAGCTGCACTGGTTTGTGAGGCTTCATAACAGTGTTTTAGTTCCTGCCAACCCAGTGCGGCCATGCCGGCCGTGATGGTTGAGTGTGAAACCAATGCTAGCCCTTCGCGCGGCTGCGGTTTAAACGGTGTTATACCAGCTGCTGCCATAGCCTGTGCCGCGTTTTCTATACTGCCATCCGACGTTTGCATTTGACCTTCACCAATCATCGCCATACCTAAAGCGCCACCCCAACATAAATCGGCAACGCCAATCGTTCCACTCGTTGGAATGACGGGCGTAAGCTGGGCATTCAAACATTCGCAAAGGTGATCGGCCAATTCTGGTCTAGCCCCCGCTGCACCCAGCAACAAAGTGTTTATTCGCACGGCGACGCCTGCTCGTACATTTTTTTGGGGTAACGGGTCGCCAACACCGTGTGCTCTGCCACGAATGGTATTTATAGAGAAGGTATCCATCGCATCGTCAGGCATGGTTTGCGTTACTCGCGGACCTAGCCCTGTGGTGACGCCGTAGACGGGTAAGCGTGTTTCGATGGCGTGCTCTATAACGTTTCGTGCCGCCGCCATGGTGGCCAGTGCATCGGGAGCGAGGTTGATTTTTGCACCGTTGGCGATTACGAGAAGATCGGCAGGTGTTAGATTGTGGCCATTGAGTGTGATGGTTTGTGCTGTCATGCGCCAATTACCGAAGGTGTCTGAGGCCATTGTGACTTGTTCGGATGGATTTTTGTGGGATCGAGAACGTTAATCTCGAAACGATTAGTCAAAAAAATTAGAAAAGGGCGTTGGCAGAGAGTTCGAGGGTGAAAAACCTATTTATTGACAACAATCAGTGTTCAATTCAGTTAGGATAATTGGCCCATTAAATCTGTATTTTGTGAATAAAATTTTGCCTATGAACAACTCTCATCAACAGCTTTATCAACGAATTGCAGAATTTATTGAAGCCACCGCAAAGCAAGTGAGTGTGGCTGTTGAATTACTCGATGGTGGTGCAACCGTACCGTTTATTTCTCGGTACCGAAAAGAGGCCACAGGTGGCCTAAGCGATACACAGCTTAGGAATCTGGAACAGCGTTTAATCTACCTGCGTGAATTTGATGATCGCAGAAGTAGCATATTGTCTGCCATCGAAGAGCAGGGTAAGTTAGATGAAAGTTTGCGCAAAAAGATAATGGCTGCCGACACCAAATCGGCATTGGAAGATTTGTACTTACCGTTTAAAAAGAAACGGCGCACGAAAGGCCAGATTGCGATAGAGGCGGGCTTAGAGCCACTGGCCGATAAACTCTGGCATAACCCAGACGAATCACCCGAGCAACTGGCCAAAACCTACATTGATAGCAATCTTGGCGTTACAGATGAAAAGGCCGCACTGGATGGTGCGCGAATGATTTTAGTTGAACGCTTTGCTGAAGACGCATCACTAATTGCACGCGTACGCGATTTACTGCAAAGCAAGAGTTATCTATGCACCGGTGTTGTTGTTAAAAAGGCTGAGGAAGGCGAAAAATTTCGCGACTATTTTGATCATCAAGAACCGTTTTCCAAAATCCCGGGCCATCGCGCCCTGGCAATGTTTCGTGGACGAGCTGATGGTGTGTTGTCGATGCGGCTGCTGGTAAAAGACGGAGATGAGTTCAGTGATGCCGCCTGTGTTAGTGCAGTTGCATCCCACCTAAACTTTACTAATAAAAACAAAAAAGCAGATGCGTGGCGCGAACAGGTAGTGGCATGGGTGTGGAAAGTTAAGTTATCCCTGCATTTAGAAACAGAACTGTTTAGCTCATTGAAAATGAAAGCAGATGCTGAAGCCATCAGTGTCTTTGCAGCCAATCTGCAAGACTTGCTGCTGTCAGCGCCAGCAGGTGCGCGCCCAACGCTTGGGCTAGACCCCGGTTATCGATCTGGTGTGAAGGTTGTTGTAATTGATGCTAACGGTAAAGTTATGGAGCACGCAACGGTTTATCCTCATGCGCCCCAAAAACAATGGGACTTGGCGCTAAAAACCCTATCAGGCCTGTGCAAAAAATTCAGCATAGAATTAATCGCGGTGGGTAATGGCACCGCCAGTCGGGAAACAGAAAAGCTGGCTGATGAAATTATTAAGCAAGCGCACAGATCTGGGTTTACATCTGGGCTTACTAAAGTGTTGGTGTCCGAGGCCGGAGCATCAGTGTACTCAGCATCGAAGCTTGCCGAAGATGAGTTTCCCGATTTGGATGTCACCATACGCGGCGCAGTGTCGATTGCCAGACGCTTGCAAGACCCACTGGCAGAGCTTGTGAAGATAGACCCTAAAGCTATCGGTGTGGGTCAATATCAACATGATGTGTCGCAGCCTGCACTGGCAAGAAGTTTAGAAGCAACGGTTGAAGACTGTGTAAACGCAGTGGGAGTAGACTTGGATACTGCGTCTGCAGCTTTATTGTCGCGCGTTGCTGGTCTTACCCCAACGCTTGCTGAGAATATTGTGGCCTACCGCGATGAACACGGTGCGTTTAAAAGTCGGGCTGAATTAAAAAAAGTACCACGCCTTGGGCCAAAGGCTTTTGAACAGTCAGCTGGTTTTTTGCGCATACGATCGGGTACCAATGCACTGGATGCATCCGGTGTGCATCCTGAGAGTTATCCCGTGGTTAAGCGCATTGTAGAACATGCAGGGAAGCCGTTGGCCGAACTCATTGGTGATACGCACTATTTAGCATCTGTAAACCCTGCGCAATTTACCGACGAACAATTTGGTGAGCCCACGGTTGTTGATATTTTATCTGAGCTAGAAAAGCCGGGTCGCGACCCTCGGCCTGAGTTTAAAACGGCTAAATTTGCCGATGGCGTAGAAAGTATTAAGGACCTAAAGCCTGATCAGATACTTGAAGGGCAAGTGACGAATGTCACCGCTTTTGGTGCCTTTGTGGATATTGGTGTTCATCAGGACGGTCTGGTTCATATCTCGGCCTTAGCCGATACCTTTGTCAAAGACCCCAGATCTGTGGTTAAGGCCGGCGATATCGTTAAAGTAAAAGTCATGAGTTGTGATGTTGCGCGTAGTCGCATTGCACTCTCGATGCGTATGACTGATAGCGCAGAAGATGTGGAAAATGGTCGACGCGCTAAGCCATCAAGCACCCGAGAACAGAAGAAACCGGCTAGAGCTTCAACGCAGGCAAAAGGTCAAGGCAATAATAATGTGAGTACTCGCAACCGATCAACTAAAGCCGACCCACCATCAGCATTGGCTATGTCGTTAAAAGCGGCGCTTGAGAAAAAGTGATGCCCAGTGTAGGTTGATGCAATGGATCATTTTCACATTGTTATAGCCGGTGGTGGTAATGCTGGCTTGTGCGCAGCTATCTCGGCTGCGCGAGCTGGCGCTTCAGTGTGCGTTTTAGAAGCGGCTCCTAAGGATTGGCGTGGTGGCAATACTCGGCATACGCGTAATATGCGAGTTGCACATGATGAAGGTAATGGAATACTAACCGGGCCTTATCCGGTTGACGAATACATGGATGACTTAACCCGTGTAACTAATGGCAATACAGATACCGAGCTTGCCAGTTTAACCCTCGAAAAATCATCCGAACTTTGGGATTTCCTCGCGCAACAAGGCGTTCACTATCAACCATCACTCGGTGGTACTTTGTCTTTGGGAAGAACGAATGCGTTTTTTCTTGGTGGTGGCCGATCCATGCTAAATGCACTGTATCGCACGGCTCAGGCGCTGGGCGTTAGCGTTTTCTACGATGCAAAAGTAAGTGCGCTAGACATAGAAAACGGATTTTTCGAATCGGCCGAAGTCACTCATAATTGGCAGTCGTCTAACCCGCGAAAGTCGGTTATACACGGACGGGCTTTTATTGCGGCAGCGGGTGGTTTTGAAGCGAACATTGAATGGCTGAAAGAAGCCTGGGGGCCGGCGGCTGAGAATTTTCTTATTCGTGGAACACCTTACAACCGCGGCGATGTGCTCAAGCAATTGATCGATGCTGGTGTACAGTCTGTTGGCGATGCCAAGCAATGCCATGCGGTGGCGATTGACGGTCGTGCACCAAAATTCGATGGTGGCATTGTCACACGATTAGATTGTGTGCCATTTGGCATTGTATTAAATAATCGGTGTGAGCGATTTTATGACGAAGGCGAAGACTTTTGGCCTAAGCGATACGCCATTTGGGGGCGCCTGGTTGCAGCTCAGCCAGACCAGGTTGGGCATGTCATTATCGATTCAAAATCCATTGAACTGTTTATGCCTTCTGTATTTCCGCCTTTACAGGCGGATACCCTAGAAGAGCTGGCAACGCTGATCGGCATCGATGCGATGTCGTTGAATAAAACTGTTGCGAGTTTTAATCAAGCCTGCCGCGGAAAACAGTTCGATCACACTGTTCACGATGATTGTCATACTGAAGGTATCGAACCTCCTAAAACCCATTGGGCCAGAGCCATTGATACGCCACCGTACTACGCCTATACATTACGCCCTGGCATCACCTTTACCTACCTTGGTGTTAAAGTTGATCGCGATGCACGCATGATCATGAGCGATGGTACGCCAAGCGCTAATCTCTATGCTGCTGGCGAGATAATGGCTGGAAACGTTCTTGGTGAAGGTTACCTGGCAGGGATTGGTATGACGATAGGTAGCGTGTTTGGGCGTATTGCTGGTGATACGGCGGCCAAACGTGTGAGTAACTAACTGCTCGGTAAACACAACGACACTCAATGAATACCATCATTCCAATTACTGAAATACAAACCGAAGCCGTGCGTCAAATGGGTGTATGCAATGCCTGTCGATATTGTGAAGGTGTTTGTGCCGTGTTTCCGGCCATGGAATTGCGACGTTCTTTGTCGGGGCAGGATGTTGATTACCTGGCGAATCTGTGTCACAGCTGCGGTGCTTGTCATTTTGATTGTCAATACGCTAAGCCGCATGAATTTGCGATTGAGATACCAGCACTTATGTCTCAGCTTCGTGAAGAAACGTATTCACGCTATGTTTGGCCTTCGGCACTTGCACCTGTTTTTGCACGCAATGGTTTGTGGATAAGTATCATCACCGCCATCACGGTTGCTTTATTTATTATTGGCTTTATTAGTTTTACAGAACCGAGTGTTTTATTTGCCAGTGGCAGTGAGGAGGGTGCGTTTTATCGAGCAATGCCACACAACGCCATGGTGGCTATATTCGGGTCGGTGTTTTTATTTTCCATTCTAGCCATGAGCTTAGGTGTTCGACGTTATTGGCGCTCCACAGGTGCGCAAGGCAGTATGACTTGGCGCAGTCTTTGGCAAGCAGCCAAAGACGCTGGGCAACTGCGTTATCTTGATGGTGGTGGAATGGGCTGTATGCACGAAAGCGAAGAACCAAGCAACAGCCGACGCGTAGCGCATCATTTCACCTTCTATGGGTTCTTGCTTTGCCTGGCATCAACATCAGTGGCTACGATCATGCATTATGTGTTTGGCGTGCAAGCGCCATACCCCTGGTGGTCGCCAACAGTGGTACTGGGTACTCTGGGTGGAATCGGTTTAATTGTAGGACCTATCGGATTGCTAAAAGCCAAACGTGAGAAACACGACGCTTTGAAGCCCGAACGCAGTTCTGGGATGGATGTTGCGTTCTTGTACATGTTGCTCGCCACCAGCATCACCGGCCTATTGTTGCTGGTGTTTAGAGCGACGCCTGCAATGGGGTTATTGTTGGCGCTGCATTTAGGCATTGTTTTTTCGTTGTTCTTAAGCATGCCCTATGGGAAGTTTGTACATGGTTTGTATCGCTATGCGGCGTTAATGCGGCATGCGCATGAGCAAGCGCAAATTAACAAACACTAATTCACTATACTCGTTCTGACTGAACTTCTACTTGATCGTCCTACATTGTCGATCACGGTTACGCTGAAGTCGCCTTGTCTGGCGCGCCATAGTAGGGGTTGATTCGGTTGTGAGTGACCGATGTATTGATTGTTGATAAACCAATACAATTTGTTTGCATCACTTGCCACATTTGCAGTGAGTGGTATTCGCTCCGTGTCCAATCTATCCGATTGCAGGGCATAGGTTAAGCTTGGATTTGGTGAGGTTATATCAGGCGCATCCACGGCAATCGACTGATGAAACTGATCGCAGCCAGGCATAAAGGGAGGCGGCTTCTTTTTTTCGATGCCAGCGTTGCTGAAGGCGCGAGCAATATCACTAGGCCAAAATTCGAATATGTTTAGTTCGGTATTGCCTGCATGTGAATTACAAGCTCTTAAACCCGTTTCTCTGTCAATGGGTATTTCGCGAAATACCCTTTTTGATTTAATAGGCGATATGCCTGGAATAAACCAATCTAATTTAACATCAGGGCAGTGTTCGATATCCAGATCACCACTGGTTTGACAAATTTCAATTTGTTTCAGATTTAAGCGGTGAGTATTTGTCCAAACATTGTTTCTACCCGCGTCATGCTGTTGGAGGTGGTCTGCAATGTTAAAAAACAAGGGCGCAGCAGCGCGTCTTCCAATAAAGGCAGGATTGGCTTTACCATCAAAATTGCCTACCCAAACGGCTAGCACATATTGTCCAACTACGCCGATGCTCCAAGCATCGCGAAACGCATAAGATGTTCCGGTCTTCCATGGAATGTTTTGTGACAAGTCACTAGCGGAATAAAGTGCCTTGTTAATCGGATTTCTTCTTGGTCTTGGATTACTACTTAACATCTGTAGTGTTAGATAACTTGCTTCAGGGCTTAGTAGATAATCAGGTTCTGGTGTGGCTTGCTTGTTTTTTGGTCCGATTACTGATCGTGCAATGTTAAACCGGCCGTGATTTGCAAGTGTTGCATACCACTGCACCAGTTCCAACATGCTGACTTCGTTGCCGCCCAGTGCCAAGCTCAATCCATAGTGGTCGCTTGACTCTAGCCTCCGTGGATTTGACTGAGCCAACCATTCATGAAACGTAGGCGCTTTTAGCTCGTTCATTAGTGAAACGGCTGGTATGTTTCGGCTTCTTACCAAAGCATCGCGCGCACTCAGTGGCCCAGTAAATTGCTTATCGTAATTCTCAGGGGAATAGGCGCTGAACTGTTTTGGGGTGTCCTTTAGAATGCTGCTAGGATGAATGATGCCTTGCTCAGTTGCCAGTGCATAAATAAACGGTTTTAACGTAGAACCGGGTGAACGTAACGCACGTGTACCATTAACTTGGCCCAAAATAGTATTATTGAAGTAATTGACGGAGCCTAACTCGGCTTTGATTTGCATATCGGTGTAGTCCAAAACGAGTACGCTAGTATTAAACACTCCTTTGATATGGTTTTGTTCGATATACCGTTTTGCCAGAATTTCTATTGTACTTTGTAGTTCCAGCGACAAGGTGCTTGAATTAATATCATTTTGTAACAAGGTTTCGTTTTGCGTTTTCTGGATTAGCCGATCGACAAAGTGCGGTGCAAGAAAGGGGAGTTGTTTTGGTGAATGAACCAGTAGGGCTTGCGATAAATTGTGTTTGTCCATATTGGATAAAGATCGGGTCTCTAACCACATTTCAATTAATCGCTCACGCGCGAGGCTAGCTTGTTTGTAGCCAGCTTGTGTGCTGGGTAGACGACGATTTGGGTTTTGCGGGACCACGGCTAACAGTAAAGATTCAGCTGTGGTTAGTTCAATGGATTGTTTATGAAAATAAGTAAGACTAGCAGCGGCGATCCCCTGAATATTGTGCCCGTAAGGTGCAAGGTTGAAGTACGCCTCTAAAATCTCTGCCTTTGAATAATGCCGCTCCAGAATCAGGGCTTGCCAGATTTGATTGAGCTTACCCGGTATGCGCGTTGTGTTTAAATTAAATCGAAGCCTTGCCAGTTGCATGGTGATTGTCGATGCCCCCATGCGACGCCCATTGCTAAAATAGCTACTGTAAGTTGCCCGTAGTAGTGAGAAAAGATTTACCCCGTGGTGTGAGTAAAAATATTGATCTTCATACAGTAATGTTGCAGCTTGAAGATCTGCAGGTATGTCTTTCAAGGATACAGACAATCTGTATTGCTGATCACCGCTTAAGCTTAAACGTAGAAGTTTTCCTTCGCTTGAATAATAAGCCTGTGAATTTTTCGTATCGGGATACAACACAGGCTTGGGTGCCGCATACAGAGACACCATCGCTATGACTGCAAATAGAGCTAATATCGCTAAAGCCCATTGACCTACGTTTCGCCAAGCAAGTGCAATGTAACCAGTCATCTGGGTTAGTGTGCGTTTACGGTAAATTTGCTTGCACTAGAGTGACCATTCACGGTGTCGTCATACATAGCATTTGCGTAGGTTGCGGGTACCGTGAATTCGCCCGCAGTGCTAAGGCGAGCCTTATAGGTGATCTGCAAACCACCAGGAGTTATGGTTGCATACGCGACTAGCCGGTCTTCGCGTATATCTAAGTAGTCGACTATGTCAGTGGCTTGTTGGCGTTGACGAGCATCTTTCGCATCGATCTCAAAACCACCTGGGAGTAAGTCCACTATAGCAACGGCCTGATGTTGTTGTTGATCGGTGCTGCGTATAGACAGTTTGACTAATACATCATCCCCCTGTGCGGGCGCGTTTAGTAATTTTGTTCCCTCAGCACTGAGTATTTCTTTAGATACCGCTATACCATTGTCTAGCTCAAGGGTAGGTGGGTTAGCGTCAAAACCCGTTTGCGTTGCTTGATAGTAGGCGGGCAGCTCGCTCAACAATTTACCCGCTTTTATATTTGTTGCCAGAGTGGCCGTGTATTTGTTGTTCTCGCTGTCAAATTCCACCTCTGTATAGGGTTGCCAACGTGCCGATGAATTTCGATTTTTATCGTCAAGCGTCTCTGTGGTTTCTACACGTAACTCCATTAATTGGCTTTTGGCTATATTTGAATACGCTTTTAATGCGATTAGCGCGCGGCCGGACGAAAACGTGTTGATGTCGTTATTTAAAATGGGCTCAATGATGGCGTCTACCCTGTTAACATCTTTGTCATTGAATATTTGCTTAAAATGTCTGGCCAGTAGATAGACAACCATAGAATCCCGGTACAATGCCGAATCATAGTGAGACTTGTTTTCGTGTTTTTCGCGAAATACATAATGTCTGATTAGCTTATCTGCATCTTCATCTCTATGCAGAAGCTTAAAGCTCGAGGCGATGTAAGCGCCGATCAACTGCTTTTGCCATGTTGCTTTTCTCGTGTCACTTCTGTCTAAAATTGCTTGAAGCTGTATTAGAGTATTGTTGGTTTGTTCACCTTGTCTGGTCAATAGATACAGTGCATAGGCGGTTAACTCAGGTTTGTTGCGCATGTTCTTCGGGTCTAGGCTAAATGTCTTCAAATAGCTCACGCCTTTTTGGATAATGGATGCTGGTACTCTAATTTCTTGTTCCTCTGCATCAATCATTGCGTGCAGAACATGAACACTGGCAACATCTTCCACTTGCCCTGATTTTGGCCAAAGGCTAAAGCCACCACTTGGTAGTTGTCGCTGGCCTAAACTGACAAACGCTGACTCAATTTGTCTGAGTTTATCCACCGGAGACCCTAAGTAGTTGGGATGATCAATAAAGCTAAGCTTAGGCACAAGCTTGGATATTATTTGTTCAGTGCAGGCATGTGGAAATACATCCAGGTAATGCGTGAGTCCATCGATCAGTATGCTTGGGTTGTTGGATGCAACAAGCATTGACGTTGATCTGTCTTTAAGTAAGCTGCGTTCAACCGTGATAATTGTCTCTGTCTCAGTGGTTTTTCCGCGCTTAACCGTGCTGCGCCGTAATGTGGCTGGACGAATACTCACCGTTGCAGTCACACGACGTGCGACGGTGCCTGGAATGTTTACGTTGTACGCCGATGCAGTAAAGGACAAGTCAGCCGACCCTAATTTTTCTTTCGCCTGTAATTCGAACAGGTAAGTATGTTCATCACCATTGTTTATTACATGACTTAAACTTGATTTACTTAATATCTTAAAATAAGGAGACCGCATAAGTTCAAGTTCAATCTCGCTCACATCGGGCGCCTTATCCATTTGATTGGACACGCCAATAGCTACTGTAAATCTATCCCCGGGTGATACCGCCAAGGGGAGGTTTGGTGTAACCACAAAGGGGCCTTTAACGATAACTTTAGCACTTGTGCTGTCGAAGCGATGATCGTCAAGTGCGATCGCCATCACGCGAAGTGTGCCGTCGAAGTGATCAGGTAAATCGAATTTCATGGATTGGCTTGTTGTACCTGCAGGCACGATTCCCGACCAAAACGCGACCGGGTCTTTTACTTTACGCGCAAATGGATTTAAGTTGCTACCAGTGGTTTCCGCTACGTCGGTATCCATGTCGCCACCGCTGGCTGAATATTCGTACAACAGATTGAATTCTGGTAAAAGAAGGTCGAACATTTGGTAGGTATCAACTTGCAACGCGCGTTTTTGTAGGAAGAAACTTAAAGGATCTGGGGTAGCATAATTACCGGCTTGTAGAATGCCTTCATCTACGGCAAATATAATCGCACGACCTTTATGTGTACTTTTGTACTTAACTTCGAGTGTTTCTCCTGGCTTTACTTGGGTCGGCGTGTCTAGGGTCAAATTCATTTTAAATTTATCCTTCGATAAATCAAACGGTGCAACTGCGTAGCTCAATGGTGCTGTGAATACTTCCGTCGAGCCGGGTGTGCGCACAAAAGCCACTTGCACATACGCGTTTCCGTGCAGTCCTTCAGGCACTTGAATACGTTTTATGCTTTGCGTGGTGGTGGATCTGAACCATTCGAACGAGTGTGTTTTCTCGGTTTCGATGCTGATTAACCCTGAGCCCGTGTAGGGTGCTTTTATTTGCAGTTCTATCCAGTCACCCGGTGCGTAGGCTGCTTTATCCAGTACAAGCTCTAACTGCGTGTCTTTGTCTAGTTTCGCGAATGTGCTGTCGTTGCCGACCACGCTATAGTCAATTGTTTGTCTGATATCGCCTTCGCTATCAATAAAAACGAGTTGGAATTTCCCGGTTTGCTGTGTATTTACTTCGTGTACGTACCCGTTAGACCCTATAGTCATAGGCTTTTGGCTTAGTTGGTTTATTTTGGGAATTGACTTATACCGATAAGTCCCATTTGCTAGCTCTACCAAGGTCGAAATGGTCTCAATTTGGTTAACCCGCATCTCGAAGTCGCAGTCCATGCTATTAATGTATTTGTCGATACATAACAATTTAATATCGTGAGTATGGGATTGTTTCAGATAAAACTGATTTTCGATGTTGTAGCCAACAAGATACTCTCTGGGTGAGAACCTAAAGGTGTTTTGTGCATGAACGCTTCTGCCACCATTTTGTTCGAAACCTTGTGTATGCAGTTTTACTTGATAGGTCCCGCCGGAATATTTGTTAACATTTAGTTTTAAGTGTGCGCGACCTTCAGTATCGGTGTTAGTTGCAGCGACATCTCCATTGTTTTGCGGTTGGTGGTTGGTTTTGCTACTGACATTTTCAGTAAACGTATAGTTTGGGTATTTGGAAAATCTAAATGCCGTACGGTTAAGACTAAAGCTAGCTGTGATTTTTCTCTGTTGAGCTGGTGCGCCGAATAAATTATGCAATGAAACTTGAAAATCTAGCTCATTGTTGTTTAACCATCCTTTGATAGCGTTATTGTCTTCTCTGTCTGCACGAGACTGCAAGATGTTGTTAGATAATGCGCTCTTTATTTTAAGCCGATCTGGTTCGAATTCTTCAACCATGAAATTTACCGCGCCTAAATGCTTGTAGTGGTGTCCATTAACATGCAGGCTAAGGTTTGCCTCATAGTTACCGGTGTTGAATTCGCGGGTGGTATCTAAGTCAATCTCCAGTAAGCCATCCGTTCCGAGTAGATGTGGTTTTTGATAGATGGTGTTGCCGCGCGGGTCAACTACACTGATTCGCACGCTAAAGGGCTCGTCTATTCGAATTTTCTCGTCTCTCACAATTGCGGCAATGTTCACAGACTCGCCTGGTCGATAAAGTCCACGATCAGTGAACATAAATGCACTTAGCGAATGTGGTTCGTTAGCGTTTAGGTATTGTCCGCCGGTTTCAAACCGTGACAGATTCAGTTGACGGTTTGGGTTTGATAATGGCAGGTAAGCTAAGTCGTTTTCAGATTGCACGACGATTGCCACAGGTTCTTTGTCGTCGCGAAGATAGCTTAGGTTAGGGAGCTTTGCATGTCCCCGATTGTTGGTAGTTACATCTAACGCGGACCGTCCGTTGCGCCCCAACACTGAAACGTTTGCGTTTGCCAGAGACATTTTTTTGCTGATTTTTTGTACAAACACATCACGTGTGCCGTCAGCATTGTGTTTGGTGATAAAGCCGATGTCGGTGATAAGTACGAGTTGGCGTTTCAATTCCATTCTGGAGTCATCAAAATTACTTGCGGTTGCTTCAATCATGAAAACACCGGTCGGTTTATTTTTATCGACCAGATCACTGGTTAGGTCATAGGAGGAATAGACCGCCTGAGCAGGGTTTGAATTATTGAGTTGAATTTTTTTACTTGTGATAACGGCTAGATCGGCCATCGTAAAATTCTGAGTAAGGCGGATATCATCAAATCGACCATGAGATTGGCTAATTAGATGATTTAGATCCTGTTGGTCGACTCGACCTACTTCAACATATAGCGCGTGATAGTTTCGTGTGACAAACCCGATTTTATGTGTTCCATGGCTATCGAGTACATTACCTTCACCAAGAAATGCCAGTTCTGTGGGAAATTGAGGTGCATCGTGGATTTCAGCATAGTCTTTATTGCTGATGTAACCGGCAGACGAAGCCAGTCCTTTACGCACTCGCAGTACTATTTGCCGGTTCTCGGGCGCTGCAAATACCAAACTAAAATGCCGGGAGTTCTTCCGCGCAGTGGGAAGCAGTTTAAATTCAATGTCGGTTAGCTGTTTTTCAATGGCAGGGGTGATTTCATTGGTACTTAGCCATTGTCCGGTTACACCTTTTCGCTTTTTCTTGGGAAGGAGTTTGACTTCAAGATGATCTCGCACGGCTTCCAGGTTAGTGACAATGCTAAACCGTAGCGCGATTGCCTGTTGCGGGACATTGTCGTCGTTTCTTACAATTAAGGATTCTGTTTTTTCTATGTTAAAAATATCATCTACGCTGGGGATTTGTATGTTGTTATACACCAGCTCCTTTTCAATTTTATTGTGTTGAGTTGGCACCTCTCTAAGAGTTGTAGGTTTTTTGATCCCTTTTACTGCAAACTCTGGTGGAAGGGATGCGGTTAGAAACCGTGTTTTATTGTTGATATCGATTTTTTCAGAATTAATATAGAACAGTCTATTAGGCTGGAATCCCTCACGCACGTCTCGTGTGATGTCATAAGTTAAATTAACATCACCCTGTGTATCATCGGCTATAACCAACTTGTAGTGTTGTTGAAGTACATCTTCGTTTATCGGGTGTGAGAACTCCAATGTACTGATATATCGAAATTCGCCGTCCATGGACGGGTCAGTATGTAGCTCGCTGTTTCTTACCAAGACCTTTAAAGAGCGAGTAGTAAATTCGTGCTTTTTGTTGTTAAACCGTACATGGTCTAAAAATAGTTCTGGCGCCAATGACATTGTGTAGGTCACGTTTGCCGGCCAGTGGTATTTCGGTTGAAACGTGAATTGGTTACCGGTTTTTGTCCAGTTACCTTCAACCTTGGGTTCGAGTTTAATTTTTTGATTTAGAGTCTTTTGATTAATGTTTGCACGCAAAACTCGCGAAAATTGATCATCCTCGTAGTTGATAGTCCTAGCCGCGTGTTTTTTTGCTTTTTCCAATGCTTTGATGTTGGCGGGGAAGTTGACAACTAAAGCAGATGGCGTTTTGGCGCTTAACGAAGGCACGGTCGGTGCACTGATTGAAACGTCGTAAGTCAACGTAGGATTGTTATCTCCCAGCAGTCGATCGCAAGCCGATAGTGTAAGAACCGCAAGTACCCAAAATAGGCACAGCAGTCTTGTTTTTGCTTTACTTCTAATGTCCATAATGTAGTCACACGTAATGAGTGCTACATTTTTACCGTAGTTGGTCTAGCTAAACTATCGATCAACTAGGCTTGACTGCGATTTATCCTAATTGAACATATTTCGTCAGATTTCAATTCAACAGAACTTTCTGTAATTGCAAAAGACTTGGCAAGTTGTGTGCGCTTAGATAATGTGTAAGGTATGGCTTGATTGGCTGCATTCGTGGATCGGGGTGATCATCTGTTATACGACCCAGTAATGGATTAACCCAGATGACGCGCCGGGCACGATTCGAGAAAATGCGAACTTGTTCAGCCAGGCTTTCTGGTGAGTCAGTATCGCAGCCATCACTAAACACGAGTATAGTCGTGTGTGATTTAACTAATGTGTTTAAGTGGTGTTCATTAAAGTGAGAGAAAGATTTTGCTATACGTGTGCCTCCAATCCACCCTTGGGATGCATTATTAATGGTGTGTTCAAAATCAGATTCTTCTAAGGTGTGAAACCCCCTACCAAGATCGATGAGTTCAATGTTGAACGCAAACGCGTGAGAACTTTCAAATACGGAAAGTAGTTTTCTAGTAAAACGCAGAAACAACCGGGCATAGACATCCATCGACTGGCTTATATCCAATAGCAGTACAAAGCTTGGTAGTTTCTTTTGCTTTGCATGATACTTAAGTTGAAACATGGTGCCTTGGTAGCGTAAAGACTGTTTAATCGATTGTGGTAGTGCGACTCGGGTGCCAGAATTCGCCAGCCGTGTTTTTTTTATAAAGCGCCGCCTGCAGCGTTGGCCTAGCTCATCAACATACTGATCTATCAGTTTCTTTTCGTGCGGATTAAACACGAAGCGAAAGTCAGCCATCGACAGTGCGGAATAATCGCCTGAGCCATACACATTAATGCTCTGCTCATTTTCACTGGATGTGCCAGCAAAACCGATCATTCGATGCTGTTGTGTCGATGTGAGGACTTGGCCGTGGGTGCTCGGTGTCGCTGTTTCTTCTGTTGTGCCAATTTGGTCGGTCCAGAACGCTGCGAACAATTGATCGAACTTTTTCCATTGCTCAGGTGTTTTACAAAAACAGGCTCTGAGTCCGTGTTGCAATAGGTGGTGATCGTGAACACTTAACTCGCATGCGATACGAAGTGCATCGTTGATGCTACTTGGGTTAGCAGGGTAGGCGCTGGCTCGAAGAAGATGGGCAAACGCCAGGATACGACTGGTTACATTAGGAAGGCTATTGTTGTTCGTTTGCATCTTGGCTGTGTCCGTACAGAGCGGCTTGTTCGCGCTTGAGCAGGGCAAGATCGTTACGTGTTTTTACCAAACACGATTGCGTGCTTTGTGTCAGTTCTGGTTCGGCATAAATATCATCTACGCCAATCGCCATTAACGCGCTTGCCCAATCTATGGATTCAGCTACGCCAGGTGTTTTACGCATACCGACTGTTCTTAATTTTTGCACATAAGAGACCACTTGTTTGGCTAAGGCTTCATCAATATCGGGTAGCCTTGATTTTATTATCTGTTTTTCTTTTTCACTTTCTGGGTAGTCAATATAGTGATACAAGCAGCGACGTCGTAGAGCGTCGCTGAGATCGCGAATTCCATTCGAGGTCAATATTACTAAAGGTTGTGATTTCGCCTCAACGGTGCCAAGTTCAGGAATACTGATTTGAAAATCCGAAAGTATTTCCAGTAACAGTGCCTCAAATTCTTGATCAGCACGATCTACTTCGTCGATGAGCAATACAACCGGTTCTTCAGATGCTATTGCTTCAAACAGCGGCCGTTTAAGTAAGTAGTCTTCACTGTAAAGACTGGTTTTTAAATCCAAACTGAGGTTGTCATCGCTTGAATTTGATTGTTGTGCGCTAAGGCCGTTCATTTGTATTGCTAAAAGTTGACGCTGATAGTCCCAATCATATAATGCGTGTTGCGCATCAAGTCCTTCGTAACATTGCAAGCGAATCAGTTTTCGCCCTTGCGCTTTTGCCAGGCATTTGGCAATTTCTGTTTTACCGACACCTGCTTCACCTTCTACCAGCAACGGTTTGCCTAGGCGCTCTAGCAAATACAGACTGGAGATTAGCGAAGGATCCGTGATGTAGCCTTGTTGAGCCAACGCATCGCTAAGCTGCTGTCGTTCTTGCTGATCATTTCGTTGCGGTGGTGTTGTGGACAAGTGGCTCATGTATCGCCTTTGGTTGTAGTTTTGCAGTAGTGTTCTGGTTAAGGCTAATCTAGCAGACTTAAAGCCGAGATCCCATAGGTTTGAGTCGGGGCGGGCTGGCGTGCTCTGCATAAACATGCAGCTTTGGGTATTCTATGTCGGTATGCGAATTAGTTTAAACTGGTGCCGCTAGTAACGCGTGTTACATGCTTATATCAACCCAACAAGGCCGAATGGATGAGTGACTTTAAAATTACCTATTTTGACATAGACGGTGGGCGAGCAGAGCCTATACGCATAGCACTGCATTCTGCTGGCGTAGCGTTTGAGGATGTGCGTTGGTCATTTCCTGAATTTGGCGAGAAACGCCAAAGCGCTCGATTTCACGCTGTGCCATTTTTGGAGATTGATGGCGAGGTCATCACGCAGTCGAATGCAATCAGTCGGTATGTTGGAAAAATGAGTAATCTTTATCCTGAAGATGCCAAGCAAGCCTTGTATTGCGATGAAGTTCTCGGTGCACTGGAAGACTTAAATCACTACGTAGTTCAAACATTTTCATTGCAAGGCGATGAGCTTAAAGCTGCGCGTGAAGCTTTGATGGATGGGCGTTTGAAAGTTTTTCTAAAGGGTTTGGACGAACTGCTAACTCGTGGCGGCGGACAGTACTTTGCCAATCACAAGCTAAGCATCGCCGACTTGAAAATGGCAACGCAGTTAAAAATGTTGCGTTCAGGCAATCTCGATCATATACCAGCAGACTTTGCTGACAAGCTTGTGCCGAACCTAGCGGCGATGCAGGAGCGTATTGAAAATGAAGATATAGTAAAGGCGTACTATGCAGCGAGAAGTGCGTAGCTAATATTTCCTAGCTAATATTTCATAGTTGAACACAGAATAGAGAAACCAATGCAAAGCCAAAATCAATCGCTAGCTATTGCCTGTGTTGGCGAGGCGATGGCGGAGTTAATGCTCGGTAGTAGCGATGACGAATCGCCAGCACTTGGTTTTGCTGGCGACACAATGAACACCGCCATCTATTTGAAGCGGTTATTACAAGACTCTGGTGATGTGTCTTATGTGAGTGTGGTGGGGCAGGATACCTTGTCTGATCGGCTTGTTAGGCGATTACAGAGCGAGTCTTTAAACACCGATCGCATAGTGCGTTCAACCGCTCGTTTGCTAGGTCTCTATGCCATAACCACCGATGCGCAAGGCGAACGTACCTTTAGCTACTGGCGAAGTGAATCTGCTGCAAGAACCCTGTTTCAAGGTGCTGACACCCTAAACTTTAATGCTCTAGCAGGTTTTGATGTCATCTATTTCTCGGCCATATCTCTGGCGATCTTGCCAAACCCTGTTCGCAAAGCCTGGATTGCTGAACTCGATTCGCTGCGTCAAAACCATAATGTCACCATTGCCTTCGACTCCAATTATCGCCCTGCGCTTTGGGAGTCGGTCGATGTTGCTCAAGACATTATTTCATCGGCTTGGCGAATAACTGATTTAGCGTTGCCATCGGTTGATGATGAACAGGCACTGTTTAACGACGCTGATGAAGCCGCTGTAATTACCCGGCTACGCGGCTATGGTGTTAGTGCAGGTGCATTAAAACGAGGAGCCATTGGACCTTTGTCATTATCGTTAAATGAATCAAATATCCTTGTTGATTACACGAAGGCCTCATCTGTGGTGGATACCACGGCCGCAGGTGACAGCTTTAATGCCGGGTACTTAAGTGCTGTTTTAAGCGGACAGGATGAGGCGAGTGCATTGAAAGCGGGTCATGATTGCGCGCTTAGGGTGATTGCGCATCGCGGCGCTATTATTCCGAAAAGTGAATGGTAGCTAGCTAAAAGAGCCCGAGCACACTTGTGCTCGAGCCCGCTTATAGATTTACCGGTCGGTAAACTTAGTAGATTGGAAATTTCGCGGTTAATTCCAATACCGATGCCTTCACTTGTTTTTCAAGTTCAGCGTTACCTTCTTCGCCGTTAGCCGAAAGCCCATCAAGCACTGTATTGATCATCTCGCCCACTTGAACAAATTCAGCTGTGCCAAAACCGCGTGACGTTGCCGCAGGCGATCCTAAGCGAACGCCTGAAGTAACAAACGGTGATTCAGGATCGAACGGGATGCCGTTTTTATTGCAGGTGATACCTGCATTGCCCAGCGCAGCTTCAGCGGCTTTGCCAGTGATTTTCTTGGCCCTTAGATCGACCAACATCAAGTGCGTATCTGTGCCGCCAGATACGATGTCTGAGCCACCATTAGCGATGGTCTGAGCCAGAACACGTGCATTATCAACCACATTTTGCGAGTAGGTTTTGAATTCGGGTTGTAAGGCTTCGCCAAATGCTACGGCTTTGGCGGCGATAACGTGCATCAGTGGTCCGCCTTGCAGGCCTGGGAATACTGATGAATTTAATTTTTTGCCCAATTCAATATCGTTGGACAGGATCATGCCGCCGCGCGGACCACGCAGGGTTTTGTGTGTTGTGGTGGTGACAACGTCTGCATGGTCTAACGGATTGGCATGGACGCCCCCGGCAACCAGTCCTGCAAAGTGGGCCATGTCTACCATTAGCTTTGCACCAACACTGTCGGCAATTTTTCTGAATCGAGCAAAGTCCAAGGTGCGCGGATATGCTGAGCCACCAGCAATGATCAGTTTTGGTTTGCACTTGGCTGCCTGCTCCTCCACTTCATCGTAGTTGATCACGTGCGTGGTTTCGTCAACGCCATAGGGTTCTACGTTAAACCACTTGCCAGATTGGTTAACAGGTGAGCCATGGGTTAGGTGGCCACCGGCAGCAAGATTCAACCCCATATAGGTGTCGCCCGGTTCAAGCAAGGCAAAAAACACGGCTTGGTTAGCTTGTGCGCCGGAGTGTGGTTGTACGTTTACGAACTCGCAGTTAAATAGCTTTTTTGCACGTTCGCGTGCGAGCTCTTCCGCGATATCAACATATTCGCAACCACCGTAGTAGCGTCGCCCAGGGTAGCCTTCCGCGTATTTATTAGTCATGACTGAGCCTTGTGCTTGCATGACCGCCTGCGACACGATGTTCTCAGATGCAATAAGTTCGATTTCATTTTGCTGACGACCAAGCTCCGCATCAATAGAGCGTTGGATGTCTGGGTCTGATGTAGCAAGATCGTTGTTAAGGGCTGATTGCGCAGCCATGTTGGTAGCGTTTGAAGTGCTCATAGATTTACTGGGCATTGTGCGGTGGATGACCGCGCCCTCTCCAATTTAAAGTCAGTGTTTGGGTTAGTCTCTAGCCAATGGCTTTGGTGTTCTTAAGACGATAGGTATCTCTATGATACCGCTTTTAGTGGTGTGTGTAATGGCGCAATCGACATGGCTATTGAGCGTAAAAGGGATAAGTGTGAGGGAGCCGACACCCAGCAAGTGTAGTAGCATCAAAGTGTGGTTGTTGGGGCGCTATTTTGACAATGAGCGGCAATTTCAGGTAACTGTCAATTTGATTATCGGCTGATTAGACAAGGACTATTTAGATTTATTATGAAAAACGATTTGGTAATCGAAATAGATAAAAACATTCAAGTGCATGGCGCCAAGCTAGAAGGCACTTTGTGCCTACCTGCTGCAACCAAACCCGAACAAGTCGTGTTGATGATTTGCGGTAGTGGCGAGGTCGATGCGCACATGCCAGCGCTCATCATCGATTGGCAAAAGCCGCGATAGTCATGGCAGAACAAATTGTTATTGTGGGTGGTGGTGCAGGTGGTTTAGAGCTGGTCGTTAAGCTTGCAAGGAAATATAGAAAAAATAAAGACGTAAACGTGACGCTAGTCGATTGCAATCCAACCCATATCTGGAAGCCTCTATTGCACGAGATTGCAACGGGTTCCTTAAATAGCAATCACGACGAAACCAGTTATTTGATGCTGGCAAGAAAACACCGGTTTTCTTTTGTGTTGGGTCGGGTTGATTCAGTAAACGCTAATCAACAGCACATTCATATTGAAACTATCTTAGACGAGTCGGGCGATGTGCTTGTTGCTGAGCGTACGCTTACGTTTTCTCGCTTAGTGTTGTGCGTAGGAAGCCTGTGCAATGACTTTGGCACGAAAGGGGTTATGGAGCATTGTTTGTTATTAGATACGCGAGTGCAGGCAGAGAAGTTCCACCAACAATTTATAAATCAACTTCATCGAATTCATGCAAGTACGGATGCCAGTGCGCGATTGTCTGTAGTTATAGTGGGAGCTGGTGCAACCGGTGTGGAGTTGGCAGCCGACCTGCACAACGTTGCCAAGCGTTTGCCCGAATACGGATTCAATGCGTTTTCAAGCGATCGTCTAAGGGTCATGATTGTGGAGGCGGCGCCACGAATACTGGCACAACTGCCAGAGCGCATTAGCGAATCTGTCACCGGTGAGCTTGAGAAAATTGGGGTGGAGGTTCGTACGGAAACAATGGTAAGTGCCATTGAACCTGATGCGGTGATAACGCAAACGCAAGAGAACATCAGTGCAAACCTTGTGGTTTGGGCTGCTGGTATTCGGGCTCCGGCTTTTCTAGCGGCAAGTGAACTTCCGTGTGATCGTATCGGTCGAGTTAAGGTAAATACTTACTTGCAAGTGAATGGTGTTGAGAATATTTTTGCGATTGGTGATTGCTGTGCGTGCCCTATGGCTGATGGCTCATTCGTGCCACCGCGTGCGCAGTCGGCGCATCAAATGGCGGCAGTGGCCTATAAAAATCTGGTGTCGAGTATTAATGGTTCGAAGCTGAAAGCATTTAAATACCAAGACTTAGGCAGTCTGATCAGTTTGAGTGAATTTTCTACCGTTGGAAATTTGATGGGCAACCTGATGAAGGGGACGGTGTTTATTGAGGGTTGGTTGGCCCGCTTGTTTTATTTGTCGTTGTACCGCATGCACCAAAGTGCGATACACGGTTTTGGCGCGATGTTGTTGATCATGTTGGGTGACTCCATTTATAAAGCCACCAGGGCCGATATTAAGCTGCATTGACTTGGTTTGCAGGGCAGTCGCGTTGTAAAAAATCGCCAAAAAAAAGCCCCGGCTAGCGGGGCTTTCTTTCAACTCAATTAAGAGTTAGCAAACGATTACTTCAAGAAAGAAGTATCGATAACTTTGCTGTAGTCTTCAAGCGCTGGGTTTTCGTCAGTTGCGAATGCGCCACCAACAACAGCAATAGCTTGAGCAGCCAGGCCGCCTTCACTGAAGTACTCACTTAGCTGTTCAGCATTTGAAGGTAGAACGAAGTCTGCCATTTGGTTCATGGTAGTTTCTTTGTCCATACCAGATTCAGCAGCAATCATGTCTAGCTTGCTTTGGTCTGCAGCGAATGCAGCGTTAGCTTCGTCAGTGACTTCCATGAATGCTTTAACTAGGTCTGGGTTTTCTTTAGCGAACGCATCAGTTACTGATACAACGTCAAAGCTGATGATGCCAGCTTTCTGCATGTCAGCGTCAGACATTAGCTTGTCGCCAGCTTCTAGAGCGTTCTTGATTGAGTCACCACCGAATAGGCAAGCAACGTCAACACTACCGTCAGTTAGTGATACAACTGCATCAGCTGGCACTTGGTCAACGATAGTCAGCGTGCTTAGGTCAACGTCAAGCGCGCGCATTTGCATGCGAAAGCTGTAGTCAGCCATGGTTGCTAATGGAACAGCGACTGTCTTGCCTTCTAATTCTGAAGCGTTGTCCATAGTGATACCAGAACCGCTTTTAACGATACATGGGTTCGCTGGATAACCTACCGCGATACCAACCGTCTTGATTGGTGCGTTAGCGTTAACGCCAGTGATGAAAGGAGCAAGGCCCTGGCTGTAAGAGATATCGATATCGCCCGCAAGCATCGCTTCTGTCATTTGAGTACCAGCTTCAAAGTTAATCCAGTTAACTTTAACGCCCATCGCATCGTCATAAGCTTTTTCAACTTTAGCGATCATGTTAGGTGTAGCCCACTCAAGGAAGAACGCTACGTTTACTTCGTCAGCGGCTTGAACCGGAGCGCTAACTGCGAATGCAGTGGCAGTAGCGGCGAAAAGGCCGGCAAACTTCTGTGGTAATTTCATAATAAATCCTGTAATTAATGTTGGTTTTACAAGTGGCAGCCTGTGTTGGCAAGCGTATTTCAGCTTAAAATGCAGGTTGCTCAGAGCAGGGCACGCGACCAAATTTCTGGTGTAGTGATTCGTGTGATTCCTGCAAATACTCCAATATGGCTGGAACGCTAACTTTATCATGACTCGAAGCAAGCTCATAGACGGTTTTGCCGACTCGCTGTGGAACGCCACGGCAAGTGACGCTCCTGCCACAGAACCACTTCACGAAAGCCATTATTGTGACGTGGTTATCGTCGGTGCCGGCTTCACTGGACTCAATGCAGCATTGAAACTGGCGTCAAACGGCGTTGATGTTTGCGTCCTGGAGGCGGGTGAGTTGGGCGTTGGTTCTTCCGGCCGCAGTGGCGGGCAGGTCAACTTGGGCTTGAACTTGAGCCCAAATGAGCTAGTTGCAAAATTTGGTACACAACAAGGTGAGCGTCTGGTTGAGGCTGTGGTCGATGCGCCGAGTCATGTGTTCAACGTAGTGCGTGAGCATGGCCTGCAATGTGACGCGGTGCAAAACGGATGGGTGCAGTCGGCTACCAACCACTTTTACTTGCAGCAACAGCAAAAACTTATTGCTGAGTATGCGCCGTTCGGTTTGCAGCTAGAGGCTTTGGATAAAAACGAGCTGCTTGCGCGAACGGGCACATCAAACTATATCGGCGGCATGTTTTGTCCGATAGCGGGCTCAATTCAACCCTTATCGTATACCCGCGAAATGGCGCGTGCAGCGATTGAGCTGGGTGTACAACTGTTTACGAATTCGGCCGTGACACAGTTGGTGAAACGCAGTGATGGTTGGCGGGTCGATGTCGGCGACGGTCAGCTTAATGCTAAAACAGTTTTGATTTGCACCAATGCCTACACCGATGGCCTGATACCCGGGTTGAATAAAACCATGGTACCGGTACGCAGTGTACTTACCGCGACCGAACCATTAAGCGAAGAACTTCGCGAATCCATCTTGCCGAATCAAGTAACATTCGTTGATAAGCGCCGCATGATTTTATACTTTCGTTATGACCGTGATGGCCGACTGTGTGTGGGTGATCATGGCCCTTCACGCGATATGTTTAAGTTTAGCGACTTTATCAACGTGAAGAAACGCGCTATCGCGGTGTTCCCTGAACTATCGAAAGTGAATTGGGACTATCATTGGGGAGGGCGCGTGGCAATGACGAAGGATACGCTACCGTTTATGCACGAAATAGCCCCGGGGCTTATTGCGGGTATGGGCTACAACGGACGCGGTGTAGCCATGGGTTCTAAAATGGGCGCGTTGCTCGCCGACTATGTTTTATCGGGATCCGAATCCATCAGCGCATTCCCCATCACTCGTCCAAATAAATTTGCACTGCATATGTTTGGCAGCTTGGGCGTGAGCGCAACGGTAAAATGGTATACGTTGCGAGACTATCTAGAAGATATCAATAGAGAATCATGAAGACTTTGAATTACGGCATACTCGGTTGCGGCATGATGGGCGGTGAGCACATCCGCAATATCCAACTATTAGAAAATTGTCGTGTCCATGCTATTCATGAACCTGATGAAGGCATGCGCAATGCCGCTAAAGCACTCGTGCCCGACGTTCTCTTTCGTGATTCATTAAATGAACTGGTACAAGATCCTGAACTTGATTGCTTGGTCATTGTTAGTCCCAACTACATGCATGTGGAACAACTTAAACAGATTACAGCAATACGTTCGATACCAATATTAGTTGAAAAGCCGCTATCGACTAACCCTGACGACGAAGCCTTTATAAAGGATCTACAGCAAAACTATGCGTCGCCGATCTGGGTTGCAATGGAATATCGCTACATGCCACCGTTAACCAAATTCATCGACATGGTTGATGAGGTGACGGGGGGTGTATGCATGCTCACCATTCGGGAGCATCGTTTTCCATTTTTAGAAAAAGTAGATGACTGGAACCGGTTCAATAAATATTCTGGCGGGACCTTGGTTGAGAAGTGTTGTCACTATTTTGATTTAATGCGCCTGATCACGAAGTCCGAGCCTACACAAGTGATGGCCTCGGGTTCGCAAATGGTGAATCATTTGGATGAGCACTATAACGGTGAGCGTTCCGATATCTGGGATGCAGCCTATGCGATATTTGACTTTCAGAATGGCATGAAAACCATGCTTGAATTGTCGATGTTTGCCGAAGGCTCTGAATTTCAGGAGCACATCAGTGCGGTTGGCCCTAAGGGTAAGCTGGAGTGCTTTATTCCAGGGCCTACACGTTTTTGGCCAAGTCATCTTGGCGAGCCTCCAGAACCTCGCTTGGTGATTAGCCCGCGTGAGCCAAGTGGCCCAAGCGTTATTGAAGTAAAGGTCGACCCTGAATTACTAGCCGCTGGCGATCATAACGGTTCAACGTTTTATCAACACCAAGGTTTTCGTCGGGTGGTACTTGGCGAACAAGCGCCCGAAGTGACTATTGCTGACGGTTGGTTGGCGGTGCGCATGGGTATGGCGGCACAACAATCTTCGCAACAAGGCCAAGTTATTAAGCTTGCATAGCTCCACGTGAATTGAAGCGTTGGTCAGATTGCGTTATGGCAATGAAACAGGCCAAGGCTGCTTGGTGCTTACGGCTAGTTTTATCTGGCAACCTATACGCTGCGCGTTATACTCATATTAGTAGCCGCTTGCAAAAATCTGGCTACTCACTCGTTAAACATCACGGCAAGGGAGCGAGAGCACGATGAAGCGTTTTAGTTTGGTCGCAATCACTGTCGTGACATTAATGGTTGTGATTACTGGCCTTATCGGTTGCGGTGGCAGCAGCGATGGCGATGCGCCTCTCAACCAAATTGATCGGCCCGAATACACGCTATCTCCAATATTGTTGACAGAGCCACTGACAAAAAGTGATTCATCGATCAACGCTGCGCGCATGCTTAATCAGGCAAGCTTTGGAATAAGCCATCTAGGGCTCGTAGATATTACTTCGCATCCAAATTTAGAGTCTTGGATTGATGCGCAAATGGCGTTGCCGCAAACTGTGCAATTACCACTCGTTCGAGAGTACGGAAACAGCAGTCTACGTCCTCCGCGCCACTATGTGTGGTGGCGAACAGCGGTTAATGCCGAAGACCAATTACGCCAGCGCGTGGCTTTCGCGATGAGCGAAATTTTCGTCGTATCCGATATCGACTACACATTAAGCAACGCCCAATACGGCATCGTCGACTTCTACGACATGCTGGGCAGTCACGCTTTCGGCAATTATCGAGAATTGCTCACAGACATTACTTTGCATCCGGTGATGGGTATTTATCTATCCATGGTACGAAACGAGAAGGCCGATAGCGAGCGCAATATTCGACCCGATGAAAACTTTGCCCGCGAAGTGCTGCAATTATTTTCCATTGGCTTATTCCAATTGGATAACAACGGCGAAATAATTAACCGAGATAATCCAACACCCACTTATTCACAACAAACTATCGAAGAGTTCGCCCGCGTCTTTACTGGCTGGGAATATCCAACATCGCGCTACTGGGGCGATACAAATCTATCGACCAGTGCATTTAAAGGTCGCATGGTCGCAGTTGAAGAGTTTCATGACACTGGCGCAAAAACACTGCTCAACGGTGCTGTGATACCGGCCGGGCTAAGCACCGAAGACGATATGCAACGCGCATTGGATAATATTTTCCAACAC
>CALHOU010000056.1 GCA_938035945.1 uncultured Granulosicoccaceae bacterium
GTGGGTTGTGAATCGATGATGGTAAGTATGACTCGCCCCATAGTCATACGGATCCCACCAGCTTATGCAACAAACTATGTGTAGAAATAATTGGTTTAGGAATTTCGATTTGAATACCGTGCCGTGGCCCAGCTCATGCGCCGCGGTGCCTTTAAAAAACGTTGCTACAAAACCAACCAACCATAAACATAAAGCGAATGCGACCCAAGCGTGCTGCAGCCAGAACACAACGCTAAGAACAGCTAATACAATATAAACTGCCAGGTGCCCGCCAGCCTGAATCCAGCCTTGTTTATCTGAGCGGGTGGATAATTCGCGCAAGCGCTCATGACTGATGGGGCAGCGATACCACTTGACCCGAAGTGTTTTTCTTACTTCTGATAATGGCGGATAGTTCGACTTAATATTCACCTTAGTAACCACATTACTGGAAACACCCATACAGGATACACTAAGCGGTAGGTGCAGCTTTACGCAAATGTGTGTTTAAACAAGTCGATGCATTGCCTAAATCCGTTTTCAAAATTACCATCGCCGGTGTGATAAACACTTTCAAACGAAATAACGCCAGTGTAGTTATCGGCTTTGAGCGCCTCGGCAATTGGCGTAAATTGATCGGCCAGTTGCCCTTCCCCCATTTTTCGAACCTCAAGCAAAGCACGCGGTGTATCAACCTGTACATCTTTAATGTGGATGTGGCCAAGATAACCCTCCTTTACTTCGTCATACCCATCAGGGTAAGCCCTTTCGTGGCACCAACAATTATTGGCAGGGTCCCAAAGAACCTTGAGCACATCCTTCGCATCCAGATCATCGATTAATTTTCGCGCGGTGTAATTCGAATTAACCATAGTGCCGTTACCCGTTTCAACCACTAGGGTCACACCCTCTGCACGGGCTAAGTCACAAGCCGGCGCTATAAGTGGTGGCAGTGAGTCCCAGGCACCGTGCGCAACATTCCATTTTTCGGCACCGTTTAATCCCCATAAAATTTGTTCTTTTTTATTGGTCATGATTCGAACCAACGGGGATTCCAATTCATGCGCCATGTCGATAACACGCTTCAATGCATCCATGTGTTTCGTATGCAATTCATCACCCGGCTTGTTGGCGGTTGTCATGCCCGCAAAGATATGCCGTGACAAACATGACACAGGCTTACCTCGATCACGAAGCAGGGCTTTTATTTCACGTATTTCTTCTGCGCTATGATCGCCGACTTCCTTTTCACCAACATATTGAAGCTCTGCATACTCCAACCCAAACTCGTCCATCACATCGACCGCGTGCTTTAGGTCACGACTAATTCCGTCACAAATAACGCCTAATTTCATAGTTAAATTCCAAATAGTATTGTTAACGACGCAGCTCGGTTCCGATTATATTCTCTAGTACTTTTGTGACTACCCAATTATCGCCATCGGGGTATTTCGTTTTACCTGCATGAAAAAGCTGCATAGCTGTAGATGCAGTGTGCATGGGTACGCCTAACTGCGTTGCCAAATCCAAAGATATTGTTAAGTCTTTGTGCATTGTATTTATGTGGCTACCCGTGTCTTCAAATTTCCCATCTATTATATTTTCCAAAGCCGTATTAGCCACACCACAACCAGCACCTGAACTTGAAAATACGTTGTACATCGCATCCGCATTCACCCCAGCTTTCGCCGCCAGAGTCGTGGCTTCAAATGTTGCTGAGAATATGGAACCGATTAAAGTTTGTAAGCAAGCTTTCATCGTTTGCCCATCACCGGGTTTTTCACCTACCCGATGAATCGTACTGGAAACAGCCTGCATCACAGACTGATACTCATCCAACACAGCTGGCGAGGCTGCGGCCATCATAGTTAATGTACCCGATTGAGCGCCATTAAAACCACCCGATACCGGCGTATCGATTAAGTGAATACCACTGTTTTGCATAGCTCGGCCTATTGCTTGTGCTTCACTGGGTTTAATGGTCGCACTAAGCAAAATGGCCGAACCCTTTGCCAGTGTATTAACCAGACCGCCCTCACTTAAAATGACATCAGCAGCCTGCTCCCCATTCATCACCATGACAAAGACCGCACCGCATTGCTTACCTACCTCAGAAACAGAAGTGCACACCTGCCCTCCAAGCTCATGAAACGCATCAACACGGTGCTGCGACAGATCAAATCCAGCTGTGGTGAACCCAGCAGATATTAAATTCTTGGCCATGCCGCTACCCATATCGCCTAGACCAATAACGCCTGTTCGTATCATCTCATTCCACCCTAATACCTCAAACCGTTTGACCAACATTAGCAAACATGGATTAATAGAGATCGATCAAATACACTAAATCACATGAATTGATGTACAGACATAACAAACACGCCACAGGGCATGTGCAGTGAGATAAAAATTGATTTATTGGATCAAGTTAAAACAAATATTTTGAGGTGATTTGATGTCATCACAAACTGATCAGACGCAAATAATTCGGCAAGCAGCAACGATCAAAGAAATTGCATTAATGGCAGGTGTTGGACCAGCCACTGTGGATCGCGTGCTCAATAATCGAAGTCATGTTCGCGAATCCACACGACAGCGAGTGCTGCAAGCCAAAGCAGCTCTCGAATCTGGAAACTTATCGAAGTCGCGCCAACCTCCATGGCGATTAAAAGCCATTCTCCCCAGTTTTGCCGGACCGTCAACTGAATATCTTGCACAAACCCTACAAGCCTTTGGAACCCAAGGAAATGCAACCATAGAATGCGAGTTTGTTAAAAAACTAGACCCAGCATTGCTAGCGCGCAAACTTGTCGCATGCACAGGGCAAAGAATTGATGCAGTACTTTTTCAAGCCTTAGAGCATCCAAGGGTAGCGGCCGCCGTGGAAATTCTGGACGACCATAAAATACCAACTCTGGCCTTACTCTCCGGATTGTCTACACCTAAAACGATCGGCACGGTGGGTATTGACAACCGCGCAGCCGGACGCACCGCTGGATATTTAATGGGGCGACTCACCCGACAGAAAGGAACCGTCGCCGTTGTAACAGGTGGAAAACTCTATAGAGGCCATGAAGATAGAGAAGTTGGATTTAGATCAGCGGTGCGTGATGACTTCAGACACATTGAAGGAGTCATAACCTTGGTCGGGCATGATGAAAAGAACGGCACCTACCAACTTATAAAGCAAGCTTTAGATACTCATTCTGAATTAGTTGGCATATACAACGTTGGCGCTGCCAACTCCAGCATCGCAGAAGCTTTACACGACTTAGGCGTTGAGAATGAAATTGTATTCATTGGCCACCACCTAACCCAATCAACCAAACACCACCTTCTCGACGGTACGATGGATATCGTATTGCATATGAATATTCGCAACATTGCCGAACAGGCCGTAAATACAGTTATCGCGCATCTGGAAGACAAGTCAATACAAACAAAACCAACACATATTGAAGTGGTGACTCGAGAGAATTTGGTTGGCGTACAGCTCAATGACGGGCGGGAGTGCAATTAACTGCATTCATTCGTTTAACTTTCGTATTTGTTCACGCCGATCGACTGCCCATTTATATTGGGGTGGCCATAGATTAAAGTCGGCGTCAGCTTGCAAAGTCTGCGCGGCGTGTAAAGGCCAAAACGGGTTGTACATGATCTCACGCCCTAACGCGACTAAGTCTGCTTGGCCATTGTCTATAATAGCTTCTGCTTGAAGTGGGTCGATGATTACTCCAACAGCCATCGAGTGCAGCTCAGTTTCTTTTTTTACCCGTTCAGCATAAGGAACTTGAAATCCAGGCGCTCTTGCCGACGATTTAGTCAGCGGCTTACCCTCATCGCTGACACGAAAACTAGGGCCACCGTAGATACCACCGGCAGAACAGTCAACAACATCAATACCTGCTTTGTCTAATTCGCGGGACAGAACTATTGAGTCATCCATATTCCATCCCCCTTCAGCACTGTCAACGGCCGAAATTCTAAAAAACAAGGCCACATCTTCACCCACCGCTTCACGAACGGCACGAGCTACTTCAAGCGCAAATCGCATTCGGCCATTAATATCACCACCGTATTCATCACCGCGTTGATTGGAAATTGGCGATAAAAAGCTATTCATTAAATACCCATGCGCACCGTGGAGCTCGATGACATTAAAGCCAACGTCCACCGCACGAGTGGCGGCATCGACAAAGTCGTTGACGATTTTTTTTATACCATCAATACTGAGCTCTACCGGGGTAGCAAATCCTTCACCCACAGCAACCGGGCTAGGACCAACGCACTGCCAACCATCCGGGTGATCAGAAGGAATGGGTTTTGAACCATTAAATGGTGCAGCCGTTGAAGCCTTGCGACCCGCATGAGCTAACTGAATACCCGGGACCACACCCATGCTTTTAATAAATTCAACAATGGGTTTGATCGCGGCTGCCTGTTCATCATTCCAGATGCCTAGACAATTGGGCGTAATACGGCCTTCAGGTGATATGGCTGTAGCCTCAAAAAAAACTAGCCCTGCTTTACCTCTGGCAAAGGTACTTAGATGAGCAAAATGGAAGGGCTGTGCAACACCGTCTACCGCTGAGTACATGCACAACGGTGATACAGCGATTCGATTTGGCAAGGTTACGCCACGCAGGGTGAGAGGGGAAAATAATGCTGACATAAGCTCAATCGAAACCGGTTAGAGTAAAAGCGCATTATAAGCATGGCTATGTGCTTAAATCTAACTCTATAAGCCATTTAGCTTCAATAACCTAACGGATTGACAGACCGCAACTCCTATGCACACACTTTAGGTAGTTCATCCTCACCTGTACTTATTGGCTTGATAGTTTTCTTTAATAAGGCCTTTATTTCCGGTTGACATGACCCACACTGCGTTCCGGCCATACAACTGTTGCCAACCAATTCAACGGTGACGGCTCCATCATTGATTGTTCGTTCAATTTCAGCACGACCAACACTCATACAACTACAAACAATAGTTCCTTTTTTCGGTTGGCCTTGCCGACCGGCGCCAGACAACGCAGCTAGTCTTTCTTGTGCAGAGGAAAACGATTCGCTTAGAAATCCACAGATTGTCTCGCGCGGGGCCCATACAGGACAATCGGCCACATACACCGCTTGCATTAACTCATGCCCGTCAAACCAACACGTATTAAACTGACTGCCGTCGCTGGTACGACTGGTCACAACTTGGTATTGAATCATAGATAATTTGGACCGAGCAACAAAATCATGCATGAGCTGCTCTGGCTTATGTTGTGATGCAAACTCTATTTTCCAGCCATTGCTCACAGGCGTTATCGCCCAGTAATGCAAGAAGCCCAAGCTCTTTGGCTTTAAACGGCTTACCATCACACCGTAGCTCAGAACAGGACTAGCCGTTACGCGTACTCGTTGGTATTTAAGTCCAGGCTGTCCAGAGATGGGATCTGTTTTTTTTGAGCTCAGTACATTGACTCGAGCATTAGCAGAAAATACATCACTCCAATGCATAGGAGAAAAAGCGGTACCCGGTAATACTTGCTCGCTGATTAACAAGCGAACGGTGATACGACCTTGCTTGTTAGACAAATCCACCACTGTTGCTTCCTGCAGTCCAAGTTGTTCTGCATCGGCAGGGTTTAACTCAACATAGGGTTCACCAATGTGGCTGCTTAGCGAGTCGATATAGCCCGTACGAGTCATGGTATGCCACTGATCTCGACTACGCCCAGTGTTTAATAGTATCGATGGATTTTTTCTTGAAGCTTTTTTTGAACCTAAGACACGTTCTGCTCGCGCAGCACCCGTGTCTGGAATATTCACATTGATAAATTTTGCTTTACGATCAGCGGTAAAGAACTGTCCATCAGTAAACATGCGGGCACTGGCTTTGTCGTCTTGCTTGAAGCTAGCGGCCGACATCGGCCATTGAAAGGGAGTGAGCGCATCGTACTTATCTACTGTTATGTTTGCGCAGGCGCTAATATCAAAATCCCGCGAACCCTCGTTTTCAAAACCGGACAAAGCTGCATGCTCAGCAAAGATCTCAGATGCACTTCGAAAACCAAACCCATCGGCATAACCCATTCGCTTCGCAACCTCACACACTGCCCACCAATCGGGCTTTGCTTCAGCCGGTGCTGTACGAAAGGCTCTTTGTCGGGAGATCCTTCGTTCACTGTTGGTCACGGTGCCATCTTTTTCAGACCAAGCTTGAGCGGGTAATTGGACGTGTGCAAGATTGAGCGTATCGGTGCTGGAACTGACCTCGGATACCACCACAAAAGGGCATTCGGCAATGGCCTGCGCTACTTCATTGGCAGCAGGCATACTGTCAGCAGGGTTTGTGGCCATCACCCACAAAGCCTTGATCTGTCCAGCTTTGACGGCATCAAATAAATCCACCGCCTTGAGCCCCGGCTTCGCAACCATCGTCGGTGCACTCCAAAATCGCTGCACCAAATCTCGGTGTTGGGCGTTTTCTATGTCCATATGACACGCTAACGTATTGGCTAAACCGCCAACTTCACGCCCGCCCATCGCGTTAGGCTGTCCGGTAATCGAGAAGGGACCACAACCCGGTTTGCCAATCCTGCCTGTCGCTAAGTGCACATTAATAATGCTATTCACTGTGTCAGTACCACAACTTGACTGATTGACGCCTTGGCTAAAAACCGTGACCACTTTTTTAGTGCTGCGAAACAAGCGGTAAAATTCAGCGACATCAACTTCTGCCAAGCCTGTACGATAAGCCACTTGCTTAATTGTCCATGGTGTGGAAGCCTTTCGTACATCATCAAACTGCACGGTGTGACCACTGATCCAGGACTGATCCAGCGAATCGGTTGTGCTTAAGTTATTCAACAAACCGACAAACAAGGCGATATCGTTCTCGCCGCCTGGTGCAATCGGTAAATGCAAATCCGCCATTTGTGCCGTTGCTGTGAATCGCGGATCTATCACCACCACTTTTAACGCTGGATTGGTTTCTCTCGCAGCCTCTATGCGACGAAACAACACAGGATGACACCACGCTAAATTAGACCCAACCAACACCAGTAGGTCGGCAAGTTCTAAGTCTTCATAACAGCCCGGCACGGTATCACTACCAAATGCACGTTTATAACCTGCCACACTGGACGCCATACACAATCGCGAATTGGTATCTATGTTTCCAGTACCCAGATACCCCTTTACCAGTTTATTAACAACATAATAATCTTCAGTGAGCAGTTGGCCAGAAACGTAAAAAGCAATGGCTTCGGGCCCGTACGTTTCTCTAACCCTTTTAAACTCATCCGATACGTGGGAAAGAGCATCCGACCATGAAACTTCTTTATTATCAATTTTTGGCCCAAGTAATCTGTTTTCATAACCCAAGGTTTTTGCCAGCGCGTATCCCTTTGAACAAAGTTGGCCGATATTGGCCGGATGTTCTTTGTCACCTTTGACGCTCACCCCTTGTGGCGACGAAGTTATTTCGACTCCACAACCAACCCCACAATAAGGACAGGTGGTTCGAGTAACGGTTGGAACACATGTGCTAAAAGAGCTCATGCGAAACCAATGTCTCGCACTTCAGTTAATTCAACGTACACGCGTTGTTGGCTGGTGCGCACAGGATAAGTACTAACGCACCCATCATCCGAACCTTCCGCTCGTCCTGATTCAAGGTTTATTCGCCAGTTGTGCAAAGGGCAGGTCACACAATCTCCATGAACGATCCCATCACTCAATGGCCCACCTTTGTGCGGACACGCATCATCAATGGCAAACAGCTTGTTATCGGATGACCTGAATATTGCTATAGTTTTACTTCCATGCGCTAAACGCACAGCGCCGCGCTTTGGAATATCATCCACGGCACAAGCGTCATACCAATGAATGTTTGACGTGTTCATGCCACTACCTCTTGCGGTATTGGCATGCGAACGGAAAACTCATGCGTGTGATGATTCCCATCAGCCCGCTCAGCCCACGGGTCATGTTGCGCCACTTTTTGTGAGGCTTGAAAACGCGCTAAGTAGGCAAGCCGCGTGGCGTGGTTTGTCATGATCTGTTGCCGAATCTCATCAATGCCGACCCGATTGGCCCACTTGTATATTCGCTCCAGATAGTGTCCTTGCTCTCGATACATTTGCAACAAGGCGGCAACGTGTTCTTCCACAGCATTCTCACTGTCGACATGACCTAGTATCTCGGTGCCCTTGATATCCAATCCAGCAGCGCCAGCAAAATGCAAATCAAACCCAGACTCTACGCATATCACACCAATGTCTTTACACGTGGCCTCAGCACAGTTTCTTGGACAGCCCGATACCGCCAATTTCACCTTGGCAGGCGTCCATGACCCCCATAAGAATTTTTCTAATCGAACACCCAGGGCGGTTGAGTCCTGCGTTCCAAAACGACACCACTGCTTTCCGACACAGGTTTTGACGGTGCGCAAGCCTTTCGCATAAGCATGGCCAGATACAAAACCAACCTCACCTAAATCTTTCCAAATGGCAGGTAGATTATCTTTCTTTATACCGAGCATATCGATACGCTGACCGCCCGTGACCTTCACCATCGGTATCTCATACTTGTCGACAACATCCGCAATGGCTCTCAGTTCTTTCGAATTGGTCACCCCACCCCACATTCTTGGCACAACAGAAAAACTACCGTCATTTTGTATATTGGCGTGCACGCGTTCGTTAATAAAACGCGATTGATAATCATCAGCATATTCTTCTGGCCATTCGCAAACCAAATAGTAGTTAAGCGCGGGCCGACATTTAGCACACCCACACGAGCTACTCCATTCCAGTGCCTGCATCACAGCATCGATGCTTTTTAATGACTTTGCTTGAATCAAACGACGCACATCGGCGTGTCCTAAGCTTGTACAACCACAAACCGGGGTAACCGCAGCGCGCTGATACTGCTCTCCTAACGACAATGTGAGTAACTGTTCTACTAAGCCCGTACATGATCCGCACGAGGCAGACGCTTTAGTGGTTGATCGCACTGAATCCAAGTTGTGATTACCAGCTTCAATGGCATTAACCACAACTGATTTACAAACGCCGTTGCAACCGCATATCTCCGCACTATCGGCTAAGGCTGCAACGGCTGCCGTAGGGTCCACATCGGGCCCTCCTTGATAAGACTGTCCAAACACCAGTGTTGAGCGCATCTGCGAAATGTCACTCTTTTGTTTGAGCATGTTCAAGTACCAGGCGCTATCACTGGTATCGCCATACAACACAGCACCAACCAAATGCTCGCCACTTAAGATTAAGCGTCGGTACACGCCCATGGCAGCATCACGAACCACAATCTCTTCATGATTTTCACCTAAGAACTCACCTGCTGAAAATACATCGATTCCTGAGACTTTTAGCTTCGTGGACACAGTGGAGCCGTGATAACTCGAATCGCCGCCGAGCAAATTATCCGCTAGTACTTTTGCCATTTCATACAGTGGCGCTACCAATCCATAACATTGACCACGATGTTCAACGCATTCGCCCAAAGCGTATATATCGTCGTTACTGGTTTGCAGATGATCATCAACTAGAATGCCATGATTGACCGCAAGGCCTGCTTTCTCGGCGACACTAACGGCAGGCCGTATACCCGCTGCCATCACGACGATGTCTGCTGGGATAAAGCGCCCATCTTTTAAACAGACACCACTCACCACGGAATCGCCTGTAATTGACTCCGTGCACGCATCCAGTAAGACCTCTATACCTTTGTTCTGCATGGACTCCGCTAACAAATAGCCGGCGGGTTTATCTAGCTGACGATTCATCAAGTGCGATTCGAGATGAATAACCGTGACATCCATACCTTGTTCGTTTAAACCCGCAGCAGCTTCTAAACCTAGTAAGCCACCACCAATGACAACAGCTCGCTTAGCCACCTTTGACGCCTTTAACATCGTTTCAACGTCGTCCAGGTCGCGATACACAAGCACGCCCGGTAAATCATGACCGGGTACAGGTATTTTGATCGGCGCTGACCCTGTGGCGATTATCAATTTATCGTAACGTCTTTGAAATCCGTTTTCGGTCGTCACCGTTTTCTCTACGGTATCGATATTGTCTATACGGGCGTTTTTGTACAGCTGTATACCGTGATCTGAATACCAAGCGCCGTCGTGTGTCACTATGCTTTCATAGGATTTCTCTCCAGCCAAAACCGATGAAAGCATCAACCGGTTGTAGTTCACTCTTGGTTCAGCATTGAAGATGGTGATGTCATAGATTTTAGAATCTTGCTCTAACAAATACTCAAGCATTCTTCCAGGCGCCATACCATTACCCACTATGACCAGCTGGGGTTTATCCGTCATATTACTTTCTCACAAACATCAAAATTGGAATCATTACTTGTCGCAGCCTGAGCATCTATGCGCACCTGCCGCTTTTTTGCGATGGCATCAAGCACACTTTGGTCTGGGTTGGCACCACCTTCGTAGGCTTCCAGGAAATCCAACAACTCCTCGCGCAGAGCGTAGTAATCTGGGTGTGATAGAAGCATTTCCCGGGATCGTGGCCGCTCTAAATTCACCTTCATCAGATTACCCACTCGCGCTTTGGGGCCGTTGGACATCATGACAACTCGATCTGCTAATAGAATGGCTTCATCAACATCATGCGTGACACAGATCGTTGTAACTTTGGTTCTTTCCCACACTTCCATCAGCACATCTTGTAGCTCCCAGCGCGTCACACTGTCCAACATGCCAAAAGGTTCATCTAACAAGAGTAATTTCGGTGACAGTGCAAAGGCTCGGGCGATACCCACACGTTGACGCATACCGTTGGATAATTCAGATGCCAACCGATTGATAGAGTCACCCAGCCCAACTCGCGACAAGTAGTAGCAAATGACATCCCTACGTTCGGCTTTACTGGCATGCGGATAAACCTTATCCACACCCAAAGCCACATTTTCATAAGCGGTTAACCACGGCATTAATGACGGTGATTGGAACACCACAGCTCGATCAGGGCCTGTGCTGGTGACATGTTTACCGTCCAAGACGACGGCCCCCTTACTGATATCTGTTAAGCCTGCGACCATTGAAAGCACGGTGGACTTGCCACATCCCGAGTGACCGATCAGCGTAACAAACTCGCCCTTGTGCAAATTTAAATTAAAGTCTTGCACAACACTCAATGGACCTTTAGGTGTTGGGTATATTTTCTCAGCCTGGCTAAATTCTACGTATTTGTTTAACGCTGGACCCTTCCCAGCCTGAACCACTGCATTTGGCACTCGGCCCGTTTGTGTAATTGGAACAACCTTCGGCGCTACAAGCGACGTATCATTATCATTCTTCTTATCAGAATTCATCTCCATTAGCGTTTTAATGATCGATGTTCTTAAATCTATAAATCGCTTATCACTGTTAATCTCTACTCTGTTTCTTGGCCGGGCAAGATCAACATCGAATTCTTTGTCTAAAGTTGCAGCCGGTGCCGGCGTCATTGGAATAACGCGATCTGCGAGTAGAATGGCTTCGTCAACATCGTTAGTGATTAATACGATAGTAGAATTCTCTTTCTCACAAATATTGCTCAGTTCATCTTGCAATCTCGATCGTGTTAGTGCATCCAGTGCGGACAAAGGCTCATCCAACAACAACACATCGGGTTTTAATGACAAAGCTCTGGCCAACGCGACACGTTGACGCATACCACCGGATAGTTCGGCTGGCTTTCGATCGCGTGCGTGGGACAAACCTACGAGGTCTATATAGTAATCAATGTGCTCTTTTCGCTGAGTAGCTGTCATACCCTTGCATTTTAGATTTGCCGCAAGCGCTATGTTCTGCTCTACATTCAGCCATGGCATTAAAGAATACGATTGAAAAACCACGCCGATATCTTGACTGGGCTCGGTCAATTCAGAATTATTGAATAATACGGCACCTGTATCTGCTTTTCTTAGCCCAGCGAGTAAAGAGATAAGTGTGGTTTTACCAGCACCGGAGAAGCCGATAACGGCCACAAACTCGCCTTTTTTAACCTTAAGATTAACCTTGCTCAATACATCGAGTGACTTATCACCTTTACCAAAACTCAATGAAACATCGCTTAATTCGAGTGAGTTCATCATCCCATCCTATGAGTTTTCAGAAAACACGAATGTAGACTGCAAAGCGAACATCAAGCGGTCTAGAATGAATCCGATAATGCCAATAACAATAACAGCCAACATAATTCTGGCTAAAGAATCTGAAGAACCATTTTGAAATTCATCCCAAACAAACTTGCCAAGCCCTGGGTTTTGCGCCAGCATCTCCGCAGCTATTAGTACCATCCAACCAACACCCAACGATAAACGCATGCCGGTAAATATGAGTGGCATAGCTGAAGGTAAAACCACTTTAAGTACCGACTGGTAGGTGGACAACTTCAGCACCCGAGTCACATTAACCAGGTCTTTATCAACCGACGCCACCCCAACCGTGGTGTTAACTAGCGTTGGCCATAGCGAACACAAGGTTACAGTAACCGCCGATATCAGCATCGACTTTGGCAACCAATTAGAAGGGTCAATATAAAGCGCAGAGACGATCATGGTCACGATCGGCAGCCACGCTAATGGTGATACAGGTTTGAATATTTGTATTAAAGGGTTTACCGCACCCTGAACAGTTTTTGATAGTCCACAAGCCAAACCTATCGGGATTGCGATAATGGTTGCGATAAAAAAGCCCAGTGCAACGGTGATCAGTGACGTAAATATTTGATCAATGAATGTGGCTTTACCGGTGTAATTGCGAACTTTCACCTTATCCGCATCACCTGCGGCAATTAAACGAGTATTACGCTCCTCTTGACGCTGATAGAAGCGGGCCTCTTTATCCTTCTCACGCTGATGATCTTCTGCCAGATTACCCACCTGCTCCCATACTTGAGCAGGGCCCGGTATCACGCCTAATGAGGTTTTGACTTGCGGTGCAAGTGCCGCCCAAATCATTAAAAATACGGCAATGCCTAATGATGGAATGATCAAGCTGTTCTTAAGTTCGCTCAGCTGTTCGGCGCGGTTTGAACCTACAGCAAGCTTGACAAGATGAACACTCCACCCCATGCCAATCAAGTTCAACCAATGCTGTGTTTTCTCGCTAAAGCCTGACCATGTAAATACGTAACCAGGCGTGGCTTGTATATTTCTAGAAGACATAAAAAGACCTGACCGTTAACTACCTTGTGACTGACCTGGCTTGATCCCAATTAACATGGATTCAAGGTAGTCATTGGGCTTGGTTGCGTCGTACTCGATACCGTCAATAAACTCAGCTGTTGCTGGCTTATAACCATCCGTACCAAACGGAAATTCTTCGGCCTTGGCATAGCCTTCATCTATTAACAGTTCTGCTGCAGTCAAATAAATATCAGGCGTGTACACCGCTTTGGCAACCTCGTCGTACCATTGATCATCTTTGTCTTCAGTTATTTGCCCCCAACGACGCATCTGAGTGAGATACCAAATAGCGTCTGAGTAGTAAGGGTAGGTTGCGAAGTACCTGAAAAACACATTGAAATCTGGT
Organism: uncultured Granulosicoccaceae bacterium; assembly: GCA_938035945.1. Classification (GTDB taxonomy): domain Bacteria; phylum Pseudomonadota; class Gammaproteobacteria; order Granulosicoccales; family Granulosicoccaceae; genus Granulosicoccus. Next base: position 13,535 of record CALHOU010000056.1, read on the forward strand.
ATTTCTCGCACGTCACCTTTTTCGAATTCGAAAGTACCGGTCATCGAGGCGCCAATGACTTCCTCATCTGCACCGACGTATTCTGATCGCGACAATATTTCTACTGCTTCATTTCTGTTCTCATTATCGTTCTCGTCTAACCAAATGGCCGCACGAATAAGTGCTTTGGTCAACGCAAGCGTAGTGTTGGGGTTTTCATCGACAAACGATTTACTCAGACCAAATACTTTTTCCGGGTTGTTCTTCCAAATCTGATAATCAGTTATGACGGGCACACCAATCCCTTTTGCAACCGCCTGTTGATTCCATGGCTCACCTACGCAATACCCCAGAATAGTGCCTGCTTCTAAGGTTGACGGCATTTGTGGTGGAGGGGTGACAGAAAGCAGAACATCAGCATCGAGTTGTCCAGACACATCACTTTGTGAATAAAACCCCGGATGAATACCACCAGATGCCAGCCAGTATCTTAGTTCGTAGTTATGTGTAGAAACAGGAAAAACCATACCCATGTTAAAAGGCTTTCCTTCATCTTTATAACGCTCTACAACAGGCTTTAATGCAGCAGCACTAATTGGATGCACGGGTTTACCGTCAGCATCAAGTGGAATATTAGGTTTCATTTCTTCCCATATTTCATTAGATACAGTAATTCCGTTACCGTTAAGGTCCATCGAGAAGGGCGTAACGATATGTGCCTGTGTACCAAACCCAATGTAGGCCGCTAGCGGTTGTCCTGCCAACATGTGCGCGCCATCTAAATCACCAGCGATAACACCATCGAGTAATACTTTCCAATTTGCTTGAGGTTCCAACGTGACATATAAACCTTCGTCCTCGAAGTAACCATTTTCGTAGGCAATCGCTAGAGGCGCCATATCGGTTAATTTGATAAACCCAAGCTTAAGTTCGTCTTTCTCCAACTCCAGCATCTTGGTTTCTGCATTCACAGAAGTCGACATGCACAATGCCAGTGCACCTGCAAAGAGCACGCACCTATTTAAAGCGACACTTCTTTCTAGTAGTTTACGGAATCTCATTTATTCGACCATTTAATTGTTCAACGATGTGGTCAATCTATAAGATATCTCTGTGTTTGCATTCTGTTCAATTTTGCTCAGGGTGCGCAAAAAAAGTAAGCACGGAGTTTTTATGCGACACCAATTACAAATGCGATATCTAGATACCGTTGCCCGGGTGGGCTCTATACGCAAAGCGGCAGACATTCTGAGCATCACATCCAGCGCACTTAATCGACGCATTCTTACAATGGAAGAAGATTTAGGTGTACCACTTTTTGATAGAGTCGCCAGCGGTGTTCGGTTAAATGCAGCCGGTGAAATTGTTATTCATCATTTCAGAACACAATTGGCTGAAATGGATCGCGTAAAGTCACAAATTCAAGATTTACAAGGTGAGCGTCGTGGCCACGTGGCCATTGCATGTAGTCAGGCTCTCATGGTGTCGGTGATACCCGAACAAATTGCAAAGTATCAGGCTGAACACCCCAATGTAACTTTCAGTGTTCGTGTATGCACCCGAGCGTCTGCGGCTGAAGATCTGCGATCATTCAGTGCCGACATAGCACTTGTTTTTGATCCAGAGCAATCCACCGACTTTTATACCTTAGCCAAAGCACCCCAAACGCTTCTCGTGCTTTTTCATCAGCAACACCCATTAAACAAGCCAGGACCGGTGCGTTTTCGAGATTGCTTAGCGTGGCCTTCAGCCTTACCCACTAAAAGCAATAGCATACGCGTACAACTGGAAAGAGCTGCCGCCGAACGCGATACAGCACTTAATGTGTCGATTGAATCAGACAATTTTTATTTACTTAGAACTTTGGTTAAGCAAGGCGACCTGATTACCTATTCCTTGCCAGCAGGCGTACACAGAGATGATAACGATCTACTTTACAGAGCCATAGATGAAAGGGATATAAACTCAGGGATGTTGCACGTAGGCACGTTAAAGCGTCGCCATTTGCCCGTGGCTGCAGCTAAATTTGCCGAGCAACTTTCACAAGTACTTGAAAATGGACAAGTGTAGTCAACTGATCAACGTTTTCACACCGTAATAACGGCAGCACACTCCAAAGCATTCCGTATATTGCGCTAAGGTATAATGAGTAGGTACAACAGGAATATCTCCGTCATTCCATACTGCTCAAACCTAATTGTGCACGTAGTGAATCCACGCTAGAGATGCGCATTTGATTTCGCGTTAGTGATAAAACACCTTTTGCGTGCAAATTATCAATGGTTGTAGAAACCCATTGCCGAGTGGAACCAACAATAGTGGCTAACTGTTCATAACTGATGGTTCGATCAATGACAATCTCACCGTCTTCCTCACGACCGTGATGTGTAGCCAGAATAACTAACAGATGCTCCAGCCTGGCCGAGGCTGTTCGAGTACCTAACATTTGAATTAGCGCCGAATAACATCGACCTTTTGCAACAAGCCCCTCAATAACACTGATTGCCACAGAAGGTATCTCAGCCACGAGTGTGCGCATACAACGACCCGAAAGGAAAAGCACATTGGTTTGCTCGAGTGCATCGCCCGACCAAATATGACGCCCGGTACCAAACACCTCCGGTCCACCAACAAAATGGCCTGACGTCCAATACGCTAACGTTATTTCGCGTCCATTCGGACCAGTATAAAAACTACGGATTCTACCGGTTTCGATTATCCATACCCCTAAGTGCTGTTCACCTTGAGTAAACAATCTGTCCCTTTTCTCTAGTGTTTTTAAAGTCCCCATGGCGCGAACGCGATTTTGTTCTTCGTCCGTGAGTTGGCTAAGAAAGCCTGCGCCCGCATTAAGTTCAGCAACCTGCTCCGTTAAAAATATTGCGCAGGGCGGACGTAGTGACTCTGAATCTGTATCGTTAACGGGAAGAACCTGCCAAGTAGCTCGCAATCGCTTCTACTTCTGTTCGTCGCAAAAGTGCTATCGGGTCACTGGTGCTGGAAATCGATGTATGCAAACGCTGTCCTTGCTGAAAATCCAGTATCTGTTTAGTTAGATAATCCCGGTGTTGAGCTTTAAGTAACGGTACAACATCAGACACTGTCGCAGCTAAAACGTGACAAGTTTGACAACCCGATGCGTTAAAAATTTCACGCCCTTCATCCATAGATGCACCATGGTCTATAGGTTCCGGATGACGTTGCCTTGCAAACCACGCAGCAATTGGTCGGATATCTTCCGATCGAATTTCAGTCACTATGCTCACCATCTGACCTCCATCGTTAGTCCGACCACCATCTCGGAAAGCGTGTATCTGCTTTTCCAGATAACCTTGCTGTTGCCCCGCGAGCTTCGGAAATTTTGCCATATGTGAATTGCCATCCAATGCATGGCATAAAGCACAACGCTCCCATGGCTGCTCATCTTCACCAAATCCACCGTCAGCAAAGGCATACCCAGGTATCAACGAAAAAATCGCAATACTGATGCATACATTCGAAACTAAAGGATAAACATGCATGGTCACTGCAATCCACGACGATAATCAATTTGCAGCTTAAGGAGAAAATCAGAGATTATCGGTGCGTTCATAGGTATGGATAGGGTCGCGTGCAATAACCCGGATGGGGCCAGCACTCGAATATCAGCAGAATGAGACACATCATAAAAGCCGGAAGCATCCGGTTTTTTCAACTCATAAAACGCATCAATTCCGGAAACAAACGCATCTATATCTTTAACACCACCAGACACACCAATGAAGTCTGGATGAAAATACCCAACATAATCAGCTAGATTCCTAGCATCTCGGTTTGGATCAACTGCTAAAAAAACGACATTTGGAATATTCTTAGGACTAATTTTACTGGATGCTTCCGCCAGCACATGTTCAAGATTTCCTAATGTGTAGGGACACACGTCAGGGCAACTCGTAAATCCCACCAGTACTAAAGTCCATTGACCTTTCAGGTCTTGGTCGCTAAAAGATTTACCGTGATGATCAGTTAAACTAAAACTCGGCATTTCAGGAGGTTTTTCTATCATTGAGAATGTTGAACTCAGTGCACCACCCGAAAAAGCCAACATGAGTGCCAATAGTATTGTACGCATCAGACATTCTGCTCCTCGAAAGCACGCAGACTTTCTTTTCTTATCAATGACAAACACTGGGTACGCTTTTCAATATAGGTTTTATCCGCAATGATCTCAGGCGAGCGAGGTCTATCGATTGGAATAGACAGATCACCAATAATCTGTCCTGGGCTTGCACTCATTAACAACACTCGATCTGCCAAGAAGACAGCTTCATCGACATCGTGCGTTATAAACAACACGGTTATGCCGAACTCTTTCCATATAGACAAAAGATTTTCCTGCATCATAAAACGAGTCTGTGAATCCAACGCACCAAAGGGTTCATCCATTAACAAAACGGATGGGTAGTTGGCGAGGGCCCTTGCTATACCCACGCGCTGCTGCATACCTCCGGATAATTCGGATGGAAATCGATTTGCGAATTTAGTTAGTCCCACGAGGGATAGGAATGTATTCGCCAATGCACTTGCCTCATCTTTACTCTTACCTGCCATGCGAGGACCAAAAGCGATATTGTCGAAAACCGATTTCCACGGCAACAATGAGTACTGCTGAAACACCATTCCGCGCTCCGGCCCCGGTTTGGTTACGCGCTCACCATCGACCGTTACTTTGCCTTGCGTCGGTTGAACATAACCAGCAACTGTATTGAGCAAAGTAGATTTACCACACCCCGACGGACCTAAAATACACACAAACTCACCCGATTCGATCGTCAGGTTAGTATTACTAACGGCGAGGTGCTGCTTTTCACCTTTGCCAAATTTGACCGACACATCACTAATTTGAATCCGGCCTTGCGTTTTTTTTCTTGCTGGTTCTTCGACGGGTTTAATTTCAACGACATCATGCATCATCAAGTTCTCACGCTAAGCGTACTACTGTCGCTGTTAGAGTTAATATTATTTGTAATACCGACGTCCGAACTTTGTGTCCTAGCATCTATGCAATCAGCCAAGGCATCAATCCGCTTACCATCTTCACCATACTTTGTGATACGACTTGATAGGAACAGTAACGCACCCACCAGAAAGAAAAAGCCGGAGAAAAATAGCGACGGTCCTAAACCTTCTAGCGCTAACGATGCTGAAACACTAAGACCGAGCATGGCCAAGCCAACAACCCAACTGGGTGCGGCGCAACAGACTACCCAACTCATTGCCGCGGTGGTCATGCTTATCAGTAAAGTACCCACACCTGCTCCGGCGTAGGCGAACGCCGTATTTTTAGGAGAGCAACTTTTCTGACCTAGTAACACAACGAATAACTTGAGCAACATGCCCATTGTCGCCAAAATGAACAAACGAGATGGAATCACATTTAGACTCCACTCCGATATACCATTACCGAAATCATAATTCATAAATCCAATCTCTATCCACCACTCTTCAAACAATATCGGGAACATATCTTTGACAGAGGGAGTGGAGTTGATTATTCGAACAGCGTTGCCCACCCAGTCATACGTTATTAGGTAGTTTGGAAACGCATCAAAACGAAGCATCAACATAATGAGTTGAAGCGCCTGCGCACCAATCGCAAACATCACACCCCAAACAAGTACCGATGCCCATTGGTTTCTAATGATCGTTACAATGGGAGACAAAATACTCATTAGCGTGTTATCGCCTGCCAGCGTAAGAAGGGTCGAGTTAATAAACGAACAAACAATGTCGACGCGGTTCCAAGAAAACCAATAACCAACATCCCGACCACAATGTCCTGATAATTAATCAACGAATATGCATTCCAGGTAAAGTAACCTATCCCATACTGCCCTGATATTATTTCACCAGCTAACAATGAGAACCATGACACTCCCATTCCTATAGCCAAACCAGCTGAGATTGATGGCAGGGCTGCGGGCAATACAACATGCAAAAATATACTAAACGAAGACGCACCTAATGATCGGGCAGCCCTGACCAATACTTCAGGGGTTTGCTGCACGCCATGCATGGTATTAATAACTATGGGAAATAGCGCGCCAAGGTAGGTAATGTAAATAATGGACGCTTCTTCAGTTGGCCACATAAGAATGGCAAGCGGTATCCAAGCCACTGCGGGAATGGGACGTACTATTTCTATGTAAGGCATGATGAACGCACGTACAAACTTCGAGCGCCCCATGAGCAAACCCAACAACACACCAAAAACCGTTGCCAAACTATAGCTTATGAGAATTCGCCGCATCGACACACCAATATGTTGGTAGAAGACATCGGTATTTAAATGAGCGATAAACGCTTCAAGAACTTTTATTGGGGATGGTACATTTTCAAAATTGATGTAGAAGTTAAGATTTATTTCTGTTACCCAATGCCAAGTAAGTATGCCCACAAAGATTGACGAGACGGACAGCAAAATCGGCGTGAAAAATTCCGCATCCAACTTATATTCATAGACATGTTGAACCGGTCTATGACTATGAATACGCCGCTTAGCTAGCACCTTAACCGCTTCAGGTGGTGGATGCACCGCCAGCTCATCATCCGCTACAGGCACCTGACTTTCATTGATTACCGTGTTCATGTCGATTCAAACCCAATGTAGAAGATCAGCGTGATCGTATTCAGGCAGGGCCCAGTAACACTACTCATTACCGGGCCCATCTGCATCATCCTTCCTTTACAAAATTTGCTATGGCGGTTTCAAAATCGATTAGCTCGCCGCTTTGTCTAGCGGCAAACTCCTCTGCCTCCCCTTTACGAAGAAATGCATTATAGGATTCGCCCGACTTTACCCAGAAAGCGGTCTTGCCAAACAATTTGAGACCGGTTTCACTATCGTAAACGTAGGTGGCATTAAGCTTTGCGCCCGTACCCGTCATTTGGGCCATAGCCGTTAAAAAACTAGGGACGTCGCTATAGGTGGTTACGCCATCGCGTGAATGCCATATTTCGTTTGGCAGCCCCTTGTTAGCGACCTCCGCGTCAACCACGTCCGCTTTTTCTGCTTCGTAGTCTTTCCCTAATTCGGAATAGGCCGCTTTTACAAAATCTTCCGTAATCCATTCATTAAGATCCAATGGCGGAATGGCCTTTTCTTTCTCTAGCACTGTGTGATCGAACGCTAATGCATCGATCCAGGCATCCTTAATAGTGGGGTCAAGCGTTAAGTGTCCGCCCTTTGAGAAATACAGGTAAAGCACCTCTTTCTCAACGCCAGTCCATCCTTCCATTAGAGTCACAGCCTGCATCGGGTCTGCGCGTATCCACTCACCGGCTTCATACACAGCCTTTATAAAGGCTGTTACCACTTCTGGGTATTTGCTTGAAAAGTCTTCTCGGACCACTACACCATGTAAATAAGGGATACCGGTTTCAGACCCATCATATATTTTGCGGCCGGTACCTCTGTACTCCATCAGCTCTGACCATGGACAAAAATCAGAATGAGCATCGATTTTTCCAGCCGCAATATTAGCTGCACCAACCGCTGGGCTTTGATTCTTTAAGATATAGTCAGAGCTTGCGATACCGTTGTCTTGCATGGCTTTCAGCAACATGCCCCAAGCAGCCGATCCAACAGGCGTACTCACCTCCTTTCCCGCGAGTTGATCTATGGAGTAAATATCACTATCGACCGGCACGACGATAGCGTTGCCAGAGCCTTTTAAGTTATAACCGGTGCCGGCAACATAAAGCGTGCGAAGACTTTCTGTTTCCTGGAACTTGGCGCCATTAACAATAAGAGGGTAATCCCCCATCACACCAATATTGAGTTTATTGGCCATCATTTGATTGGTGATTGGACCACCGGAACTGTAGTCGGACCACGATATGTCGTACTCCGCATCAGCGTATTTTCCTGTCTTTGGCAAATGTTTTTCAAGTAGCTTCATCTCCTTGATAACAATGCCTGCAGTGTAGGTATCAGTACACATGCTTTGGTGCCCTATGGCGATTCTGATCTTCTCGGCATAGGCTTGATTGGCAAAACCGACACTTAACGCAATCGTTGCCGCTAAGGCTGTAAGTCGACTATTTACTCTTCTCATTCAAACTCTCCTAATTAAATTGAATTTCATGGCACAGCGTTCTAGATGTAATTTCGGGTTCGTCGCTCCAAGTAATAATTTTTAGGAAGATGCTATTTGCTTCAACGCCCATCTCGCGTTTTTTCGAACATCAGGGTCTGCGTCGTCTTTAACCGTGTCTAAGTAGGGTTTGGCTAATACACTGCCAATCTCCCCTAATGCAGCGGCAGACTCTTTTCTCAGATTTGGAATAACGCTGGAAATCGAGCTACCAATCGCGTCGACGACTGTTTCATCTCCAAGCTTCCCAAGGCTCCGGATCGCTTTTAATCGTACTTGCCAATACTCATCGTTCAGGCACTCAACCAGTGCCGAAAGAGCATTGGTTGCTTTTGCCTTGACCAAAGTCTCCGCTGCGCACTCACGTACTTGCCAAGCATCATCTTTAAGTCCCGCAACAATCGCCTCACCCGCCTGCACTGCATTGCTAAAACCCAAGGCACTGCAAGCAATGCGTCTTACATCAGCAGAAGAATCTCGCGTTGCCGATATAAGCGCAGGCAGAGACTTATCGTCTTTTAACCACCCAATAACACCTACGGCAGCCCCTCTTACACTTGATTCAGCATCTTCCAAGCCTTTAATCGCTGGGCCCAATGAATTGGGATTGCAAAGTTCTTTCAACCCTCGAAACGCACCTGTTCGCACAAACGCTCGCTCGTGATCAACAAGTGCATAAATTGGTTCAGCGGCTGTTGGATTTTTTAACTCACACAAACTCTCCACCGCAGATTCCGCAACCTCTACAACTGGGTCAACTAAGCCGATGACCAAGGCTGCAGCAGCCTCTTCGCCATCGAAGTTACCTAGGGCTAAGGCGGCCTGTTTACGCACACCCTCATCCTCATCCTGAATCGCCAATTTCAATAGATCGATAGCGTCGTTATCTGAAGTCTCTGCAAGCTGCAGCACAGTGACGTGCCGAAGACCTGGATCGGGATCTTTTAACTGTTCCGCTAATTCTTCAAGCTCTGAAAATGATTCAAATATCGCACTCATTTTCGTTTCCCTCGTTCAACAATAACGTCTTGGATTTCTGTGAATCTCAACATACGAATCACTTCAGTAGATAGGGAATTGAGACAGTAACGGCCTTTGTTGGACAATCAGCCTGACAAGGCATGCAATACCAACATTCGTCATAGGTCATTCGCGCAGTCTTCGTTCCGTCTGCCAGATCTACAATTCTGAGTACATCCAGGGGGCAAACATCGACACAGACCGTGCATCCTTTATTGGCAATGCACTTGTCATCATCGATTACGACGGGAACGCTGGTTAAAGTTTCTGCTAATGGCATTGAAATGTTCTCTTGAGTAGTTTGTTAGGAAGTGACAGATTCTTCAGCGACAAAGCGCTGATTGTCATATGCACTGGCTTCATGTTCTTCTATGTCAACTACATAGGGTTTTATCGCCTTTTTTCTCATGCTGTAATCGCCATTCTTACCTTTGGACAAAATCGCATGACAAAACCAGTCTTCGTTATTCTTGCCTTCATATTCAACACGATTGTGGTAAAGACCCCAGCGACTTTCTGTTCTGTACAAAGATGCAACCGCCGCCATTTCCGCGCAATCAATAATGGAAGACACCTCCAATGCACGCATCAGTTCATGGGAATTGCTGACCATCATGTTGTTTTCCATATCATCACGAGCTTCAGCTAATCGCGTTAATCCAAGTTCCATTTTTCGCGTGACTTTGGGCGGTTGGAGATAATCATTTACAAGTCGCCTTATCTTGTACTCAATCTGATTTGGTGGTATTCCGTCACTGCGTTTGGTTGGTGCGAGCACTCTTTGCTTCTCAAGCTCGATTTGCTCATCATCAAACTTAGCGAAATCCAAATTCAATGCGTATTGCGCTGCGTCTTTTCCAGCAAAACACCCGTTAGTGAAAGCACCCAACATATAGTTGTGGGGAACATTGGCCATATCACCGGCCGCATACAGACCAGCAACCGAAGTACGAGCGTTTTCATCAACAAAAACACCTGATGCAGAATGACCAGAACAGAATCCAATTTCTGAAATGTGCATTTCGATCATTTGTTTTCGATAATCAGTCCCGCGCCCCTCATGAAACATTCCGCGACTGGGTCGTTCTACGATATGCAGTACACGCTCGATCTCTGAAACGGTTTCCTCAGCCAGATGATTTAATTTTAGAAATACAGGGCCTTTACCAGATTGCAGTTCATCGTAAAACTCTTGCATCATTTGACCAGACCAATAGTCACATTCGATAAACCGATCGCCATCTCCATTGGCGGTATAACCGCCCAGTGGACCTGCTACATAAGCGCAAGCGGGCCCGTTGTAGTCCTTTATTAAGGGGTTGATTTGATAACATTCGAGGTTGGCAAGATCGGCACCTGCGTGGTATGCCATCGCATAGCCATCACCGGAATTGACTGGGTTTTCATAGGTGCCGTACAAATAGCCTGACGTAGGTAATCCCAACCGTCCAGCGGCCCCCATACACATGATGACGGCTTTCGCCTTGATGACCAAGAACTCCGCGGTGCGTGTATTAACACATAAGGCTCCTGCGATTCGCCCCTCACCGGTAAGCAACCGCGTTGCCATAAAACGATTGGAAATGTTAATGCGTGCTTTTCTTAACTGACGATAGAGAGCCTTTTTTACGGTATCTCCATTGGGCATGGGTAAGACGTAGGTGCCAATATGATGTACTTTTTTTACATCAAACTCTCCATTTTCATCCTTCTGGAAACGTATACCAAAGCTGTCCAACTCTTGAATAACTTCATAGCATTCACTTGCATAACGAAACACAGCCTCTTGATCGACTATTCCATCGTTTGCTATCGTGATTTCTTTGGTGTACTGCTCGGGTGTTGCATACCCTGGTATGACAGCATTGTTAAGCCCATCCATACCCATACATATGGCACCTGAACGTTTTACGTTTGCCTTCTCTAAAAGCACAATGTTCGCGTCTGGGTTTTCCTTCTTCGCTTTCAGCGCGGCCATCGGACCTGCAGTACCACCACCAATAACGAGCACATCACATTCGATCGTTGTACTGCCTTCGCAAATATCATCCATCGCTTAATCACCTTTGTTGACGTGACTCATACTGCGCCTCATCAAATGGCTCGTCTGTAAATTACTTTACATAGATGATGTTTCATCTTCAAACCGCTTAATAGAACACAAGCGCATCCAATCCTACGAAAAGCATTCTATTAACTGCACTTAATTGGGGCTTACAGTAATTAATCGCAGCAATAAAGATGAAATAGCTGGAGGCTTCAACACCTTAGCCGTACTTAACACTTTTAAAAATACGGCTTAAATAAGTGCATCATGTTTAAACATGATGCGAGCAACACAAATGAGTGCTGTATTTTTTTCGGCGGCATAACAGTTATGAATTGGAAGATATATTTTTTGACCACTTAAGGCTCACATAGCGAAACTAATTGACATACAAGACTCAGTTTTTCATTTCTAATAGTGTTTACCTTAAAGTTATTAGGACAAAAGCATGACGTTCGTAGTTACTGAGAATTGTATAGCCTGTAAGTACACCGACTGTGTTTCCGCATGCCCTGTGGATTGCTTCTACGAAGGCGAAAACATGCTTGTTATAGACCCAGATGGATGCATTGATTGTGGAGTATGCGAACCCGAATGCCCTGCCAGCGCAATTCTCGCTGATACACATGAAGATGCTGAGCCCTGGATTTCCTTCAACTCAAAATACGCAAAGCTTTGGCCAGTCATAACGACTATAAGAGAGCCCTTGCCCACTGCCGATGCACAAGATGGTATTCCCGGCAAACTGCACACGGTTTTTAGTGAACAACCTGCCACCCAAGAGGCTTGAGCATGAGTGCTTTATCTATCGCGAGCAATATAAAAATTAACGAACAACTACTATCAAATCCGGAAAGCCAAATTGTGACTAACGTTGTTCATTGGACGGACACACTTTTTTCATTCCGCCTAAGTCGTGACAACAATTTTCGATTTCGCTCAGGCGAATTCGTCATGATCGGTTTACCCGATGAGACCGGGAAACCGCTACTGCGCGCTTACTCAATAGCAAGCCCAAACTGGGATGAGGAGCTTGAGTTCTATTCCATAAAAGTACCTGACGGTCCACTAACATCCCGACTTCAGAAAATCGTACCCGGTGATAGGGTCATTGTTAAATCAAAATCAGTTGGTACATTAGTAACCGACGCCTTACTGCCAGGTGAAAATCTCTGGATGATAGCCACAGGAACAGGCGTTGCGCCTTTCGCATCGCTGATTCGAGACCCAGATGTGTATGAGCGTTTCAACAAAATAATTCTTGTGCATACGTGCAGAAAAAACGCCCAGCTCGTTTATGGGAGCCGTATTGTGGACAACGCAAGAACCGACCCATTGGTAGGAGACATGGTTCAAGATAAACTCATCTACTACCCAACCACGACTGCCGAACCATCATTAAAGCAAGGGCGCCCAACAACGTTAATTGAGTCTGGTGAGATATTTTTGGACCTTAACTTGTCGCCATGGAATGCAGCTATTGACAGGGTGATGATATGCGGCTCACTTGCGATGAATAAAGATGTGGTAGCGCTATGTGAGCAACAAGGCTTAAGTGAGGGGTCGAATAATACCCCGGGAGAATTCGTGGTCGAGAAAGCGTTCGTAGACTAGACCTTATTTTTACTTCGGCACCTTGATTGATCTGCACGCCAATTGATCTGCACGCCGATTGATCTGCACGCCGATTGATCTGTACGACGATTGATCTGTACGCCGACGAGATGGCGCATCGCGATTTTGCTCTCACTAATAAAAATAGTGAGCCAAATCGACTAAAACGCCCGTAGCCCTTTGTGAGCTCGACACTAAGCCGAGCTAATCAACAGCCAATGCGTTCTCAAAGACAAGCCAATAACAGTTCTTTTGTATTCTCGGCTGTCATCTCTATCGGGTTACCACCGGTGCTCGGATCTGCCAAGGCCTCTTTCACCACTAATTCGATATCCGGATTTTTAACGCCTAACTCAGTTAAGTTCTTGGGGATTGAGAATTGAGTATTAAGCTCACCAACCAGATTGTAAAACCCTTCGTATCCGCCCTCCACACCCATATAGGCCGCAGCGGCATTTAATCGTTCTTCTATGGCAGGACGGTTAAACGTTAATACGTTTTGCATGACAACCGCATTGGTTGTTCCATGATGGGTATTAAACATAGCGCCAATCGGGTGCGATAGTGCATGGATGGCGCCCAAGCCTTTTTGAAACGCCGTCGCGCCCATACTGGCTGCACTCATCATGTGTGCTCGGGCCTCCAAGTTATCCCCTTGCGTATAAGCTACTGGCAAATTCTCTTTTACAAGGCGCATACCCTCTAAGGCCATGCCCTGACTCATTGGATGATAATGCGGTGAGCAATACGCTTCTAAACAATGGGCGAACGCATCCATGCCAGTGCCAGCTGTTATAAACGGCGGCATGCCCACCGTCAGTTCAGGATCAGCAATAACTTGCGACGGTAAAATTTTCGGATGGAATATTATTTTCTTTTGATGCGTTTGTGAGTTGCTGATAACAGATGCACGACCCACTTCCGACCCTGTGCCTGCCGTTGTAGGTATTGCAACGATTGGGTGTATTGCATCGGCATCTGCTCGCGTCCACCAATCACCAATATCTTCAAAGTCCCATAAAGGTCGAGTCTGCCCAACCATGAACGCCAGGACTTTACCCAAGTCCAACGCCGACCCTCCTCCGAAAGCGATGACACCATCATAGCCACCATCGCGATAGACTGTTAATCCGGCTTCAACATTTATTTCGGTAGGGTTGGCATCTACACCCGAAAACATACCATCGCCTAAGTTACCAGCGCTCATCAGCTGCAGAACGTTTTCGGTGATTGGCAAACTTGCCAGACCCTTATCTGTCACCAGTAAAGGCTTTTGCATACCCACAGCCATACACGCATCGGCCAATTCTGCCACGCGCCCGGCGCCAAAACGAATAGCGGTTGGGTAACTCCAGTTTCCAGTGAGGTTCATGCTTCAAGCCTTCTTCAAGTGAAATGATTTGGGACGCGTTAGGTTATGAAATCCTATTTCGGATAATCCACCTCCACGCCCAGTATTCTTGCACCCGGTCCAGCACAAGGCCGGATCCAGATAATCGCAACGATTCATAAAAACGGTGCCAGTTTCAATTTTATCGCCAATGGCAGCTGCTCTTTCGATATCACGGGTCCACAATGATGCGGTTAAACCCAAATCGCTATCATTCATCAGCTGTATGGCTTGCTCATCGCCCGACACTTTCATTATGCCAACAACAGG